>JAAVFV010000009.1 GCA_014800525.1 Bacteroidales bacterium | reverse complement strand
GGATCTGTTTGATTCTGCGGAGAGTGTGAATGTCGTGGGAGAGGATATGGTGCTCTACAGCCAATCGTTGGCTGCCCTTCGTGAGGTTCAGGCCGGCCTCGACTTCCGATATGAGGAAGGTGTGCAATTAGGTATTCAAAAAGGCAGAGAGGAAGGCAGAGAGGAAGGTATGAGATTAGGAATTGAGAAAGGAATTGAAAAAGAAAGAACAGAGATAGTCCGTAAAATGAAGAAAGCTGGAATGGATCTGGGCTCAATATCGGAAATCACAGGTATTTCTCCGGAAATAATAAACAACCTATAGGGACCACTCTCCCTCCCTATCAACTCAATAAAAAGCCCGTAAAATTCCTAATCAGAAGAATTTTACGACCTTATGTGAGTATTCAGATAAGTTGCTCGCAGCAATTGATGAATACATAAAACTTAGAGATTTTTGAGACGCTTATGGTGCGGAATTGAAAATCGACGAGTTTCCTTAAAGAGAAAACAATGACGAGTAAATGAAGGAGCATAGCGGGCTATGCTCCTTCACCTGCAAGGTCAAATCTGACTAAAATCTGTGGCCCTTGAATTAACATTTTTTGTGGGATAGGGTCTTAGCTTCATTCGTATTCGGAAAGCGATATATTAGAATATCCATCACTTGAAATTCTCATCGGATTTTATTATCTTTGCGACCATGGAGACGTTGCCCCTAAAAGGCATGTGGCTCCGGATGTTGATATAAATTACTAAGATTTTGATAAAAGTTGCAATCTCAGGAGCCGACACTCCCAAGGCCGGCGAACTGTTGCGCATCCTGGTGAATCACCCGGATGTGGATATAGTGGCTCTCCTGGCTCCTGGACAAGATGGTCGCCAGGCTCGTTTCATGCACCATGGCCTCCTCGGAGAGACTCCACTCTCATTTTCGTCTGCCCTTCCGGAAAAAACAGATGTCCTTTTCGTAGCAGAGGATAAGACCAACGCCCCGGCGTTGGGTCGGCTACGCCATGCCCGTCCGGAACTTAAAATCATCATCCTTTCGGATATCGATCATCATAATTCCGATTCCCTCGGGATGGTCTATGGTCTTCCGGAAATCAACCGCAAATCAATGGTCCGGGGCGCCATCACATCCAATGTGCCCTCTCCTATAGCCTCCCTCACCCTTGTTCCGCTCTTTCCTTTAGCACTCAATATGCTCCTCAATGGAGATATTACACTAAATATCTCCGCGCCCGAAGATCTCGTGACGCCCGACAATCTTGAAAAGAGCCGAAAGGAAATCATCAATCAGCTCCGGGAGACCCAGCAGAGCTTCAAGGGGGATTTAAAAATAAATATCCTTCCACCGACATCAAAGCGCGGTATCGAGCTGACCGCTGATCTCGACTGCCCCGTAGGTCTTGATGATCTTCTGGGAGTCTATTCGATGTATGATGACCATAACTTCGCATTTGCAGTCACATCCCCCGTACGGCTCGATGATGTGAAGGGCACTGAAAAATGTATCACCTCCCTATCTATTCCGGAAGAGGGAAAGCTCCGCCTTCATGCTGTGGCCGACGGCCGTCTCCGCGGCAGCGCGGGAGAAGCCGTGCATATTATGAATCTGATGTGTGGCCTGCATGAAAAGACAGGCCTGGCTCTCAAACCATACGCTTATTAATGTCGGTCAATAAGGTTATATTACTCGGCAATGTGGGGCGCGATCCGGAGATACGCTATCCTGAGAAGGACTTTCCTGTGGCTTATCTGTCATTGGCAACAAATGAGCGCAATCCGGGATCTCAGCTCGATATCACGGAATGGCATATTCTCGTGCTGACAGGCCAGAATGCCCTCTTCGCGGAAAAATATATCCGCAAGGGGACACGCCTCTATGTCGAGGGAAAACTGCGGACGCGCGAATATACCGATAAGTTCAAAATCGCCCGACGACGTACGGAAATCTATGTCGATACTCTCGAGATTTTAGGTCGGCAATAGTGAGACGCGGAGGTGAACTCTCCGGAATGTTTCAACATTATAAATTTGAAAAACTAAGTAACTACTTAAAATACCATTTAAAATACCAGAATGAGAAAATGGCGCATTGAAGATTCCTCAGAACTTTATAATATTAAAGGCTGGGGGCTCAAATATTTCTCCATCAATGAGAAGGGAAATGTACAGGTCACTCCCAAAGAAGGGGGCCCGAAGGTGGATATCAAGGAGGTGATGGACGCTCTCCAGCTCCGCGATGTCGATGCCCCCCTTCTCCTGCGTTTCCCCGATATCCTCGATGACCGTATCCGTAAAATATCCGATTGCTTTAAAAAGGCAGCCCAGGAATACGATTATCATGCAAAAAACTTCATCGTCTACCCTATTAAGGTGAATCAGATGCGCCCCGTGGTGGAAGAGATCGTGAGCCATGGAAATAAATATAATATCGGTCTGGAAGCCGGTTCGAAACCGGAACTCCATGCCGTGCTGGCGGTCAACACCCACGAGAATTCCATTATCGTCTGCAATGGTTATAAGGATGAGAATTATGTGGAGCTCGCTCTGTTAGCCCAGAAGATGGGGCGCAGAATATTCCTTGTGGTCGAGAAGCTCAATGAGCTCAAGCTGATTGCTGAGGTATCGAAGCGGCTCGGAATCATGCCAAATATAGGAATACGTATCAAGCTCACTTCCTCCGGTTCGGGCAAATGGGAGGAGTCGGGAGGCGATGTCAGCAAATTCGGGCTCAACTCTTCCGAACTCCTTACAGCCCTCTCATTCCTCGAAAAGAATAAAATGACCGAGGCGCTCAAGCTCATTCATTTCCATATCGGCAGCCAGATCACCAAAATCCGCCGTATCAAGAATGCTCTGCGCGAGGCTATGCAATTCTATGTGCAGCTTCAGAAGATGGGGTATAATATTGAATTTGTGGATATCGGCGGCGGCTTAGGCGTGGATTACGACGGCACACGGTCTTCCTCAGGCGAAAGCTCGATGAATTATTCCATCCAGGAATATGTGAATGATTCCGTGTCGGCTCTTGTGGATGCGTGCGTGAAAAATAATCTTCCCCAGCCGAATATCATCACCGAGTCAGGGCGTTCGCTGACTGCGCATCATTCGGTGCTTATCATTCAGGTGCTCGAAACAGCCCAGCTCCCTATCTGGAAAGATAATGACGAGCTCGATGAGAATGCCCATGAGCTGGCCCGGGAATTATATAATATCTGGGATAAGATCGATCCTCAGCGTGTGTTTGAGGATTGGCACGACGCGCTCCAGATCCGCGATGAGGCGCTGGAACTCTTCAGCCTCGGCTTGCTCGATCTTAAGAACCGCGCCACGATAGAGAAACTCTTCTGGTCGGTGGCACGCGATGTGCGCGACCTTACCCGCTCGATGAAACACCCGCCGGAAGAACTCCGCAAGGTGGCGCGTATGCTACCGGAGAAATATTTCTGCAATTTCTCCCTCTTCCAGTCGCTCCCGGATTCATGGGCCATAGACCAGATGTTCCCCATCATGCCTATTTCCCGACTTGAGGAGAAGCCGACTCATGAATGTACGATTCAGGATGTGACCTGCGATTCGGATGGAAAGATAAGCCATTTCGTTTCTCCGGCCGGAACTGCGAATTCGCTACCGGTGCATGATCTCAAGCCCAATGAGCCTTACTATTTGGGAGTGTTCCTCGTCGGAGCCTATCAGGAGATTCTCGGCGACCTTCATAATCTCTTCGGAGATACGAATGCAGTGCATATCTCGCTCACCAAGGATGGTTACGACATCGCTCAGATCATCGATGGTGAGGCTGTGGCCGATGTGCTCGATTATGTGGAGTATAATCCCAAGAAACTTGTGCGCAATCTCGAAACATGGGTCACTGCGTCGATGAAACGCGGCGTGATCACCCCCGAGGAGGGACGTCAGTTCCTGAATAATTACCGTTCAGGTCTTTATGGCTACACTTATCTTGAGCGAGATCTCTGAGAATGATGAGATATTTCCTGAAGCTGTCATATGATGGTGCTCCTTTTCATGGCTGGCAGTCGCAGCCTAATGCGGTGAGCGTGCAGCAGACCATCGAGGAAGCCCTCTCCACTATGCTCCGGGCGCCGATCTCAATTGTCGGCGCCGGACGCACCGACACCGGTGTGAATGCACGTATGATGTATGCTCATTTCGACCTTCCGGACGGTCGGGAGGCTATCGCCGATCCGGGGAGATTTCTTCTTTCGCTCAATCGTCTTTGTGGCCCGGCCATTTCTCTTCAGGCCCTCATTCCCGTGGCCGACGACGCACATACCCGTTTCGATGCGACCCAACGCACTTATAAGTATTTCGTGGCATATGAAAAGTGTCCGTTTCTCTCTTCTTTCAGCTGGCATTCCCCTTCACGATTAAATGTGGAGGAGATGAACAAGGCTGCACGGATTCTTCTCAACACCGAGGATTTCACTTCCTTTGCCAAACTGCATTCCGATGCAAGGACAAACATATGTAAGGTTACGGAAGCGTATTGGAGTCCGTGGGAGAATGAGTATCATGTGCCGGGAATTGTCTTCACCATCTCGGCCGACCGTTTTCTGCGAAATATGGTCCGCGCCGTGGTCGGCACTCTCGTAGATGTTGGCCGCGGAAAAGTGTCGGTGGAGGATGTTGAAAGGATAATCTCTCAGAAAAACCGCTGTGCCGCCGGAACCTCGATGCCTCCACAGGCTCTGTTCCTATGGAATATCGTATACCCCTATATCTGATCACCGGAGGTCAAACAAATTAAACACTCAATATCCACTTCTTAACCTGAATGCTATGGATGCCAAAGGAAAAATCGACCAGCTCCGTGCCGAGCTAAATCTCCATAATCATAAATATTATGCCCTCAATGCGCCTGAAATCTCCGATAAGGAATTTGATATGATGATGAAGGAGCTTGAGAAGCTCGAGGCCGAACATCCGGAGTATGCCGATCCTCTTTCGCCCACTCAGCGAGTGGGCAGCGACCTGTCGAAAGGTTTTGAGCATGTGGTGCATGCCCGGCCGATGATGTCGCTGGCCAATACATATTCTATCGGAGAGGTGGACGAATGGTTCGCCAGAGTGAAGAAGGCTCTTGATGGCGAGGAATTCTCCATTACGGGAGAAATGAAGTTTGACGGCACTTCCATATCCATCACATATAAGAATGGCCGTATGGTGCGGGCCGTGACCCGTGGAGACGGCACACAGGGCGATGATGTGACTGCCAATGTCAAGACCATCCGCTCCATTCCCCTCCAGCTCTTGCCCGGCGATTGGCCGGAGGAGTTTGAGATCCGTGGTGAGATCCTGATGCCTTGGGAGGTATTCGAAAAGCTTAATGCCGAACGCTCCTATAATGAAGAGCCGCTTTTCGCCAATCCGCGTAATGCTGCTTCCGGCACTCTAAAGACCCAGGATCCACGCGAGGTGGCACGTCGCCATCTCGATGCCCGATTCTATTATCTCCTTGCAGATAAGCTCCCTTCCGATAGCCATTTCGTCAATATGACCATAGCGGAGCAATGGGGATTCAAAGTGTCTAAAGCTATGGCCCGGCTCCATTCGATTGAGGATGTGGAGAAATACATTGCCTATTGGGATGAACATCGCAAGGAACTCCCGGTAGCTACTGACGGGTTGGTTTTCAAGGTCGATTCGCTGCGTCAGCAACTCAATCTGGGATACACAGCTAAATCGCCGAGATGGGCCGTGGCATTCAAATTCAATCCCGAGAGGGCCTGCACTCCCCTGAGGTTTGTGTCGTTCGAGACCGGAAGAATGGGAATAGTCACTCCGGTAGCTAATCTCGAACCGGTGCAGCTCTCAGGCACGATAGTAAAACGTGCCTCCCTTCATAATGATGATATCATGCAGGAGCTCGATATCCATGAGGGGGATAGTCTTTATGTGGAGAAGGCCGGAGAGATTATTCCGCAGATCACGGGAGTAGACAAGTCTTTGCGTCCGGAAGGAAGCAAGAAGGTGGAATTCGTAAAGAATTGTCCTGTCTGCGGCACTCCCCTCACCCGTATCTTCGGAGATGCCGCCTGGTGCTGTCCGAATAAGTATGGGTGTCGTCCTCAGATTACGGGTCGTATCGAACATTTTTGTGCACGCCGTATGATGAATATCGATGGTATCGGAGAAGAGACCGCCGAACTCCTTTATGCCATAGGGCTTGTCGCCACCATCGGCCAGCTTTACGACCTTACGGAGGATAAGCTGATGGGAGTGGGGCGTATAGGAGAGAAGACCGCAGCGCGCATCATGGCCGGTATTGAGGATTCAAAGAAGGTGCCTTTTGAACGTGTGCTGTATGCTCTCTCCATTCCGAATGTGGGGGAGACCACAGCCAAACGCCTTGCCCGCGCCGCCCGGAGCATGGAGCGTCTGCAGGGAATGAGTCTGGAGGAATTGGCTGCGATTCCGGATATCGGGCCTATCATTGCCAAGAATATCTACGATTTCCTTCGGGAACCGGTCAATGCCGGCAATATCCTTCGGCTAAAGGAGGCCGGAGTCACTATGGAGGTTCCCGAAGAGAGTCTTGCTCCTCAGGGGGATGCGCTTGCCGGGAAATCAATCGTTATCTCAGGCACCTTCGCCCATCATAGCCGCGATGAATATAAGGATATCATCATGCGCGAAGGCGGCAAAAATGTCGGAAGTATCTCAAAGAAGACCAGCTTTGTACTGGCCGGCGAGAATATGGGACCCGCAAAGCTTGAGAAATGTCAGGCCCTCGGCATCCCTATCATCTCCGAAGATGAATTCCTTGAAATGATCAAATCCAAATCCTAACCGCCTGTGTCGGCAAAAATACATAAGTAGAAGAATCCTTAATAAACTTCCATATGCAGGTATCTCCTTCCCTACTGTCGGCCGATTTCGCAAATCTGGCCCGCGATATTGAGATGATTAATTCATCTGAGTCTGATTATCTCCATCTTGATGTGATGGATGGTGTTTTCGTACCGAATATTTCCTTCGGCTTTCCGGTGATCAATGCTGTTTCGAAGATTTGCACAAAGCCTTTGGATGTGCATCTGATGATTGTGGAGCCCCAGAAATGGATAGAGCCGCTCCGCAAGGCCGGAACCCGGATCATGAATGTCCATCAGGAAGTTTGTCCCCATCTTCACCGCACCATCGGCCAGATCAAGGAGGCCGGCATGGAAGCAGGTGTCACGCTTAATCCCGCCACTCCGGTGGTGATGCTCGAAGATGTGATCCGCGATGTTGACTTAGTGCTGATCATGTCGGTGAATCCCGGGTTCGGAGGCCAGAGCTTCATAGAGCATTCGGTAGAGAAAGTGAAGCGGCTCCGCGAGCTTATCGACCGCACCAACTCCAAAGCTAAGATTGAGGTAGACGGCGGCGTGAACCTCGAAACAGGCCGTCTTCTCGCCGATGCCGGAGCCGACATCCTTGTCGCCGGCAGCTATGTCTTCGGATCGGCCGACCCGAAGGCCACCATCGCCTCCCTCCGCGCCCTCTGATTCCCTCCCTCTCTCCTCCCCCTCCCTCTCCCTCAAATACTTAATTTTGACTTGAACCTTTGAAGTTATCTAAACTTCTATATCAAAGCGAACTATCAATACCCTCCTATAACCATGAGTAAATTTAATGAAGCCACAAGAGTGCAAATGCCGGCCATGGTGCATCTGACACGATTAGGCTATAAATATTTCGGCAAAATCTCAGAAGAAAATGCAGGGAAGATTTATGATCCTTCCACAAACATACTCATTGAGGAATTTGAAAAGCAGTTCACACTATTAAATCCAAATTCTTCAATTACAGCTAAACAGATGCTCCAGGACATTAGAAAAGATTTGAAGAATGATGATCTTGGATATGCATTCTATCAGCGCTTGAAATCAGTATCGCCGATTAAGTTAATTGATTATGATAATCCATCCAATAATTCTTTCTATTTCACGGCAGAATTTAGTTGCAAGAATGGAATGGATGAATTCCGCCCCGACATTACCCTCTTTGTGAATGGTCTGCCTCTCGTATTTATTGAGGTTAAAAAGCCAAATAATATTGGAGGGATGGTAGCAGAAAGCAAACGAATGAATCAGCAAAGATTTCCTAATAAGCGCCTGCGTTCATTCATCAACATTACCCAATTGATGATTTTTTCCAATAATATGGAATATGACACAATGGGAGGAATCGTACCCTTACAAGGCGCATTCTATTGTACAGCGGCACGAGAATCTGCTCCATTCAATTGCTTCCGAGAAGAGAATCGGTCGAATGCAGATATAGCTCCATACAATAGGAATTATCCATATCGACCGGTTGATAAGAATATTGAGAAAAAAATCCTAAAGGACTTTAACAGTGAGGTGATTCATACCACGCCTGAATATAAGACAAATCTCGATTCGAATACACCCACCAATAGAATTCTCACCTCTATGTGCTCTCCCGAGCGATTACTTTTCATATTGAAATATGGCATTGCTTATGTGAAATCGGAAAGAGAGGTTGATGGGAAAATAGAGGTTACGGATCAAAAGCATATCATGCGTTATCAGCAGATGTTTGCTGCTTTAGCTATACGCGAACATCTTGATAAGGGAGCAACCGCGGGAGTGGTATGGCACACACAAGGAAGTGGTAAGACTGCTCTTTCATATCATCTATCCCATTTTCTTAATGATTATTTTGCTAAGAAGAATAAAGTCGCGAAATTCTACTTCATAGTAGATAGACTCGATTTACTGGAACAGGCCACCCAAGAGTTTGAAGCTCGTGGATTAGTTGTAGCAACAGCTAATTCTCGCAAAGAATTAATGGATCAATTTCGCGACAATAAATCTCAGCAAGGAGCAAGCGGAAAACAGGAAATAACCGTAGTAAATATTCAGCGCTTTGCCGAGGATAAGGAGAAGGTAAAGCTACCTGATTACGCCACAAATCTTCAACGTGTGTTCATTCTTGACGAAGCACACCGCGGTTATCGTCCCGGAGGCTGTTTTCTTGCCAATCTTTTTGATGCAGACCCCAACTCTATTAAAATTGCATTGACAGGTACACCTTTGCTTAAAGAAGAAAAAGCAACAGCAACAGTATTCAACGATTATTTCCACACATATTATTATGATCGTTCAATAGCCGATGGTTACACATTGAAAATCATACGTGAGGAAATTGAGACATCCTATAAAGAGAAACTTACACAGATAATGGACAAGCTCGAACAGCTTGTTCAGAAGAAAGATGTTCGGAAATCTGCAATCATTGAGCATGAGAATTATGTAAAAGAACTTATCCGATACGTAATTACCGATCTCACTCGTTTCCGGTGGCAGCATGGTGATCAGACATTAGGTGGAATGATAATTTGCGAGACAAGCGAACAAGCCCGTAATCTCGCAATGTATTGGGATGAAGTTCAGCGCGAAATGAATAAAAACGCGTCGTTCCCAACTGATATTAAAGCTGGTCTTATTCTTGATAAAGTTGATAAAGAAAGCCGCAAGGCCACAATTAAAGATTTCAAGAAGAACATGACAGTTGATGTTCTCATTGTGTTTAATATGCTTTTGACTGGCTTTGATGCTCCAAGATTAAAACGTCTGTATTTTGGCCGTAAACTAAAAGACCACAATCTGTTGCAAGCGCTCACCCGAGTTAACCGTCCTTATAAGAATAACCGCTATGGTTATGTTATTGATTTCGCTGACATCAAAAGTAATTTTGAGGAAACTAACGAAGCTTATCTCAAAGAACTCAATCGTTTCAATGACCCGAATGAAGATGGTAGCGGAGTAACAGATACATTCACTCAGGTGCTTGAAAATCCGCAGGAAATTCTTGATACAATGCGTGATATTCATGACACCTTGTTTGATTACACGCTAAATAATGTTGAGGAGTTCAGTTCGGAAGTTTCTACAATCCAGGATAAAGAGGAACTTTTAAAACTAAAAAAGGTTCTCGAAGCTGCTCGCGACTGTGGAAACCTTGTCCGCACATTTGGCGATGATGACTTAAAAGAAAAATTCTCCAAGGTCGAATTAACCAAACTTTCTGATATGTTGAAAGAAGTTCAGCATCACATCTCAATAATTAATCAGAAAGAGGCTTTTAGCACTAATGAAGAAACTACCGTGCTGGTTAATGAGGCAATGCAGGATATAGAGTTTACATTCTCAAAAATCGGAGAAGAGGAACTTAAACTCATATCAGGAGGCCGTGAGCTTCAAGAAAAATGGAGAGATACCATCCGGGCATTTATGGATAATATCGATCAGGATGATCCCGAATTTATAACCCTTCGTGAAGCCTTTATGCAACGCTTCAAGGAACATGGCTTCGTGATTGACTCGATTGCAAAATTTAATGAAGAAACAGCTGCTCTTGATGCAATAATTGCGCGTTTAAAAGCCATACAGCAATCAAATAAGGCTCTTCTAAACAAATATAACGGTGATGCCAAATTTGCCCGGGTTCATAAACGTATCCGCGAAATCAACGCCGACCGTAAAGAAAAGTCAGCCAAGCCTATTTTTACATTCAGCGACCATGAGATCAGCATCATACTTAATATGATAAAGGAGGATGTGGATCAGAGGGTCTATGATAAAAATGATATTCTGAAAAAGGATGCATACTTTGAGCAGACAGTTTTGAAGATCGTTGCAGATATGCTCTCTAATTTTCCTCAGATTAGTGAGCAGGCATCCCCTGAAGATTATATATTTGTAAAAAACGGTATTGCACGTCAATATCTGAATCAGTATAACGCTACATACGCAACAGCATAATGAGTATAAAGGAAAAAACCATACGTCTTATTGACGATCTTAAAGCCACTTGCCAATCTTATGGACTTGGCAATGATGGCAATGAATACAAGATTATCACTCAGATATTCCTGTATAAATTTCTCAATGATAAGTTTGGCTATGAGCTTAAACAAGCCAAGAGCCATATTGCCAAGAAAATAAAAGAGGCGGATCAATGGGAACTTGCTTATGCTGACTTAAGCGATTCAGAGCGCGAGATGCTTTTGATGTTTCTTCCTCCCGAAACCTTAAAGTTGCAACCCGAGCATCTTCTCTATAAACTTTGGAACAACCAGAGCAGAGGGAATTTCGATGAGATATTTGATGCGACAATGACCGATATTGCTGAGCAGAATATAGATATTTTCTCCACTCAGACCACTCAGAATACAAAAATTCCGCTCTTTGAACGTTTGACACCCTATGTCACCGACATTGATCAGCGCCCTGCATTTGCACGCGCGTTGGTGGATAAACTCGTTGGCTTCTCCTTTGAAGAGGCCTTTTCGGATGAAAAAGGTTACGACTTCTTCGCCACAATCTTTGAGTATCTTATCAAGGATTATAATACGGCCGGAGGTGGTAAGTATGCCGAATATTATACACCTCATGCCATCGCCACAATCATGGCACGTCTGTTGGTGGATGAGAATGAAGATCTACATAATATCGAAGCCTACGATCCGTCGGCCGGAACCGGTACCCTGCTTATGGCCCTCGCACATCAAATCGGTAATAGTAAGTGTACTATCTTCGCGCAGGATATTTCGCAGCGAAGCAATAAGATGCTGAAACTAAATCTTTTGCTTAATGGGCTGGTTTCATCGCTTGACCATGCCGTACAAGGAGATACCCTTGTATCACCATATCATAAGAATGACGAGGGAACTTCCTGGAGGCAATTTGATTATGTGGTTTCGAATCCTCCATTCAAAATGGATTTCTCGGACACGCGCGAAAAAATTGCAGCTCAACCTGCCCGTTTCTGGGCCGGTGTACCTAAAGTTCCAGCAAAGAAGAAAGAGAGCATGGCAATCTATACTTGCTTCATCCAGCATGTCATTAACTCTTTGAAGTCAAACGGTAAGGGCGCGATTGTAATACCAACGGGTTTTATTACAGCAAAGTCAGGTATTGAAAATAAGATACTAAAGCATATCGTTGACAATAAGATTATCCACGGTGTTGTTTCAATGCCCTCGAACGTTTTTGCCAACACCGGCACTAATGTGTCTGTGCTGTTTTTCGACAACTCAAGGAGTTCCGAAAAGGTAATACTTATTGATGCTTCCAAGTTGGGTGAGGAATATAAAGAAGGCAACAATCAGAAAAAACGTCTTCGCCCCGAAGAAATTGATAAAATCGTTGATACGTTCCGCGAATGTAGGGCTGAGGATGGATTCTCGGTTGCTGTGACATACGATGAAATCAAGGAGAAAGGTTACTCGCTGTCTGCCGGTCAATACTTTGACATCAAGATTGAATATGTTGATATAACCGAAGATGAGTTTAAGCAGCGTATGGCTGATTATGAATCAAAGCTTACCGAGATGTTTGCTGAAAGCCATCGCCTTGAAGGTGAAATCCTCTCCCAACTCAAATCTCTAAAATTTAACAGCTGATCTCAATGGCAAAGGAAATTCAGTTTATACTATATAATCTACCTGACCATTCAGGTACAGTACAAGCCTATGTTGAAAATGAAACTATATGGCTAACTCAAAAGGCCATGTCTCAGCTGTTTGACGTTGGAGTTCCCGCTATAAACAAACATTTGAAAAATATCTTTGAAGAAGGTGAACTCTCTGCAGATGTGGTTATTTCCAAAATGGAAATAACCACTGAACATGGTGCTATTGAAGGGAAAACCCAATCAAGAGAAGTTAATTTTTATAATCTCGACGCTATCATTAGTGTAGGGTACCGAGTAAATAGTCAGCGAGCTACACTTTTTAGACAGTGGGCAACAAAAATACTGAATGAATTTATTCGCAAAGGCTTTGTGCTGGATGATGACCGTCTGAAACAGGGTAATGAGGTGTTTGGCCGCGACTATTTCCGCGAACTTTTGGAGCGAGTGCGTTCAATCAGAGCAAGCGAACGCCGTATTTGGCAACAGATTACGGACATCTATGCTGAATGTAGTATTGATTATAACCGCCTTGCTCCAACTACTAAAGAGTTCTATGCAATGGTTCAGAATCGGTTCCATTATGCCATCACCGGACATACCGCCGCAGAAATAATACATGCCGGAGCAGACCATACAAAACCTCATATGGGGCTGACAACATGGAAATATGCCTCCGAAGGACGTATTCTGAAATCTGACGTCTCTGTCGCTAAGAATTATCTTACTGAAAAGGAGATACGTTCACTTGAACGTACCGTAACATCTTACTTTGATTATATTGAGGGGCAAATTGAGCGTGGCAACGTATTCAATATGGAACAATTTGCAGCGAGTGTCAATAAATTCCTTACTTTCAATGATTACAAGATTTTACCTAATCGTGGAAGCATCTCCGCTGCTCAAGCAAAGGCTAAAGCCGAAGCAGAATATGATATTTTTAATCCAACACAACAAATATACTCTGACTTCGACAAAGAAATCAGAGGAATGTTAGATATGTAAATCACGCTCTTATGGGAAATAAAAGATATATATTAAAAGACATTGCCACTATTTGGAATGGAGCAACCCCATCTTCCAATCATCCCGAGTATTATGATGGAGAGATTCAGTGGATTACACCTAAAGACCTATCTGATCAACAATCTAAATATGTCTATAATGGAGCAAGGACTATTACAAAAATAGGATATGATAATAGTTCGACAAAGTTACTACCAGAAGGAACAATATTAATGTCCAGTAGAGCCCCAATAGGATTATTAGCAATTGCAGGTAGAGAGTGTTGCACCAATCAAGGATTTAAGAATATCGAGGTTAATAAATCACGTTGTGATAACGAATATCTATACTATTACCTTAAACATAATATAAATAGAATTATTAGTCTTGGAAGCGGGACAACATTTTCGGAAGTAAGTAAAAGCTCACTTGAAAATTTTGAATTGGATATTCCAAGTCTATCTTATCAGAAAGCAATAGCTGGGATTCTTTCGACTATCGATCAAAAAATTGCGCTTAATCGTGAGATAAATCGCAATTTACTTCTGACGACGTAACCGACACCTGACCGTTCATTAGGAGCGGCAGAAGCTCGTCACGCTGAGTTTGTAAATCAATGTTTTCAAAGATTATTTTATTCCACTTATCAAAAATTGGATTTAAAATATCAGAAAATTTCTTTGCTGTCTCAGAGTCTGGAGCAATTATTGGCAATCCTTTAAGATACTTGAAATGTCTTGAATAACCAGGGTTAGGTATTTCTAAAGCGACAACTGCACAGTATAAGTACCATATAGATATACATGGATGGTTCGAATATAGGATCTGTGTGCCATCCGCGCCTCTACCAAATGGCGTAGCTACGAACTTAACCCTTGTGGAGTGGTCTCCAAATACTACTGCTGGTGTTTTGAATAAAATATTTTCTTCTTCGTTTGTAAAGCCAACAATGTAAGATTCTCCTTGATCAATAATTGGATATTGCCCCACAGTCAAATACTCAGACGTATCAAATCGTTTGGTGGAAGGATATTTATCAAGAATTTCTCCTATTTCCAATGCTTTCCACCCTTCTGGTATCTCCCTTTTCAGCTTCTCATTCCAGACCATCTTACCACCTGAAGACTTGTAAGGTCTACCGTTCTCGTCGGGGAAATCGAACTGCACAAACCAGTAGTCGTAGAGCTGACGTGCCATCGCTTCTAAATTGCGATTTATCTCACGATTAAGCGCAATTTTAGCATTTATATCAACAATAAATTTGCCAATGCTTTCTTCGGTGGATGAAAGCATAGGTATTTCATATCTCATAATTTGATCTTTGTCACCGCGTGGCATTTTACTACCTTTCGCACCCTTCATTGCATATGCATAGAAAGCATCTTGAAGCAACACGGCATACAGAAAATTAGCCGAATGATTTGATTTCGCTCTAAAAACCAGTACATCGGCATTGCAACCACCATCTATATCTGCCTTCCACACTTTCTTCAAATAAGGCCGAATATTCGCAACCAGTACGTCTCCAACCTTAAACCGTGTCAGCATACACGATTGAGGAGGCATATTTACTGCTTTATCTCGCCCGCCCTTATTCTGCAACAATGAATCAGTAGTAATATAAGAATCTAAATCAATAGCGTCACTACTGATTTTTTCAGTTACATAATCTGCTATATCTTTTAATTTCATGCTTTGCAGTGGTTTTAACTGCAAAGTTAATGAAAATCATGAGATTCGAGCTATCCAAGAAATTTCCGGTGGGCCATTTTTACATTGTTTTGATTAACCATTGCGTAATGTAGAGTTGTATCAATCTTGCAGTGTCCGAGCAGTCGCTGCACTTGCTCTATTGGCATTCCCTTGTCTATCGCCATTGTGGCTAATGTTCGACGAAATTTATGAGGATGAATACGGCCGACTTTCGCGTTGCGCCCCAACTCCCTCAACCGAGTTTCTACACCACTAATTGTCAAACGATTATTAGGCTTTGACAGCGAAACAAACAAGGCCTCATCGTTGTCATTGCGAGTGGCAAGATAATTTTTAAGATGCACTTTGGCACGGGCATTAAAATAAACAGTCCGCTCCTTGTTGCCTTTTCCAAGAACCACACATTGTCTCTCATTAAAGTTAATATCTGTACGGTTGATTTTAACCAATTCTCCTACACGAATTCCTGTGGACACAAGGAAGTCGATCATTGCCAAATCTCGTAATTCAGAGCAAGAATCACGAAGAGTCTCCAACTGTTCGTCACTGATGGTTTCCTTGACTGTGAGTTCTGATCGCACCTTATGAATACGTCTGACCGGACTTTTCACAATATAATCCTCATCTTCAAGCCATGAGAAGAAGCTTGAAAAGATTCGACGGATATTGTCGACAGTGATCTTACTGGAGTTGTTTTTCGCTTGGAATTCCGACAGATAACAACGGATATCGTTTGTAGTAACGTCATGGAGTTCTATGGAGACATTCGCGAGCCAGGTCTGGATTGTATTATGATAATAGTTAAGTGTTTTTTCAGAGCATCCCTCAATTCGTTTGGCAGAGATGAAGCTATTGAGTAATTCGTCATTCGCCTGCTTAGTACGCTCCTTGTGACATGGAGCCACCACAATTTCATAATCGTTTAGAGCCAATTCCATAACTCGGCGTAATTCAAATAGTTGTGTTGGTGATAGAGTATCATTCATTTGAGCGATTACACCATCAATGATAGAATCTTTCATTTGAGTTTTTCTCTCAAATATAATCTCCTCACCACTAAATCGCAATTTACCTCTGACGGCATAACCGACACCTGACCGTTCATAAGGAGCGACAATAATTCATCTCTTTGTCTCGAAAGATGTTCTATCTCCAAGTCATGCATCCCAATATGGTTGAATATTGGGAATACTGTCTCATCAAAATTTCTCATTGTTGTACAATTTGCAATAGGTAATATTATATCGTTAAAATTTTGATAGGTCAAGTTGTTTATGCCAGTACCATTACATAAACTTTTTACTTTCAACTTAAAATATTGCGATGAAAGAAACAAAAATAAATAATGAGGGTGAGCCAAAGGCCGAAAGCGATTTAAGAATGCTCCGAACGTGTGAATTGAATCAAATTGGAATTGCATACATTTCCCAACATGTTCCTTGCTCCCGCTGGACATAGTCATTATTATATCATATTTTTTTATATGTTGAGCCTCTGATACAAGATTTTCTGGTATTTTAACAATGTTGGAATCGGCAACATAATGGTTCCCGTCTATATTATTGCCTCGTAGAACTTGTATTCCTAATTCTGTGACATCTGACTTGTCAAACGATACTCCCCGTTGGCTAATAGATAATTCATTTACAGAAAATCCTTCCCATCCTTCAGGAATTTCTCGCTTAAGTTTATCATTCCAGACCATCTTGCCGCCTGAAGACTTGTAGGGGCGACCGTTCTCATCTGGGAAATCGAACTGCACAAACCAATAGTCGTAAAGCTGACGCGCCATCGCTTCTAAATTGCGATTTACTACACTCATGTTATCAATGTTTCGATGTTATAAGGGCCGCTTAAACCACAATGAGTCGAGGCCAATCATATCACTCACATAATTGGAAGCTACAATTGTAACAGAGTCACCAAAATTTATCATCTAAAAGAGAATGGAGTTACTGCAGGCTAACATAATAATCATAATAATGGTGTAAATAGGAGTGTCATCTCAAGTGATGAGATCACTGAACTAATTGAACCACTTGGAATTAAAAAGATTTATCTTGTGAGCATAGAGAATGAAGAAGGAGGCATCAATGATGCCTCCTTCGGTTTAAATATATCAATAGGCCGGTGATCGGGAGTGAAGATCCAAAAATCACTGCCAACAACCATAACACACGCGAAAATATTCCCTCCCAACTTCCTACATGCAGGGAATGGAGCGTATGGAAGAGATTATTGTTCCAGCCGCCGGATTCCGCAGTGTCGAAGAGAGCATAGACTATGTCGCTATACCATCCGAAGCACCAGGTCAGCCCCGTCAGGATCATTATCAGAAGGAGTGGGCCGCTCCAGAATCCTGAACCGTTATGCAAGCCCATCGTGCGGTTTGGAAATCTAAAGCTCATCATTTTAAGCCATGCACCCCAAAGGCTCTTCCCTCTTTTTTGGTACGACCGCGCTACGGCAGCGCCTTGGCACACCCATAGCCAATAACCCGTGAGGATTTCCACCAGGGCCAAAAGAGTGGCAACCGCTATTATCTCCCGGCCCGCTGAGCCTAAGAAAAGGGAGGTGTGCAGACCATTTGCAAGTTTGAATACAGGTGCATACGATCCGATGATCTTTCCGAAGACTATCACCAACCCCGATGCGCAGGATATAAGAAAGAACAGGCCTATAACAAGGCCTGTCCATCTATGTATAAATCGAATTATTTTATTCATCTGTAATTGCTACCGCAGTGGAGCCTTATAGACCTTTTACCCATGCATTCCAGGCATCCCCGGAGGTCTTATTGAGGATCTGACCCTCTACAAGATCAAGGGAGGGATACGTGGCTTTGAGAGCATCATAGCTGGGAGTAAGTCCGCTTGAATGAGCCGTAGCGAAAACCACAATCTTCTTTCCCGTGAAGTCATAGGAGTCGAGGAAAGTGTTGATTACCAACGGAGCCTTGTCCCACCACACCGGAAAACCGAGGTAAACGGTTTCGTAAGGCGTCACATCAAGACCTGTCTTGATGGCAGGGCGCATATCGGGATTCTTATTCTCCACGGCACTTCTCGAATTCTCATTCTCATAATCGAGATCAGCATCGGAATATTTCTGTTCGGGCTGGATTTCATAGAGAGTTCCGTTAGTGGCCTTGGCGATTTCCCCGGCAGCCTTGGCGGTGGTTCCGGTAGCGGAATAATATGCCACCAACACCTTTCCTCCCTCAGCATCCGAATCAGCTGTCGATGTGGAATCTGAGGCAACGTTCGCACCTCCTTTGCCTCCGGCGCAAGCCGAGAAGAGCAGACCGGCCGATAAAGCGGCCATCGTTAAGATCTTTTTCATAACTATTTTTTCAGATATTTATATTAATGTTATACCCCTCTTACACAAAGGTAACAAATAATTTCGAGACTATTGTCCTATCCGAATTTAAAAAATTTAGCATTCATATTCAATTTTTTCACAAATATTGCGTTACATAGAAAATATGTATTGTACAAAAGGAGATTGAGCACACTCTCCTATGGTCTCCAATACTTTCCAATAACTAATAACAAACCTAATCAGGATTCAAAAGAAATTGCTTATGAAACGAGTATTATCTCATCATGCATTTGCTGCGCTTGCCTGCGGTTCGTTCATCGCTTTCGGCGCCTCTGCCAAGACCGGCGCTCCCCATACATTCACAGCTCAGTCGAGCTATACTGATGTAAATCTGAAATGGTGTAAGCCAAGCGATGTAAAGGAATTGAAATGGCATAGCGGCCGCGATTATAACGGCGATACAGCTCCCGCCTCCGATTCCCAGAAAACAGTAAAGACCTGGGTCGGCTCCAAGTTTACTGCCGCAGACCTGGCTAATGTGGTGGGCGAGCAGGTGGAAGCCATCTCCTTCTTCCAGTATCGCCCGGTGGTGGGTGTCACTGTCGCGCTTCTCGAAGATGGTGTGGTGGTGGCCGAAGGCACTGCCGATAACTCCAAGTATGAGAAAAACACCTGGCAAAGCGTAAAGCTCAGCTCTCCCTATAAGATCAAAGCCGGAAAGGAATATATGTTTACAGTATGTTTCGAATCAGGCGTGAACATGGATTTCGTGGCTATCAAGGATGAGGCTGCCAATGCTTCGGGTAAGGGTGACCTTCTTTCCTCCAACGGTAAAGACTGGGTGGCCACAGCCAACGGTGAATATCTCATCACTGCCATTCTCTCCAATGACGTGGATGAGGATCCTCAGGGATATAATGTATATTGCGGCAATACCAAGCTTAACGATGCCCTTATCACCGACCTGAATATCCGCCTCTCCAACCAGCCCGTGGGCAAACAGGCCTATAGCGTAGGAGCAGTATATGCCGACGGCGAGATTAAATCGGGTTCGGTAGAGGTGACTAACGTGGATTATGCTTCTCTTCTCCCCTCTCCCACATTCCTCTCTTCAGGAGTGGATATGCTCGATGTGGAGCTTGCCTGGGCTAAGCCTCTTGCCGGAGGTAAGGAGCTGACCTGGTCAGACAAGTCTTCCGGTATCGCCATCGGTGGTACGGCTTCTTCGAACACCAAAGTGTGGGTGAAAAATGATTTCGACGCTACCGACCTGATTGCATTCCGCGGAGGAAAGATCACTGCGGTCAACTATAAGTTTGCCCAGAAAGTGATCTCCGAGGTGCAGGTGTTCATCATGAAGGATGGTCTGATTGATTTTGTGGAGAAGATGGATCAGGCCGCTATCGATGCAATCGAAGCCGGAGTATGGAGCAAATTCACTCTCAAGGAGCCTTATCAGCTTGAGAATGGCCATGCTTATTCATATGGTCTTTATGTGATCCACACTCCGAAGGAACACCCGATGTCAGTCGACGGTGGAACCACTATCAATGTGAAGGGTAATTCCTTCTCAACATCTTCACCCAATTCCACAAACTTCCTCCTCTCCAAGCCCTCATGGAAGACTCTTAAGTCGGGCGGCATGGAAGGTAACTGGATGATGACAGCCGACATCGAGGGTACGGGTGCCCCTGTGGAGGTGGCCTCTTTCGATGTCTACCGCGATGGGAAACTGGTAGGTTCGACCAATGATTGCAAGTTTGCCGATAAGGTGGATGATCTGGGGACATATAAGTATAGCATCGTATCCCGCGCCGGAGATAAGGTATCACCCGCTGTTGAGCAAGAAGTGAACGTGAAGCTTCCTGCAGCGTATACCGCTCCGAACATCGAGAACACCTCATTTGATTCGGCCACCAAGGAGCTCGTGATCGACTGGAATATGGATAAGGAAATGGCCCATTCGGGTCAGCCGGCCTATACTGCGGCCTTCGAGGAGGAAATGTCGCTCATGTGGGGTACACACTTCACAGCTGCCGAACTCGCGGCCTATCAGGGCTATAAGATCTCGAAACTGAAGTTCATGATCGGTGAGAAGACCGGTCCTCTCAAACTCGGTGTCTATACCACCAAGGGCGTGGCTCTTTCAGAGATAGAGATTCCGGAAGAGAATCTCACTCCTCAGGCTATCTACACTGTCAAGCTTCCCAAGGCGGTGGAGATCACAGGTGAGGAGCCGCTTGTTTTAGCTTATTCAGCTACAATCCCTGCAAATAAGGGCGTGATTGTGGTCGATGAGGGTCCGTTGGTGGAGAATGGGGCGAAAATCAGTCTTACAAACGGTGCCAACTGGCTGAATCTCTCTACGCTCAACCCCACTTACGGCAAATTCAACATCTATATCTCCGCAATGGCCGCCGAGGAGGAGAGTGGTGAAGTTGGAGGAAAATGTGTAGAAATCGGTAAAGCAAATGTGCTTCGCTCCAACTCTGTTAAGGCCGATAAGGTTTACGGAATCGATGCCACAGGTGTTGCTCCTCAGGCCTCGGTTGTGAAACCGGCAGCGGCTCCGAAGGTGGACCATTTCAATATCTACGCTAATGGTGAGAAGGTAGGTGAAAGCACATCTTATCAGCATGTGGAGACAATCAAACGTTACGCATCGTTCGATTATCATATCACTACCGTATACTCCAACGGATGGGAATCTCCTGCATCAGAGTTGGTATCATTCTCCAACCATATCGCCCAGAAGGGAGTAGCTCCGTTCGGTCTCAAGGGTGAGACAGATTTCAAGACACTGAATCTCTCATGGGCATCTCCCGAAAGCTCCACCGTATACAGCTATGTCCCCGATGGCGCTCCGATGATGGCCCTCAAGATGACAGGTTCGGGCAGCACACTGACTTCCTACTGTGTAGCTAAATTCCCCGAGAAGGAGATTGCTGCCAATGCAGGTGATTACATCTCTCATATCCAGTTAGGTGTCCCCAATCCGGAGATCTCTTCTGCTGCAGTGGTAGTAATGGTAGGCGAGAACATTATCTATACTCAGACAGTTCCGGTATCGACCCTCTTCAAGGGCGTGAATGATGTACGTCTCAACGAACCGGTGAAGATTCCGGCCGGAGAGGATGTAGGCGTCGGCTTCATAATGAGCTATCCTTCAGCTGCGGCTCATCCTCTGGGCTGCTTCGCATGTGAGGATCACGATGGTTTCGGCGATCTTATCTCATCAAGCGGCAGCTCATGGAAGACACTCCATACAGGTCTGAAGCAGAATTACTGCTGGTATGTGAAGGGTATCATCAGTAAGCCGGATCAGGATCTGGCCGGACCGATGCTTACACGTGCCGAGGGATCGAAGATTACATATAATGTATATCGCGATGGTGTGCTTCTCGACAATGTATCGACTACTTCCTATAGCATCGACAATGCACAGAGGGGCCGCTACTATGTCACTGCTGTGAATGGAGAAGAGGAATCCGGCGAATCGAATGCTGTGGAATATACTGGCGTTACAGGAGTAGCTGACGTGATCTCCAATTCCGAGGCTCTGCTCTTCGATAAGGGTAGCGACATGATCGTGGCAGGGGCTCCGGCCACAATCAGCGTTTACAATATGAATGGTGTATGCATGGCTTCCGTGAAGGGTAACTCTCTTAGCGTAGCTGATCTTGCATCCGGTATCTACACTGTAAAGGCACAGTTCGAGAACGGTAAGACGGCCATCACCAAGATTGTGAAATAATATCCGTAATCCCTAATTACTCATTATAGGATCTGAGTAATCAGAATCATATCTGAGTAATCAGAATCAAAAATCGGTTATCCATTATTGGATAGCCGATTTTTTTGTGTCTGCATTTGGAAATTCAAATTATTCATATTAAATTTGCAGTGTCTTAGTATACTAATACACTACTAAGACACCATCCTCCTTAATTGTCCGTCTTCGGACAGCTAAGTATTAATATTATCAAATATATTCAATATGCTTTCCATTAAGAATCTTTCATTCTCGTATTCGCGCAAGAAGGAGCCTGTGATACGCGATTTTTCGCTGGATATACCCTCCGGCGGTATTTACGGTCTGCTCGGCTCAAATGGTGTGGGGAAATCCACTCTCCTCTATCTGATATCCGGTCTGCTCACTCCGGGACAAGGGAGTGTGGACTATAAGGGAGAGAATCCCCGCCTTCGTCTCCCCTCCACTATCAGCGATATTTTTCTCGTTCCCGAGGAAATGGATCTCCCCTCCATGCCCCTCCTGAAGTTTGTGGAGCTTAACAGTCCGTTCTATCCTAACTTCTCTAAGGAGGAGATGCTCGCTAACCTGGAGATTTTCAATATAGATCCTCAGATTCATCTTGGAGGTCTCTCGATGGGTCAGAAGAAAAAAATAATCCTCTCTTTCGCTCTGGCCGCCAATACCGGGCTTCTTCTGATGGACGAACCGACCAACGGCCTGGATATTCCCGGCAAGGGCGCTTTCCGCAGCCTCATTGCGCGCCATGCTTCCGATGACCGGATTTTCATCATTTCGACTCATCAGGTGCGGGATGTGGAACAGATCCTCGATCATATCCTAATCATTGATCGTCAGTGTGTGCTCTTCGATCAGTCGGTGGCTGCGGTGCAGAATCGTCTTAAGTTCATCAACACAATAGATCCTCAGATCATCAATTCGGCTCTGTTCGCCATCCGCGGGCCGCAGGGTTCGTCTGTGGTCATTCCTAATCTTGACGGCAACGATACGGAGGTGGACCTGGAAGTCCTGTTCAGTTTTGCACAGGAGAATCCTTCCGGGCTTAATAGTGTCTTTTAAACCCCAAACTCCTTTAATTCCTATATTGTAAATCCCAAACAATCATGATATTCTCATTTAACCGATTTACGGCCTTTCTTCGGAAATATGTGGCCGAAAACCGCTCTTCTCTTCTTCTTACCTCCCTTGGCCTGATACTTCTTCCGATCTTCTACTGTCTCGTATGGCCCTGGATCACGGGATGCTATGCCTCGTCGCCCTTCTATATTCCCGGACTCACTCCGAAAGATCCGATGTGGAGTTCGGAAAAGACATTTTATATCCTTCTCTGGTTTATTGCCATGTTGGGAGCATCGAAGTTCTATTCCTGTCTGCGTTCCAAGTCGAGCCGAATTAGTGTCTTTATGACTCCTGCCTCCTCGCTTGAGAAGTTTGCGTCCTGGCTGCTCATTTATGGTCTGGGAAGTATAGTAATCTTCACAGCGGCAGTCTTTCTGAGCGATGCCATCCGTGTGATCGTCTATCGCCTTGCCTATCCGGATGTGGATTATATTGAATTCATCACTCCCTCCTATCTCCTCTTCTCCGATTCCGCACAGATGATAAGCATGGGAGCAGTGAGTCCGGAGCAAGGAGAGGCGATCCATAATGGCGCCGTCTCGCTCCTCTATGGCAATATCCTGGCCGGGCTTACTCTGCAGGCTCTTATGGCCCTTGGATCAGCGATATGGACAAAGAGTCCTCTTCTCAAGACACTCTGCACGGGCTTCGGAATCCTGTGTCTAAGCGCAATCCTCTTCACCCTTGGTCTGAAGGTATTCTTCTTTGGGTCTTTCAGATCTATCCGGCCCAATGAGATAGCCGACAACCTTGAATGGCTGTTTATTGTTCTGATGATTGTGCAGATTATATTCACATGGTGTGTATCCTATTTCCGTTTCAAGGAATGGGGAGTTAAGTTCTAAACGAGCCTTATCTTAAATAATGAATTTCCAGCAGAATACAAAAGCCATATATATCCAGATTGCGGATCGACTCTGCGATCAGATCCTGCAGGGGGATTATCCGCCGGGCGAACGCCTCCCTTCGGTGAGGGATGTCGCAGCCGAGCTGCAGGTGAATGCCAATACGGTAGTGAGGTCGTTCGAGCGTCTGAGTATGCAGAATCTCGTATATAATCGACGAGGAATCGGCTATTTCGTCGCCGAGGATGCGCCGGAGAGAATCCTTGCCTACCGTGCGGAAACTTTGCTGACAGATCAGCTCAGGGAGGTGTTTACGCTCCTCAATCAGCTACATATCACTCCCGAACAGCTTGCCGAGCGATACCGCAATTTCATCGACAATCCCTCACAAGTCTGATCTCTGACCCACAAGTTCGGATTTGTAATCAGCGGATGGATAAAATAGTCCCATTTGTATAAAGATTAATGATATGAAACCCACTACAAAAATAATTATCGGCTACACGCTCTTTCTCCTACTCCTCTCCTTTCTCCTCCCGGTAATCCTCTTGACCACAAACACACCCGGTTGAGCAGTAAATAATCCCCGAGATACCGACTTACAATGATTCGGGAATTTATACCGAATCATGGCATCAATAAAAATAGCCATCCGACTGCATAGAGTACGGATGGCTATTTTTCTTATTGAGAGTGATGTATTTTTTAGAGGTTATACCCGGCTTCTTCAATGAGCCGACGGTCTTCATCGGCCTTGGAGCCGATGGTGGTGAGCAGGTCGCCCACGATGGCGCCATTTATTCCGATCTGCATGGCTTTAAGCTGTGCTTCCCGGGATAGCTGCATACGTCCGCCGGCAAACCGTAATTCGACTTTGGGATGCACAAAACGGAATATGGCAACCGTGCGCAGAATCTCATCCTCGGAAAGAGGGGGCATATTCTCCAACGGAGTACCGGGGATGGGACAAAGAATGTTCATCGGGATTGAATCCGGATCAGCTTCCTTAAGGGTGAATGCAAATTCCACTCTTTGGGCCGGAGTCTCCCCCATTCCGATGATACCTCCGCTACATATCTCAAAGCCTACCTCCCGGGCATAACGGATGGTCTGTAGTTTATCATCGATAGTATGGGTGGAACATAATTCGGGGAAATAACTACGTGCTGTCTCAAGATTGCAATGGTAACGACGCGCTCCGGAAGCCCAGAGCTCCTCAAGCTCCTCTTTATTGAGCAATCCTAATGAGGCGCATACGAAGAGTCCCGTCTCGCGGGCAATTGCCCTATTATTATCACATATCTTCCTCAGCGCGGCTCCTTTCACTGCTCTTCCACTCGCCACCTGCGAGAATCTCTTTATGCTGTTTCTCTTAGCTGCTTCTGCATGTTCAATACATGTAGCCTCCGAGATAATACCATGCACATCTGAATCCGTATGGTAATGACCGGATTGAGCACACCATTTGCAATTCTCGGAACATTGGCCGGCACGGGCGTTTACGATACTACAGGGGTTGAATTCCGGTTTACCGAAATGGCGGGTAATCTCCTCAGCGGCCGCATAGAGTTCGTCACGGTCGGCATTTTCCATCAGCCAAAGGGCTTCGGTTTCATCGATTTCTCCACCTCCAATCACTTTTTTCTTAAGTGAATCTACACTATACTTTTCCATTTTGTCGGGTTATTGATAGTTGAGGCCACAAATTTAATTATTAATTTCATTCCATCTACTGGTCTCTCCTAAAAATTAATGGGAAACGATACAGACCCCCAGATTCGCCTCACACCTCAGTCAGGGTTTATATATTGTTTTATTTGATTCATTTTATTAATTTTACATTGCATCCTATAACTTAAAATGAGTATGACCGATAAAGCTCCCAAAATCCCTACCCAGTTTATCAATCTCCAGTCGGATTTCGGCTTTAAACGAGCCTACGGAACAAAGGAGAGTGTGAATGTCGTGGGAGAGGATATGGTGCTCTACAGCCAGTCGTTGGCTGCCCTTCGTGAGGTTCAGGCCGGCCTCGACTTCCGATATGAGGAAGGTGTGCAATTAGGTATACAAAAAGGCAGAGAGGAAGGCAGAGAGGAAGGTAGAGAGGAAGGCATGAGATTAGGAATTGAGAAAGGAATTGAGAAAGGAATTGAGAAAGAAAGAACAGAGATAGTACGTAAAATAAAGATAGCTGGAATGGATCTGGGCTCAATATCGGAAATCACAGGTCTTTCTCCCGAAATAATAAACAACATATAGGGACCACTCTTCCTCCCTATCAACACAGGAAAAAGGCCGTAATATTCTTCTCACCAAGAATATTACGGCCTTATGTAAGTATTCAGATACTATTTAGTAGTATCATAATTACGTGTGCCCTATCATGGTTTGATGGTCTCTTCAATACAGAGTTCTTTGTTACCGTTGTAGAAACGGATGATCATCGTCTTGCCCTGGTTGCGCGCCAGCGCAAGAAGACCCTTGCACGGTCCATTGGGATCTGTAAGAGCCTTTCGATACTGATAACGCATATCATTCGTGATCTCTGAAGATGCCGGAAGCATAGTCCAGATATATTCCACCATATAATCCCCATTGTCAGTGATATCGAAGTTCGACCAGGTCATGTTGTTACCTAAATAGACAGGGAGTCCACCGCGAAGTTCTTTCACGAGATTGTTCTCCTCTTTGGTTTTGGCTGAAGATGGAATTGCGATGCCGAAAATTCCGGCTGCTATCATCAGGGAATATAATATCTTTCTCATTTCTTTCTATATGATGTGTTAAGTTAACTTACTTAAAAAATTGCATTATTGGAACATTCTTCAGACCACTTGCAAAATCTACAGAACGCGCTTATGGGCGAAATAAAATAAAAGGATGCCGAGCATTGGAAAGTCGGGCATCCGTAGAATCTTAAGATTAGGTTTCGGTCTTTGTCTTATATAACTCCACGGATGTATCTTTTGTTCTGATTCCCGGTTCCAAAAAGATGTTAACGCTCCGATAAGAATCTAATATTCTACCAACTCCATTACGAAATATAAGATATCCCGGAAACGTTATCTTAATATGAAACCATCTCACAATCGTCATTATTGCCTCGGAGCCGGGAAACATAAGATGATTTTCGAAACGGAGCGTAAAGCCCTTAATTTCATACGCTTTAACGCCATTGAGTTTGAGAGCCGCAATGTGTCAACTCCTAACCGAGCATATTACTGCATCCTATGTCTTGGCTGGCATATCACCGCTCTCCCCCATTCCGAGGCACGGATTATGGATATCCATGACCGTTGGCTTCTACATTGGCTCATTGCAATCTCCTTAACGCGCCGTATCATTGCGCTTGCCGATTTGCTGATTACTGACCGATCATTGCAACGGCAGTGGTATATTTAGCCATATTCTGAGCCTTTGCAATGGCTTTCCAGGCTTTTCTTCCGATTTCCTCCTCTGCATATTCCCAGAAGGGTTTGATCTTCGACAGTATCTGATGGTCACCACATAGCTCGGCACGATAATGGTCGATCAGCTGATCATGGAATGTCATCATCTTCTCCAGCCTTTTCTCCCGACTCCATTCCTCACCTTCCTGAATCTCAGCTGCCAATGAAGGGCGTCCCAGGATACCGCGTGCGATCATCACTCCCTCCGCCTTCGGGAATTGCTCCATTACACCAATAGCATCTTCCGGCAATTTAATCTCACCGTTGAAGATCACCGGAATACGACTCTCGCTTAGGAATTCCTCAAACTGATCCAGATGGAGTTCACCGCCATATTGTTGTTTAGCCACCCGGGGATGCAGCGCCACATGATCCAGCTTCATCGAATTGAGAATTTCTATCACTCCCCTCCATTCCGCCGGATTTTCAAATCCAAGACGCATTTTTACGGAAAATGATACATCCGGGAAAGCCTCCACCAGAGCCGGTATTCTGGAATATTGATTCACATTCCCCACAAATGCAGCCCCTCGACCACGGGCTGTCTGAAGCGGAAACGGGCATCCGGTATTCAGATCGATACGTGTAGCCCCACGCTCCACCAAGCCTTTTACCAGAGGTTCAAGCTCTTCCATGTCGCGGAATATCACCTGAGGCACAGTGCGGGTTCCTTCATTAAGGTGGCTTAGCCAGTCTTTCAGGTCATGCTTGCGGAAATCACCACGCTCAAGGCGAATAAACGGAGTGTAATAGACCAAACTTTCATCGGTCTTTCCATTCTCGATTCCTGAAACAGCATGAGAATTTCGACCATATATTTCATGGTGGAAGTGGCGCCATGCCGCATCCGTATGCCCCTGCACGGGAGCAACTTCTATCTTCATCTTCTGTAGATTTTGCAGTCTCTTTCAAGACCTCTATTCATTGCAAATATAATTCTTTTTGAGCGTCTCTCCAAATTCAAGGATTTTTCTTAAATTTGTAATTTAAGATTCCATTATTATCAGGATAATGGGCCACACCCCAATAACTTCATAAGGGATAACCCGAAAGCCTTGATAATCTAACCAGAAATGCGTCTTAAATGTTATAACTATCGGTGACCACGGTGTCGCCAATTTAGTTTAGAGAATTATGAATATCAACCAAATTACTCCGGATGTTTTCTATGTCGGTGTCAATGATCGTGTCACCGAAAAATTTGAGGCCCAATGGCCCCTCCCGTATGGCGTTTCTTACAATTCATATATTGTAAAAGGTTCAGATGCCACAGCCCTGATTGATGGTGTAAAAATCGATACTGTTCTCGAATTCTTTAATCATATCGGACAAATAGTGCCCGATTATCTGGTGGTAAACCATATGGAGCCCGACCATTCCAGTGCGATTCCCGAAATCCTCAAGGCATTCCCAAATCTTAAGATCATAGGAAATGCCCAGACCCAAGGTATGCTGAAAGGATTCTGCCATTTTGACGATCCCGAACGCTTTATATGTGTTAAGGATGGCGATGAAATCTCATTGGGAAATCTCACACTGAAATTCTATATGACTCCGATGGTCCATTGGCCCGAGACCATGATGACTTACATTCCAGAACAGGCCGTGCTTTTCTCCGGAGATGGTTTCGGATGTTTCGGTGCGCTTAACGGAGCCGTTATCGACCGCGATATGGACACGACAGTCTATTACCCCGAGATGTATCGGTATTACTCCAATATTGTGGGTAAATACGGTAAATTCGTTATGGCTGCCCTCAATAAGCTGTCTGCTCTAAAACTTGAATATATCTGCCCCACACATGGGCCGGTATGGAATCAGGAAATCCCGCGCGTTGTTGATATCACCCGTCGTCTGGCTTCATATGAATCAGAGGATGGTGTGGTGATCGTATATTCCTCGATGTATGGCAACACAGCTGAGATTGCCGATCTTCTGGCATCCGAGTTTGCGGCGCTGGGACAGAAGAAAATTATTATCCATAGCCTCACACATTCAGCAATGAGCGATGTGATTGCAGATGCGTTCCGGTATAAGACCATTGTGATGGGTTCCTCTGTCTATTCAATGCGTCTGATGCCTGCGATGGAGCAGTTCCTCAATGCGATGGTGACCCGGGAGATAAAGAATAAGGTGATTGCCGGTTTCGGAGGCTTCACATGGGCTCAGGGTGTGGCCGCGGCCAAGTATAAGGAATTCGCAGAGACCACAGGCCTGGAATTGACAGATTTCTTTGCATTCAAACAAGCTATTTCTGCAGAGACACGTGAGCGTGCCCGCGAATTTGCCGCAACGGTGATGAATGCACACACTAAAACCATTGCCGATGTTTGATGCCAGTCAGTTTTTTCAATGGTTTATTGAAAACGCCAATTATCTCTTCGTCTTTCTCTTCATGGTGATAGAGAGTTCCTTCATTCCTTTCCCTTCGGAGATGGTGGTGCCTCCCGCGGCTTATCTTGCGGCTGCCAATTATGGTGTCGGGGCGGAAATGAATATCTGTATGGTGGTGGTGATGGCCACACTCGGAGCTCTTGTCGGAGCATTTATAAATTATTTCCTGGCTCTATGGATCGGACGTCCGATTGTGTATCGCTTTGCCAACAGCCGTCTGGGCCATGCCTGCCTGATCGACCAGGCTAAGGTGGAGAAAGCAGAACGTTATTTCGATGAGCATGGGGCTATCTCCACATTCGTGGGCCGTCTGATTCCGGCAATCCGTCAGTTGATTTCGATTCCTGCCGGTATTTCAAGAATGAATATCGGGTCCTTTGCCATCTTCACAGCTCTGGGAGCTCTCGTCTGGAACTCGGTATTGGGTTTCCTCGGATGGTGGCTGGCTAAATCAGTCTCCCCCGACATGCTATTCCAGAAGGTGGAGGAATATAACCGTTATCTCACCTGGGCCGGATATGGCCTGGCAGTGCTCTGTCTGCTGTATATCCTATGGAATGCTTTCTTCAAGAAGCATCCTCAGACCCAAACCAATTCTCCAAAGTAATATCAAGACGTTTTCAAAAACATTACATAGTCTGAATAACAAAGGCCGTCATCGGAATTCCGATGACGGCCTCTTTTTCATTTAGTTCGGCTTACTTTAGCGAATAAAAAGCATCTCGCGATATTTAGGAAGTGTCCAGATCTCATTATCCACCATCAGCTCCAGCTTGTCGATATGATAACGGATCTCTTCCATGCGTGGAGCCACAGTGTCGTGATAAGCGATAGCCTTCTCACGCTCGCTTGTGATCTTATTGGCGATACGACGGGCATCAACCATCGCATCCACACCGCTCTTCACGGCAGAGATGTGATCGCTGATCGATTCGATGGTCTGGAGATTCTGTGCCGAGATACGATCAGATTTCTCACCCTGGAACAATTCCTTGATCTTATAGACATTATCAAGCAATAGCGTCTGATATCGCACGGCAGCGGGGATCACATGGTTGATAGCCAGATCTCCGAGCACACGGCTCTCAATCTGTATCTTCTTTGTATACATCTCCCATTTCACTTCGTTGCGGGCTTCAATCTCCTTACGGGTAAGGACACCGGTCTTCTCGAACATCTCCACAGTCTCGGGACGTGAATATGCGTCGTACATCAATGGAGCCGAAGTCTCCGTATCAAGTCCACGACGTGCGGCCTCCTCCTTCCATTCATCGGAATAGCCGTTGCCGTCAAACTGGATTGTACGGTGCTTCTTCAGAAGGTCTTTAACCTCAGCAAGCATTGCTGACTCCAGAACTTCTCCCTTGGCCACACGGGCGTCCACAGCATCGGCGAACTCATCGAGCTGAGCCGCCATTGCAGCATTAAGAGCGATCAGAGCAGACGCGCAGTTAGCCGAGGAGCCTACCGCACGATACTCGAAGCGGTTACCGGTAAATGCGAATGGGCTCGTACGGTTACGGTCGGTATTATCGATTCGGAGTTCGGGAATCTGAGCCACATCAAGCGACAATTCCTCCTTACCCTTCACATTGATGTCAGTTCCGATCTCGCCGTTCTCAATCTTGTCGAAGAGGCTGCTAAGCTGACTACCGAGGAACATTGAGATAATTGCCGGAGGGGCCTCATTGGCACCAAGACGATGGGCATTGGTGGCGTTGATGATCGAAGCCTTGAGCAGACCATTATGCTTATGCACGGCCGCCATCACATTAGCCACGAACACAATGAAGCTTAGATTATCTTTACCGGTCTTGCCGGGAGAGAAGAGCAGTTTTCCGGTGTCAGTTCCCAGACTCCAGTTGTTGTGCTTTCCTGATCCGTTGATTCCGGCGAAAGGTTTCTCATGAAGCAGGACACGGAAGTTATGACGCTTTGCCACCTCCTCCATCAGCGACATCAGAAGAAGGTTATGGTCGTTGGCAAGATTACACTCCTCAAAGATAGGAGCGAGCTCAAACTGATTGGGAGCCACCTCATTGTGACGTGTCTTAGCCGGGATGCCGAGTTTGTGGCATTCATATTCCAGATCGAGCATGAAAGCCTCTACACGACTCGGGATAGAGCCGAAATAATGGTCTTCGAGCTGCTGGTTCTTTGCCGACTCATGGCCCATCAGCGTACGGCCGGTCATCACCAGGTCGGGACGCGCTGCATACAGAGCCTCATCCACCAGAAAATATTCCTGCTCCCAACCAAGGTTGCAGATCACATGCTTCACATCCTTGTCGAAGTAGTGTGCCACACGTGTGGCTGCCTTGTCTATCGCGTTAAGACCGCGCAGGAGCGGAGTCTTATAGTCAAGGCTCTCTCCGGTGTAGGAGATGAACACAGTCGGGATACAGAGGGTGTTATCGAGGATGAAAGCCGGAGAACTGATATCCCAGGCCGAATATCCGCGAGCCTCAAACGTATTGCGGATTCCGCCATTGGGGAAGCTTGACGCATCTGGCTCCTGCTGCACGAGCAGTTTGCCGCTGAATTTCTCAATCACGCCCCCCTTGCCATCATGCTCCACAAAGGCATCATGCTTCTCGGCAGTACTGCCGGTAAGAGGATGAAACCAGTGGGTGTAGTGGCGCACACCGCTCTCAAGTGCCCAGCGCTTCATGCCCTCCGCTACGGAGTCGGCCACTTCGCGCGAAAGGGGCTCACGATTGTCGATAGCCTTTACCAGAGCATCGTAGGTCTCTTTCGGAAGATATTCGAACATCTTCTGACGATTGAACACCTGCTTGCCATAGTACTTCTCCACTCTCTCTTCGGGAAGCTCCACTTTCACAGCTTTGCGGTTGGTAGCCTCCTCTACGCTTTTAAATCGTAATGTTGACATATTATATGTTGGTTAATTTCGCCCGGCTTCGGGCTTTTTTTCAATTAATTATAGATGGAAAGATCAGGGGCAATAATTACTCCTAAAAATCCACCTTCCCCAGTCTATCCATTGCCTCACGCGTCTTCTCGGGAGTGTTGAAGCCCGTAAGACGGATATAGCCTCCTCCGGCACGTCCGAATCCGATGCCGGGTGTGCATGAGATTCCGGCCTCCTTCAGTAGTTTGGCGAAGAGAGCCCAGCTATCGGTCTGTTCAGGATGTCGGGCCCATACGTAAGGAGAATGCTCTCCTCCATAGGTTTCAAAGCCAGCTTCCGACAGTTTTTTCTTTATATATCGTGCGTTTGATTTGTAGACATCGATATTCTCCTTGATAGCCGCACGCCCCTCGGGAGAGTAAAGCGCCGCGGCCCCACATTGTATCGGATAGGAGGCTCCGTTGAATTTAGTCGACTGTCGACGGTTCCATAGACGGTTTACGCTTACTTCCTCGCCATTCTCCCCCGAAGCTTTCAATGCCTTGGGCACAACAGTATATCCGCATCGGAGACCTGTGAATCCTGCTGTCTTGGAAAAGCTGCGGATTTCAATCGCTACTTCCTGTGCACCAGGAATCTCATAGATGGACCGGGGAACGGCAGGGTCGTCGACAAATGCTTCATAGGCCGAATCATACACAATCACAGCCTTCTCTCTTCGGGCGTACTCCACCCATTCCTTAAGGGTTTCACGATCAAACACCACCCCGGTAGGATTATTGGGCGAACAAAGATAGACCACATCGGCATGCTCCTTCGGAGGACGGGGAACAAAACCATTCTCAGGAGTGGAGTCGGCATATACTATCTTATTCCATCTGCCGGATTCCGTGAGATCGCCTCCGCGTCCACCCATTACGGCAGTGTCCACATATACCGGATAGCCGGGATCGGCCACAGCTACCACACTATCCGGGGAATATATGTCTCCCAAGTTACCAAGATCGCTCTTGGCTCCATCACTAATAAAGATCTCGTCGGGCGAGATGTCCAGACCCCGGGATTTATAATCCCCCTCGGAAATTGCTTCACGCAGGAAAGCATATCCCTGTTCGGGACCATATCCACGGAATGTGACTGTGGATGCCATCTCTTCTATTCCCTTATGCATCGCATCAAGCACGCAACGTGCAATCGGAAGCGTCACATCCCCGATATCCATGCGGATCACCTCCGATTCCGGATTGGACTCCTTATGATCGCGGATACGTGCGGCAACCTCTGAGAACAGATATGACTGAGGAAGTTTTGTGAAATTAGTGTTTGCTTTCATATCTTCAGCGGGCTATTGGTTTTCAGACTCTTCATTTCCTGCAGAGAGATTCTGTCTATAATAGACTCCGCAGGCAATCACTTCAGCCGGTCCGCTGAGATAGACATGATTATCCTTCTCATCCCATTCCACGAGGAGTTCGCCTCCGGGCACCGATACATTTACCTTCCGGTCGGTCAAGCCATTTAGCACCGATGCCACTACGGCTGCACAAGCTCCTGTGCCGCAGGCAAGGGTTTCTCCGGAGCCACGCTCCCAGACCCTCATCTTAATATGATCGCGGGAAATGACTTGGACAAACTCTACGTTAGTGCGGTTAGGAAACAGGGGAGCTACTTCCAATTCAGGACCATGACCCAGCACAAGGGCATCACTCAGAGGGTTATTAAAAATAACAGCATGGGGATTACCCATGCTTACCGCTGTGATCTGATAATTTATACCCCCTACTGTGGCTGATTCCGATACCATCGCCTCTTCGGATGTGCTATTGACCGGAATACGGCCCGGGACCAGCTCGGGCTCACCCATATCGACCTTAACGCTCTTCACTACCCCATCCTTAACATCCAGGGATAGATGACGGATGCCTGCACCTGTCTCGAGGGAAAGCTCCGTGCGATCTGTAAGACCGGATTGATATACAAACTTGCCTACACATCGGCTGGCATTACCGCACATCTCGGCTTCCGATCCATCGGCATTAAACATTCGCATGCGAAAGTCAGCCCTCTCAGAGGGGAGAATAAGCACCAGCCCATCGCTTCCGATTCCGAAATGCCGATTGCTGATCTCTCGCGCTAACCCTTCTGCATCCGCGGGGCAATGTTCCAGGGCATTGATGTAGATATAATCATTGCCCGCGCCATGCATCTTGGTGAAATTTATATTTGTTGACATGCTTTTCAATATAGGAGAACTATGCTCCGCTGGGAGAAGTTCCCAAAATTCTGACCTACAAATTTACGCAGAAAATTTTATTCTATTTAATCTTTTCCTTAAAATATTTCAATTTTAACTATAATAATTCATATATTGCCCATATCCCCATTTGGCATCACACATCATATATTCAATAAGTAGCTCGTAGCAATTAATATATGTATTGCCCTGAAAAATGTTGACTCATATAAGATTCAACTTTTATAAGGTTTTAAGTTATAAAAGAGTCAACCCAAATCAGGAAAATACACCTGCACGCACAAGAGCCCAAGGCATTTCCTGTAGGCAAACTGTGCGCGCTGGCTGGTGCCACCAAGCAGGCGTATTATAAACGTGATAAAGAAGCTGCCATGAGGCAGAGTGCTCTCGAATCCTTCGCCCTGGAGTTCATACACGGGGTAAGTGGAAAGGCTTCAAGACTTGGAGGCAGGAAGCTATGGGTCATGTATAAGGACAAGATGGGTAGCAATGAAAGACTTGGTCGTGACCGATTCATGGATCTGCTAGACAGATATGGATTAAAGATACGACAGAAGGTCAGAAAACCAAGAACCACGGACTCCACGCATGGTCTGCCAGTTTTTCCCAATCTTGCATACTCTTTTATACCCAATAAAATAAATGAACTTTGGGTCAGTGATATAACCTACGTACCAGTCTGGGTGAGTGATAACGAGTATGCATTCTGTTATCTCTCGTTGATAACGGATGCATACAGTCATGAGATAATCGGATGGGCAGCCGGTTCATCACTTGAGACCAAGTATACTTCTGAAGCCCTGAGAATGGCTTTCAAAAGACTTGAGGGTCTTGATCCGGATAGTATTGAGAAACTCATACATCATAGTGACCGTGGAGTGCAGTACGCCTCCAGAGAGTATGTTGATATTTTGAAACATCATTCCATCAATATAAGTATGACAGAGAATGGCAATCCCAAAGATAACGCGGTAGCTGAACGTATAAATCGTACTATTAAGGATGAGTTCTTTAAAGATCTACGCTTCAGCCGCATCACTGAGGTAAGGGACGCAATCACAAAGGCAGTGGAGTTTTACAATAATGAGCGTCCGCATATGTGTATTGACATGATGACTCCGGCTCAGGCTGCTAAATGTAATGGAGAACTGAAGAAATGGTGGAAGAGTTATCGTGATAAGGCAATAAAAGATGACCGGGCATAGCGATAAATCCTGAAAAATGTTTACCTTTACATCCTGAAGGAGGTTTCCTTTGGCCTACGGCCTGCAGTCAACCTCCTTCAGGACTAACGATAAAAGAGTCAACCCTAATAAGGGATAGTATTAACCAAGTCAACTTTTATAAGGTTTTAAGCTATAAAAGAGTCAACCCAAATCAGGAAAATACAAACATTTAAATGACTGGGACTAATGGCGTGTTCTATTGATTTTATTGAGCATATTTGCTCATCTCTTGCTTCCCTTGGAGATGTCCGTTATCGTAAGATGATGGGCGATTATGTAATATACCTGAATGAGAAGTGCATTATAACTGCGTGCGATAATATTGCATATATCAAAAAATTGCCGTGTCTTAAAGAAATGATGCATGATGCTGAGACAGGATGCCCTTATGAGGGAGCCAAGGAAGCTTATATTCTTGACACTCTCGATCAAAAACTATTGAGAAATCTCATTCCTATCCTTTGGGATAATCTTCCCTTTCCCAAAACGAAGAAAAAGATAATAAAATAATAAATAGGGAATTCTTCTGCTATACTTAACTATCATACTGATTGGAGAATAATGGGTAGTCTAAGATTATGAATGAAATGATATTTTCATGGGCTGAGGATGTCTTTGGTAAAATGGTATATATTGATGAGGTTCCTAACGGCTTAGACTGTAGATGTATATGCCCATGTTGTCATGAGCGGCTACAGGACAGGCAAGACATGGGAAAATAAGGGCTCATGGGTTTGCGCATCACAGTGATTATCGTGGAGCCAATCTGAAGATATGCTATATGGTAAGTCTGTATAAATTAGCCGAACAGCTGATTCAATGCAAGAAGCAAATCAGAGTCCCGTCATATTATGGTATTTTCAAAGGAGGAGATCTCGTGTTCTCAGAGGTGACATTGGATAGTCAATATGACAGAGAAGATAAACAGCCAGATGTAATAGCGATTACTCCGCAAGGCGAACGTTTTCTTATTGAGTTTACATTCGATTATAAAGTCCAACGCAAGAAAGATATTGATTATAAAAACCTTAATTGTATTGAGATAAACTTATCCTCTCAGAAATTTGAGACACTCGATAATTTTATTTTCAATTCTGATAAAGATAGAAGGTAGATAAATCACAATACATATTTTAATCAGATTGAGAATATATATTCAGATTATGGGAAGAAAGTCCATATAGTCCCTGAAGAAGAATGTAATAAATGCTATTTTAATAGTGCTTGTTGCGGAATCCGGTTAAAAGACTCATTAATGCCAATAGTTATAGAAAATAATGGAACTAAGTATAGAGTTTGTAAAGTCGAAGAATTAGAGAAGAAACGGCAGCAGAAATCTAACTGGGATTACTATAGGAATGAGCGTCAATGGTTAAATGGGAAAGGATAGTATTAGTTTTAGATTACCGAGTTCCTTAAGTCCAATTATCTTAATTTTAACTATAATTCGTCCGCTAAACCATAATGAGATGAGTCCAACTTCTTGAGAGATAGAAGTTGGACTCAAGTCATTAGGGTTTAACGATTTCAATATTAGGCTCCATGATTGGAGTCTACAGCAATTCCACAATTATTTCATCCGAGATCATCACTCCTTCATCTGTCAGAGCCAGGGAATCCGTGGTGAGACGGCAGAGTCGCCCTGCGGAGAGGAGCCGTTCGGCCTTTCTTTCCAATGTTCTTCGCGCCTTTTCTCCGAATCGTCGGGAGTATTCTTCTAAATTCAATCCCTCCTGACATCTCAGTCGGGTCATAATCATTTCCTCCCTCAATTCCTCATCATTCAAAATCTCCTCCCCTTCTGCTGTCCATTTATCTCCCCCTGCTGTGAGCCATCTCCTAATGTCTGCAGGATTATATCGTCTGCAACGCCTTCCATCGTAACTATGGGCGGATGGGCCGACACCGAGATAAGGCGCGCCGATCCAATAATTCGAGTTATGCTGCGACCGATATCCCGGAAGCGAATAATTCGAGAGTTCATAACGCTCATAACCACGTTGTCGCGTGGTTCGGTTCAGGAGTTCAAACATCGCCACACAATCGGGGTCGGCGGTGGCGTTAATATCTCCACGGTCGCGCATTCTCGTCAGTGCGGTGCGTTCTTCGTACATCAGTGAATAAGCCGATAAATGCTGAGGTCGTAAGTCCAAAATACGATTTAGCGTTGATTCAAAGGATTCAACCGTCTGCCCCGGGAGTCCAAAAATCAGATCAAGACTGATATTTGAAAAATATCGTTTCAGCACTCCGCATGCCTCCAGAGCCTGTGCGGCAGTATGTCGGCGTCCCAGGAGCCTTAACTGATCATTATCCAGAGTCTGGACACCCATACTGATCCGAGTGATTCCTGATTCGGCCCAGTGCCGGGCCTTCTCCTCTGACACATCATCAGGATTCACTTCCATTGTAATCTCTAAAAAATCCACTTCCCCGTTCGCTTTCTCTCTTATCAACTCACGAGCTGTCTCCACAATCTTTCGGATTCCATCCGACGGTAGCAGCGAGGGGGTTCCTCCCCCGATATAAAGGGTATAGTTAAGGGCCTGAGGAAGTTCATCCTGTCGATGGAGAAGTTCGGCTACCAATTGTCGCAGGTAAGCGTCGCGCCATTTCTCAACTCCCCCGATGCTATAAAAATCACAATAGATGCACTTCCTACGGCAAAAGGGTACATGTACATAAATTCCGGCCCATTCTTCCTTACGATTGGTTTCCATTCTATCCTTTGATATCATACTGAGGACTTATCCTTTAATTCCTACCCATTCAATATCCTTAAGATATTCCTAAAACATTGTTTGTAAAGTATGTTGCACAACATATCCTTTATTATTCAAAATTAATAAATAATTCATTAACTTGCAATCACTTTTTCAGACCCTCTCTCTTTTCCTATCTGCTCTTCCCCTTCCCACCTCCTCCCTCTCTCCAATATCGATCTCCTCGATTCTTTCTCCTCATGCTCTGTTAACCATAAAATCTATTTGCCGCATGAAGATTTATAAGACTGACGAAATCAAGAACATTGCCCTCCTTGGTTCGAAGGGCTCCGGAAAAACTACCCTCGCCGAATCCATGATCTTCGAGTGTGGAGTGATCAAACGCCGCGGATCAGTAGAGGCTAATAATACAGTCTCCGATTATTTCCCCGTAGAGAAGGAATATGGCTATTCGGTCTTCTCCACTGTCTTTAACGCTGAGTTCAACAATAAGAAGCTCAACATCATCGACTGTCCGGGCGCGGACGACTTCGTCGGTAATGCTTACACTGCTCTCGGAGTATGCGACATAGGCCTGATCCTTGTGGATGCAAATTATGGCGTGGAGGTCGGAACCCAGAATATTTTCCGCACCACATCACGTCTCCAGAAGCCTGTGATATTCGGTATCAACCAGATGGATGGTGAGAAGGCCGATTATGATAATACGATGGAACAACTCCGCGAAAGCTTCGGCAATAAGGTAGTGGCTATCCAGTATCCGATTGAATCCGGTCCCGGATTCCATTCCATGATTGATGTGCTTCTGATGAAGAAGTATGAATGGGGCCCCGATGGCGGCACACCGACCATCTCCGATATCCCTGCCGACCAGATGGATCGTGCAGTCGAGCTGAATCATAAACTCCGCGAGGCTGCTGCCGAAAATGACGAGAGCCTGATGGAGAAATTCTTTGATGATCAGCCGCTCACTGAAGATGATCTCCGTCTCGGTATCCGTAAGGGCCTCATCAACCGCGATATCTATCCCGTGGTGGTGCTCAGTGCACAGAAGGATATGGGTGTGCGCCGTCTGATGGAATTCTTAGGTAATGTCTGCCCGTTTGTAAATGACATGCCGGCTCCGCTCAACACTGCCGGGGAGTCAATCCCTCCCAAATCAGATGGACCATTGTCGGTGTTCTTCTTCAAGACATCCGTGGAACCCCATATCGGTGAGGTCAGCTATTTCAAGGTAATGAGCGGCACACTCAAGGCCGGTGCTGATCTCGAGAATGTTTCCCGTGGTGGCAAAGAACGTCTCGCACAGATCTTCACTGTCTGCGGTCAACTCCGCACCGCTATCGATGAGCTACATGCCGGAGATATCGGCGCCTCCGTAAAACTCAAGGATGTCCGGACCGGTAACACCCTTAATCAGAAGGGTATCGACTGGCAGTTTGATTTCATCAAATACCCGGCTCCGAAATATACAAGAGCTATCCGACCGGTAACCGAGAGCGATGCCGAGAAGCTCGCAGCCATCCTCACCCGCATGCATGCCGAGGATCCGACATGGGTGATCGAACAATCGAAGGAACTGAAGCAGACACTCGTGAAGGGTCAGGGAGAATTCCATCTCCGCACCCTTAAATGGCGAATCGAGAATAATGATAAGCTTCCCATTGTATTTGAGGAACAGAAAATTCCCTACCGCGAGACTATCACCAAGGCAGCCCGCGCCGATTATCGTCATAAGAAACAGTCGGGTGGTTCGGGTCAGTTTGGAGAAGTACACCTTATCATCGAACCCTATACCGATGGAATGCCCGAGCCGGATACATATAAATTCGGCAATCAGGAATATAAGCTCAATGTCCGCGATAAGCAGGAGATTCCTCTCGATTGGGGTGGAAAGCTTGTGGTGTGCAACTGTATAGTTGGCGGTGCGATTGATGCCCGATTCATTCCGGCAATCGTAAAAGGTCTGATGGACCGTATGGAGCAAGGCCCTCTCACCGGCAGCTATGCCCGCGATGTGCGCGTAATGATATATGATGGAAAGATGCATCCTGTGGATTCCAATGAAATCTCTTTCCGTCTTGCTGCCCGCAACGCTTTCTCCCAAGCCTTCAAGGCATCAAATCCGAAGATTCTTGAACCTATCTACGATATAGAGGTTCTCACGCCGGCAGATACCATGGGAGATGTGATGAGCGACCTTCAGGGACGCCGTGGCATCATCATGGGTATGGAGTCCGAAAACGGTATCGAGAAGATCTCAGCTAAAGTACCCCTCAAGGAGATGGCTTCCTACTCCACGGCTCTGAGTTCGATCACTGGTGGCCGCAGTTCTTTCACAATGAAATTTGCCGGTTACGAACTCGTACCCGGTGAGGTTCAGGATAAACTCCTCAAAGAATACGAAGCCACTCATTCAGAAGAATAATCCAACCTATATCCTAATGATAACGCCGGAGTGCTGGGACACTCCGGCGTTAATGTATATTAGACCCCAACTCGATACCGTGGGAACCTTGAAAAATGAGCCATGACGTTTCCGCCTTTATGCAAAGAAGGGATTGCTATGGCGTTCGACACCTATTGTTGTGGCCGGACCATGGCCCGGATAGACCACGGTATCTTCCGGTAATTTAAAGAGTCCCTCACGGATTGATTTCAACAAAGTGGCAGAATCCCCACCGGGAAGATCCGTGCGTCCGATCGAGCCACGGAACAAAGCATCTCCCGTAATGACAAATCCATCTTTCTTATCGTAAAGCGCTACACTGCCCGGGGAATGTCCCGGTACATGAATCACATACAATTTCCCCTCTCCTATCTCTATCTCATCTCCGGCATTTATAATCTTAGAAATCTTTACACCATCCACCTTCATCGGAATACCGAACATTCTGGCCTGATCTGCTGCCCGCTCTCCTAAGAACGCATCTGCCTCATGAGCGAGTAAGGGTATTCCATATTTCTCCTGAAGAGTTCTTATTCCCGCCACGTGGTCAACATGAAGATGTGTGGCAATCACATACTCCGGCTTCAGATCCTTTCTCTCAACATAGCGTTCCATCGCCTCCACTTCCGTTGCATTGCTCATGCCCGGATCGATGAATGCGCATTTCCGAGTGGCCGGATCGGACACCACATATGAATTGATCCCGAAAAGACTGAATTCAAATTTTGCTATTTCCATATTATACTCTAATTTTGTTCTGAATAAATGAAGTTGTCTAAACTTCATAATAATATAACGCTTATGCCTCACGCTTCTCTTATAGAAAAATATTTTCCCGCCCTTTCCGATAAGCAGAAAGAGCAGTTCGGGCAATTGCTCGAACTGTATCCGGAATGGAATTCCAAAATTAATGTGATATCCCGTAAAGATATCGATAACCTCGAGACCAATCACCTTCTCCATTCCCTTGGAATCGCCAGATTCATTCATTTTCAACCCGGTACGAAGATAATGGATCTCGGTTGCGGAGGGGGACTCCCCGGTATACCGTTGGCGATCATGAATCCGGAATGCTCTTTCCTTCTCATCGATCGCACCGGCAAGAAGATTCAGGTTGCGAGCGAAATAGCGAAAGCACTCGGTCTTAAGAATATCCAATTCAGACATGGCGATGCAGGAGAGGTGAAGGAAAAATTTGATTTTGTGGTGAGCAGAGCGGTAATGCCTCAGGGAGACCTTGTACGCCTCATCCGCAAAAATATCTCAGCTGAATGTCATAATGCGCTTCCAAACGGATTGATCACCCTGAAAGGAGGCGAATTAGCCGAGGAATTACGCGGACTTCCCGTATCGGAGACCGTTGAGTTATCCCGATACTTCCCCGAAGAGCCCTTCTTTGCCACAAAAAAGCTTGCATATACTCCTCTGGTATAGATAGTATAGACATCCCGGTCGGACAAGACCCCAACCCACAGGAATCAGTTTATTTTGATTTCGGGTTTTGATTTCGGAGAGCGGAATCGGAAATATCCGGGATTTTTTTCGTATATTTGCACAATTGGAATCCACGGAATCCAAAGAAGTTATCTATACTTCAACTGTACTTCAATAACCTCATCAGTTAACACCAAGCCAATACAATATGGAAATAGAAGGAAAAGTAGTTGCCGATTTAGGCATGCAGTCCGGTGTGTCAAAAGCCGGCAACAACTGGAAAAAACGTGAAATTGTAATCGAAACATTCGGTCAATATCCCCGTAAAGTAAAAATCACCCTTTTCGGTGACCGTGCGGATACAGTGCGGGCTGAAGTAGGAAATTCATATGCATTTGGTATCGACATCGAAAGCCGAGAATTCAACGGCCGATGGTATACAGATGTCACAGCCTTCAATTCCCGTGAGCTCGGCCAGACCACCGGAGGCATGGACATGAATGCCGGTGCATTCGGTCAGGGCAACTTCGGAGGCGCGCCTGTTCCCCCCGCAGGTATGCAGTCGGCCGGAACAATTCCTCCCGCTCCCGGAGCCATGGGCGCAACCGTCGACCCCTTTGCCGCATCCGACAGCAGCGATGATCTTCCCTTCTAATACATTCTAATACACATAAACACATGTATGTAATGCCACGACACCCGGAGTGTTGTGGCATTTTTGCCTATTTAAGCGTTGCCAAGGAATGCAAAGAATAATATTCCTGCCCTATCTTTCTTTAATTTCCCCCAACTTCAGCTATACTGCAGATCCAACAAAACGCGAAGTGGAAGGCATTTCGGCATCTTATCTCCCTTTTATTTCAATCTTTTATGACCCAATTTATAAAGTTATGTTAAAATATCATATATAAAGGCATTATACAACCTTTATCTAAAAATTTTCTCATAAAAATTTTTGGTGTAAGGGAAATTTTTATTAGTTTTGCCATTGATTTATAACACCTCCGATTATGGCGTTCACGGATTACTGACCTACAAGCATACCCCCTCCATAATCAGGTTCTGCAACGTAGGCTCTTCGGAGTCATCATAGTTACTAAATAAATTGGAAATTGCTTGCGCAGGTCTGATTCCACCAATCCTATCGCCGGTCGGGAATAATGTGTTTTATTCAATTCATCAATAACCTATGGCCAGAAAAAGCACTGCCAAACCTTCAGAATCAAAGATTTTGGCTAATGTCCAGGAAGATATAGATCTTCTTTTCGAGACGAGCTGGGAGGTCTGCAACAAAATAGGCGGTATTTACGCCGTACTGTCGACCAAAGCCCGGATGCTCAAAGACCAGTTCGGCGACCGAGTTATCTTTATCGGACCCGATGTCTGGACCGAGGAAACCCCCTCCCCTTATTTTAAAGAAAAGAAAAACCTCCTCAAAGGAGCCAGCACTCATCTTGACCTTCCATGGGGAATCAAGATCCGTTGCGGCCGCTGGGATATTCCCGGCAGTCCGAATGTGATACTTGTCAATCCAGGTCAGACCGAGTCGCACCTCCCCGAAATATATGGTAAGATGTGGGAGCGTTTTCAGGTCGATTCGCTTCATGCATATGGCGATTATGCCGAAGGGTGCGCTTTCAGTGTGGCCTCAGCTGTGGTGATACGCGCAATCTCTCAGTTCCTGAAAGTGGATGCGCCCCGCGTTGCGGCTCATTTTGATGAGTGGACCACCGGTATGGGACTCCTCTACACACGTATGATCATGCCCGCCGCCGCAACTCTCTTCACCACACACGCCACAACTACCGGACGCAGTATCTGCGGCAACGGAAAACCGCTTTACGATTTCTTCGACGGCTACAACGGAGATCAGATGGCCGAACAGCTTAACGTGCAGAGCAAGCATTCCCTCGAGAAGGCTGCAGCCCATGCTGCCGACTGCTTCACCACCGTAAGCGAAGTGACAGCCCGCGAATGCGAGCAGCTTCTGGATATCCGTCCTCAGGTAGTGACACCTAACGGCTTCGAACCGGATTTCGTACCTAAAACCGTGAAGTATAATAAATTGCGTCGCCAGGGACGCGAGCGTCTTATCAAGATCGCCAACGCCTTGAATCCTGCCGGCCAATATGACGATTCGACCTTCTTTATCGCCACTTCCGGCCGCCACGAATATCGCAATAAGGGTCTCGATCTTTTCATCGATACAATAGCCCGGATCGGGAAGTATGTTCCGACAGATCAGAAGGTGGTGGCCTTTATCTTCGTTCCCGGATGGCTCAAACAACCGTCCCCATCCCTCCTGCGTGCACTCGAGGATTCCAACGCGCCGATGCCGGAACCCAACTATCTCACTCATAATCTCAATAATGAGGATTCAGATGAGGTATGCGTGCGCATCCGTCAGCTTGCCGGCGACCATAGCTTCGACCGTCTCAAGATTATCTATGCTCCCTGTTATCTGGATGCCAACGACGGTATCTTCCAGATCGGCTATTACGATATCCTGCCGGCGCTCGATCTCACCATCTTCCCCTCCTATTATGAGCCCTGGGGATATACCCCGATGGAAAGTGTGGCATTCGGTGTGCCGACAATTACTGATGATAAAGCCGGTTTCGGACAGTGGGTGGCCGATCATTTCCAGCCCTCTCTGGAACGTTGCGGTGTGGCCGTAGTGGAACGCAACGACTCTAATTATGATGAAGCACGCAATCAGATTGCAAACGATGCGCTCGATTATATGATGCTCGATGCTCCGGAACGCAACAATGCCCGTCATGCAGCTTTCCTCACAGCAGCCAAGGCTGACTGGAAGTTCTTCATCAAACATTATAATGAAGCCTTCTACACTGCCATCACACGCCGCAACACACGTATTTTCACCGGAAAGTGATTCTCTCTTCTTCCGGCGGAACTCGTAATAGGGTGATAAAAACGTCAATACAATATAAAACAGACAACAAATTCATTAACATACATTTAAAATGAAACTCCAAGTAAGCAACACGAATTCTCCCGCCTGGCGTAATCTCACCGTCAGCGCTGAGATCCCCGCAGAGCTCAAACCTCTTGAAGAGATGGCTAAAAACCTCTGGTGGGTATGGAACACCTCAGGTAAGCACCTCTTCCGTGATCTCGACCACGATCTCTGGCGTAACGTGGGAGAAAATCCCGTGATGCTGCTCCAGCAGCTCTCTTACGAACGCATCAGCGAGATCCTTGCCGATAAGGATATGCTCCGTCGTATCAAGGATGTATACGCTGAGTTTAACGATTACATGAAACAGCCCATGGATAATAAGGTGCCTTCTGTGGCTTATTTCTCCATGGAGTACGGTCTCTGCAACTGCCTCAAGATCTATTCAGGTGGTCTTGGTGTGCTCGCCGGCGACTATATCAAGCAGGCTTCCGACAGCCGCATCAACATGACCGCCGTAGGTTTCCTCTATAAGTATGGCTATTTCTCTCAGTCGCTCTCTATCGATGGTCAGCAGATTGCCAATTATGAGGCTCAGAATTTCGATCAGCTTCCTCTTGAGGCTGTACTCGATGCCGAGGGTAAGCCTATGATTCTGGAAGTGCCCTATCCCGGTCGTGTGGTTTATGCTCATGTATGGCGCGTTAATGTAGGTCGCATGAAGCTTTACCTCCTCGATACAGACCTGGAGCAGAATTCTCAGTGGGATCGTGAGATCACTTATACACTCTATGGTGGTGATTGGGAAAACCGTATCAAGCAGGAGTATCTCCTCGGTATCGGCGGTATACTTATGCTCAATAAGCTCGGCATCAAGACTGATATCTACCATGCTAACGAGGGTCATGCAGCGCTCCTTAACCTCCAGCGTCTTGTAGACTACGTTCAGAAGGATCATCTTCCCTTCAATGTAGCTCTTGAGGTGGTTCGCGCTTCTTCTCTCTATACTGTTCACACTCCCGTGCCCGCAGGTCACGACTATTTCGAGGAGCCCCTCTTCGGTAAGTATCTCGGTGAGTATCCGGCTAAGCTCGGAATCTCCTGGAACGACCTTATGAACATGGGTCGCGAAAACCCCAACACTAACGAACGTTTCTCAATGAGTGTATTCGCGCTCAACACTTGTCAGGAAGCTAACGGTGTAAGCTGGCTCCATGGTGAGGTTTCAAAGAAGATGTTTGCTGGTGTATGGAAGGGTTATTCTCCTGAGGAAAGCCATGTTGGTTACGTTACCAATGGTGTTCATATGCCTACCTGGGCTGCTTCTGAATGGAAGGAGTTCTATGGCGAACATCTCAATAAGGCTCTCTTCGAGAATCAGAGCGATCCCGAGATGTGGAAGGGCATCTTCGAGGTTCCTGATGAGGATATCTGGAACATGCGAATGACCCTCAAGAACAAGTTTATCGACTTCGTTAAGAAAGACTTCAAGGAGAAATGGCTGAAGAACCAGGGTGATCCCACAGAGGTTCTGAAGATCGTTGACAAGATCAACCCCAATGCTCTTATCATCGGTTTCGCACGCCGTTTCGCTACTTACAAGCGTGCACACCTTCTCTTCACAGATCTTGAGCGTCTCTCCAAGATCGTTAACAATGAGAAGTATCCCGTTCAGTTCGTATTCTCCGGTAAGGCTCACCCCGCCGACGGTGCCGGTCAGGGTCTGATCAAGCGTATCACCGAGATTTCAAAGATGCCTGAGTTCTCCGGTAAGATCATCTTCCTTGAGGATTATAACATGATCGTGGCCAAGCGTCTTGTTTCCGGTGTTGATATCTGGTTGAATACTCCGACTCGTCCGCTCGAGGCTTCCGGTACATCAGGTGAGAAAGCTGAAATGAATGGTGTTCTCAACTTCTCCGTTCTCGACGGATGGTGGTATGAGGGTTACCGTTTCGATGAGAAGGCTGGCTGGGCTCTTACTGATAAGCGTACTTACACTGATCAGGCACAGCAGGATAAGCTTGATGCCGCCACTATCTATACTATGCTCGAGACAGAGATTATTCCTCTCTATTTCGATAAGAACTATAAGGGTTACAGCCCTGAGTGGATTCAGTATATCAAGCGTTCAATCGGTAAGATCGCTCCTCACTTCACGATGAAGCGTCAGCTCGATGATTATATCGACCGCTTCTATAAGCCCGAAGCTAAGCGCGCTCATGCGCTTGAGAAGGACGACTTCGCCAAGGCTCGCGAGATCGTGGCATGGAAAGAGGATGTTGCTTCCAAGTGGGATAGCATCCAGATTATCTCCAGCAACATCGATGAAGTGGTTAACAACGGCGGTGCCCGCGCAGGCGAGGAGATCACTGTTGACTGCACCATCAATACTCAGGGTCTCTGCGACTCACTCGGTGTTGAGATCGTTTACTACAAGGAGGAGAACGGTGAGAACAAATTCGTTAGCCGTAAGGATCTCAATGTTGTGAAGCGTGATGGCAACATCTTCTCTTATGAGCTTAAGGACAAGATGAAGTCACCGGGTGTTTACAAATGTGCTCTTCGTCTCTATCCGAAGAATGCAGCTCTCCCCCACCGTATGGACTTCGCTTATACCCGCTGGTTCTAATCCCCGACAACATAGAAGTTGGAACATCCGACTTCATTCATAAAATCGGCCGCACCGAACATTCGGTGCGGCCGATCTGCATATTCATATTATATAGTTTTATATAGTTGAAGTATATGGTAAGAAAAAATGGAACCGTAATCAAAAGATGCAGACTCTCATTAGGATATTAGAGACTTATCATTTTAATAATCCATATATTCTTCAGCATAGATTCTTGCCAACCTCAATATATTTTTATAATTTTGCAGTTAGACTTCCGCGCTGTGGGTGCTAAATACATAAGATTTAGCTACGGCAAGCGGGAAATCTAAGACATATATAGTAAAAGCGTATATTGACGCTTTGTTCTTGGCTACCTGAAAATCTGGCAGTTTTCAAATCGAGGTCAAGGATAGAGTAACAATAGACGCCACGGGTATGTATATACCTATCCGGGCTCATTTCAAGCATCAGCTTGAGATGGGTTTGGGGTATCTGCATATACAGCGTGGAGTCTGTTGCTCATCCTACTTCGATGGGCTATGCCAGATGCCTCAGGTAGCGGGACGAGTAACAATAGACTCCCCGCTTTTCTTTTTATCCTACTAACTAAACAAAATCGCCATATGGAGTCAATGGTAACTTTATTGAGTCCAAATGCTCATAGATAATAAAAAGAATAGATATGGCGATGAACTTAATATAATTACCGTATGGGATTTTATTAAGGAATATGCCGCTGTACCCTTACAGTTAGGGAAGTTTGATATCGTTACCGGATATTTTACTCTACGTGCATTAAGCAAGTTATATCATGAGATTCCTGAAGATGTAGAATATCGGTTACTTTCATCGGAACTTCTTAAAGAGAATAACGATGAAAAACAGATTATCGACCTTCTTCGTGGTGACGAAGGAATTATCTCTTCTTTTAATTTGGAGCAATATGTAGAAGATGCAAAGAAGTTTCTCCTAAGAGATACTGTTAAATGTAAAGCGATTACCAATGCATTTTGTCACGCTAAGGTTTACATTTATCGTCCTGACAATTCTCGTTTAAAAGGGTTTTATCTATCTGGAAGCAGCAATTTAACTGATTCCGGGCTTGGTCTTCGCCCATCTTCTAATATTGAACTAACAATGGGTAAGACCGCCGATAGGTCGGATGCTGACTTTCGAGAACTTTCTGATTGGTTCAATGAGGTTTGGGATAAAGCCTCTGATACCTTCCTTATTGATCGTAAGAAACCGAAAAGTAAGCGCATTTCAGTAAAAGAGTATTTTATTCGCCAGATTGATGATTTCTTTCGGAAATATACTCCGGAAGAAATATATTATAAAATCCTCTTTGAACTCTTCAATGCTGACCTTGATCTTGATGCTTCCATTGAGCATCGTCAGGATATGTCGCTTCTCCAAACGAGTACTATTTGGAAGACGCTATTTAACTATCAGCAGAAAGGCGTTATTTCTCTAATCAAAATGCTCCGTAAGTATAACGGTGCAATTCTTGCCGATGCAGTAGGCCTTGGCAAGACATTCTCGGCTCTTGCTATTATTAAGTATTTTCAGACACAAGGATTTACTACCGTTTTATTATGTCCTAAAAAACTCGAACACAACTGGAAACAATATAAACGTCGAAATGGCTCTCGCTTCGAGACCGACGAGTTCGACTACATTGTTCGCTTTCATACTGATTTCCAAAACGAGCGCCTTGAAAATCGTTACGACGATGCACGACTCTCGTGGCTCCAACGCCAAAAGAAAGTGCTCATCGTCATAGATGAAAGCCATAATTTACGCAATGAAAAATCATCACGTTATCAAGATCTACTCACTTCCCTCGTCCGGAACCAACCCGGACAAGAATATCGCGATGTTAAAGTCCTAATGTTGTCTGCCACGCCCATTAATACCGGACTTAACGATGTTAAGGGGCAGTTTAATCTTATTGGACGAGGTGTTGATACCGCATTTAACACTGATGATTTTGGAGTGGAATCGCTTAAATACCTTTTTACTGACGCACAACGCAAATATACTCAGTGGTGCGACAATCCTGACCGTACTATCGGGGGATTTATTAAAACCCTCCCACCAAAATTTTTCAATCTTACAGACAAACTCATAGTAGCCCGTACACGTAATCTGATTGAAAAGACTCTCGGAGAAAATCTTGGATTTCCAGATAAGGAAAAACCGCTCAACGTTTATCAGGGTGTTGACCATTTCGGTAACTTCAAAACTACAGAAGAGATATATAAAGCATTTGAAGATCTTTTTCTTGCTGCGTATCAGCCGAGCCTTTTCATGAAGGAAACACGCAAAAAATCGGAAAAAGCGGCGGCTGCCGAGGGTTGGAATGATGAGGTTAACCGTGAGCGTTTTCTCGTCAAGATGATGGGTATTCTCTTTATGAAGCGTCTTGAATCTTCGTGGTTTTCCCTCATGAGTACAGTGAAGAAAGTACTTGAAGTACACGAAGCCACTCTTGATAAAGTCAAGAAATTCCGTGCAGGACTTAATGTTGATTCATTAGCTCCATCGCTCTTTGATGGCGAGGAAGAAGATGGTGAAATAGACGATGACGAGTTCTTCGCTCTCCGTAAGGGAACCATCAAGCTATCCGATATGAAAAATATAGGAGGCTTCCAACGTGCCCTTGAATCGGATATTAAGAAACTTAATGCTATTTATCTTGGTCTTGTCGACTTTCAGCGTAAATATGAATCTAACATTGAGCGCGATGTAAAACTTGATGAACTTGAGCGCATACTCAGCGAGAAACAACTTCAACCCAACAAGAAAGTAGTTATCTTTACTGTATATGCTGACACCGCCAAATTCATCTTCGATGAACTTGTTAAGCGTGGATTCAGCAATATTGCTTCTGCAAGTGGCTCTACTTCTTATTCCACCGGAGCACAATCCACGGATGGCTATTTCTCACTCTTGCAACGTTTCGCTCCTTACAGCAAACTTTATAAAGAACTTGACTGGCGTGATCTATACGAAACAGCCGGATTAAACCGCAACGATTTTTATAAAGATGACAAGCAACAGTGGGATGTTCCTTACGATATTTGGCACTCGCTTGTCTTGAAGTATGAGCCTAAATATGCCAGACTCCTTAATGATCCGATTGACATACTTATTGCTACAGACTGTCTCTCCGAGGGTCAGAACCTCCAAGATGCGGATATGCAGATTAATTATGATATACACTGGAACCCGGTGCGTCTAATTCAACGATTTGGGCGTATAGATCGTATAGGTTCTCCGAACAAGTTAATCCAATGTGTCAACTTCTGGCCAGCCAAAACATTTGAAGATTATCTACATCTTGAATCGAGGGTACAGAACCGTATGGCGGCTATGACTCTTGTCGGCTCGGAAACTCAAGAACTCAACGACGAGTTTATGAAGATGGTCGAGGATAACCCTCTTCAGGATCGTAATGCAGATCGCTTGCTCCAAGAATTGCAGAATAACTCCATAAGTGATATTGAAACACCGAGAACACTGTCGCTTAAAGATTTCTCGTTTGAAGTCTACCGCCAAGATTTAATAGACTATTTTGAGAAGAACAAAGAATTATTCCGTCGTATGCCTAACGGCATTTTCTCCGGCTTTACTTTTGACAATAATATCTTTGACACAATGGGAGAATCTCTCATTGGTGTAGTGGGATATCCCCACCGAGAGGAAGGATCAAATAAGCCATACCGTGAAATCTATCTCATGTGTCAGCCTGTCGATAAGTCAAAGTCCGTCATTTACCACGAACTGAATCGCGCAGAAATTCTTGAATTTTTGCGACAGAATAAGTCTGCCGAGCGATTCGCTCCGCAATGGATTGAAACCGGAGACTCCGATCGCTTTGCTCGATTGTCTGAAATCATGAAGGATTGGATGAAAACCCAAATCCCGCAGAAAGCTAAATCGTCGGCTGTCGCTCTCCTTAAATCTAATAAGTTAACCAAGAAATCAGCTGCTATCGATGGCTCGTTGCTTGAAGATAAATTCAAGCTCGAAAACTTTGACCTGATTGTGTGGGAGTATGTTACTGTAAATGAATAAGGCAATGAAAACCGTTCTTCATAAATTCATCACTGAATCCTTGTTTGATGCGACTGAGGCAATTCTTACCCATCTTCAAATACATTATACATCTCAGAGCAAAACGCCATTGTCGTTTCATGAACTTTATACCGACACCACTTCATCGTCAATGCCACAAGCATTGAAAGAGGTTGTCGAAAAAGTCAATAATACCTATCTTATCGGTGCTATTGATGAAAATATCCTTGAGGGTCGCCAATCCGACTTTGATATTGAGAAACCGCTTGACGGCAAATATAACACGATGATTATATTTGCGGTTGACATCAAGCAGGGATGTTCGCTAACTCGTGGAGAACTTGCCACTCTTACACGTGGCTTTAACCGTATGGCTCCACAGTTGCCAGTTATTATTTTTATCAAAAACGGAGATTTACTTTCGCTTGCCACCTGTGAACGATCAGAATATAGTCGCGCTGGTATGGAGGGTGAAAAGCTTGGTAAGGTGTCTATACTCCGCGATATAAATTGCGTTAATCCTCATCGTGGACACATTGATATTCTCGACTCCCTCGGTGATAAGGCTTATCCGACTTTCGACGAACTTTATAAACATTGGCTTAAAGTATTCAGTAGTGAAACCTTAACCAAACGTTTCTATAGAGAGTTACAAAACTGGTATTTTGCGGCTCTTAAGGTTGTACGTTTCCCCAATGATATATCAACCACTTCGGATGATACAACGTATAATAGCGAAGCCACCATCCGTTTGATAACTCGTTTGATATTTGTCTGGTTTCTTAAGCAAAGAAACCTTATTCCAGGAGAATTATTTGACCCTGATTTTGTAGGTAATAAGTTGCTTAAGGAGTTTAATCCAATTGAACCTCAAGGATTATTCAGCGAAACACAGCGTGTGAGCTACTATTATAGAGGAATCCTTCAGAACCTTTTTTTCGCTACTCTTAATACTCCTCTTACAAAGGAAGGGAAAAGTGATCTCACCGAGCGGCGATTCAAGACTTCAAGAGACCAATTCGATGTAAATGTTCTTATGCGTTATCGGGATTTATTCAAAGATCCCGAACTGTTCATTAAGTTATGTAACCGTGTACCGTTCCTCAATGGAGGTCTTTTTGATTGTCTTGATCGCAAATCTAAAGGTTTATATTTGGATGGATTTTCTGAACGAAAAACATCCATTGACCAGCTTTGTGTTCCTGATTATTTGTTTTTTTCAGATAATATTCATGCTGATCTTTCGGCAGAATATGATGACAGAAAGCAGAAAAACATTGTAGTTCGTGGGTTGATAAAAATTTTTAATTCGTATCAGTTTACTATCGAAGAAAATACCCCTCTTGACCAAGAAGTTGCTCTTGATCCCGAACTGTTAGGAAAAGTATTTGAAAATCTACTTGCTGCTTTTAATCCGGAAACAAAACAAACTGCACGAAAGCAGACGGGATCTTTCTATACGCCTCGTCCTATAGTACAGTATATGGTGGATGAGAGTCTAATCGCACATCTTAATCGGACAGTTGGATTGGACCTTGAAAACGAATATCGTAAGTTGCTCTCTTACTCAGATATACAATTAAATCTCTCCCCCGACCAAAAGCAAAGTATAATGTTGGCGCTCTATAATTGCAAAATACTTGACCCCGCTTGTGGTTCAGGTGCATTCCCAATGGGTATTTTGCAAAAAATGGTCCATGTCCTTACTAAAATAGACCCTGATAATACTCAGTGGAAAGAAATGCTTCTTAATCTTGCTGTAGATGAAACTTCTGAAGTGTACCGAAATGCCACCGAAAATGAGAGACAAGAGGCTATTCTTGATATTGAGCGAAATTTCAATGATAAGGTGAATCGTCCAGACTATGCTCGAAAACTCTATCTAATAGAAAATTGCATCTACGGCGTGGATATTCAACCTATTGCTATCCAGATTTCGAAGCTGAGATTTTTCATTTCATTAGTTATTGATCAAAAAAGTAATGACAATCCGGCTGAAAACTATGGAATTCGACCTCTTCCAAATCTGGAAGCAAAATTTGTTGCGGCAGACTCTTTACGTTCTTTAAGTGGAGATGTGTCGCTTGGTGATACTGTATCCTCTGTTAAACAGCTTAAGGATAAGCTTAAACGGATTAACCACCGTTTATTTAGTGTTAAATCCCACAAATGGAAAAAAGAACTTGAAAAACGCCTTGAAGAAACACGTTTGCAGCTTGCAGAAGAACTTGCTTCTGTTGGAATGCTCTCAAAATCTGAATCCACCATGCTGACAGAATGGGATATATTTAATCAAAATAAAAGCGCTGAATACTTTGATCCCGAATGGATGTTTGGTGTAAAGGGTGGATTTGATATAGTATTAGCAAATCCACCATATGTAGGTACGAAAAAAAGTGAATGGCCCACTTACTCTTGGAATACAGACTTATATAAAATGTTTCTTGAACGTACTTGCAAAGGCAGTGAACGTTTTACGAAAGATAAGGGGGTCGTCTGTTATATTACTCCAAAGTTCTACCTTTTAAATAAAGATGATAAAGAACAGAGGAAATTCTTTATGAGTAAAGTAAATTTATTATCACTTTCTCTTTGCAATCCATTTGATGCAGTAACTGAAAATGTTATTACAATTTTCACAATAGAATCACCGAAATCGGTTTGTATTCCTGTATACAAGTATAATTCAGAACTAAAATCCTTTGATAGACTTCCAAAACTATCCTTTCGATATAGTCTTTTCAATGAGAACTACGAAATGGTTATCGGACTTGACGAGGATTTAATTTTCTTGTTAGATAAAATCAAGTCTGATAATACGCTTCTTCGCAACATTTCTTTATCGAAGCGAGGTGCAGAAGTTGGTAAAAAATTCCTTAGAGAGCAAAATAATGGTATGCCTGCTCTTATTGGTATGGATACTTCAAAATACCGTATTGATTGGGATAATACATATTTACCTACTGAGCATAAGGAATATCGCAGATTATCCGATTTCTTTCAGTTGCCTTTGATTTATATACGTCGTGTAGACTCTAGTCTCACAGCAACCATGCCAAGAGAGGACACTAATTTTGCGTTCAATAAAAATATCTACGGTATTTATATTAAACCAGACAGTGAATATTCTCGCGAATTCGTTGTTGGCTGGCTTAACTCCAGAGCTGTAGATTTCTATTATAAGAAAAAGTTCTCTACTAAAAAAGAAGAAGCGTTCCCTGAAATTCAAACCTACCTCTATGAACAACTGCCATTACCTCGTTTTGAATCAGTGAAAGCTAGAAAAGTTGAAGGATTAGTCAGAATGCTTTTGAACAATCCATCTCTGAATGAGGCTCGAATTGAAATAGATAAACTTATCTATTCTATGTACGGACTTAATTATGAGGAAATCTTAATTATTGATCCCGAAACAACCATAATCAAAGAAGAATACGAACGATATAAATAAACAAATTCGTATGATATCTAACTCATTATTTCAAGATGATAAGACTATCCTAAAATTATATGGGATTTTGGCTTCTGGGGAAGAAACATTTTTTATCGCTATATTAAATACGGATATAGCGTTTAAGTGTACGCTAAAACAGCTTGAGAATGGTAAATTCCAAGTTGAATTTGATATTCCCCAAAACGTATCCGATAGGTTTAATATTGATGACTTTTATGCAAAACCGGCGGTTTTAGCAATTCCTAAACCACCTAATAGAAAAGATTTACCCGACTTCAATATCATTATTAATTCCACTGATGTTGATAATATTACAGCTAAATACAATGCTGATGAAAAAATCCCTATCCACGTAACTGTAACTATTAGACGATTTCAGACTCTATTTGAGGATGAAGATAGAAAGAATGCGAAGCATACAGTATTATTTAGATATAATCCGAAGACTTTTTCACCAGATAATAAGGGAATAATATACGATTTGACTACTAATAAGACTCAGGATTTCGTTTTTAAGAATGCTGTTTCACTTAAGCTCCAAAATCAGTTATTTTTATTTTATTTTGAAGAAGTTTCGGAAGACTGCGGATATTTTGTTATTAAAAGTCAAAGTGATGTACCCTACAGTAATTTTTCAAAATTAGTAGAATCAATACGGTCTGCGTATGCTTTAATAAATGGATATTATATGGCAGATAGTATTCTTTCAATTAGCAGATAGTCTGTACCCAAGTCACGATTTGCGATAGAATACCAGTGTCTTAACTCCACTATTAATTCCAAACGCCCCCTTTTAGATCATAATTTATATTCAAACATAGAAAAAGAAGATTTACTTCTTACGCCTGAGACATTTGAAAATTTAGTCAAACTATTATACAATAGCGAAGAACTTCGGAGAAGTTGTATTTTAGTTACACAATCAGCCTGCTTAGATAATATCTCTAATGGAAGTTTAGCATCTGTTGCTATCGAAACTGTTACTAGTTATTTTATGGATAAATCTACAATCCAGACTCCTCTAATGTTTGATAATGCTAAGATAAAGCAACATATAAAACATGAATTGGAAAAGATAGTGAAATCTACAAAAAGATTTGCATTAAGTATTGGGGTAGAAATTGATAAATCCATTTGGAATAAGTTTAGTTCTAAACTTGGTAAATTTAATGAAATGCCTAATGCGTTAAAGTTATCATTCCCATTTGAAGAAAGTGATATAACTCTTTTCGAGGAAGAAATCGAATCCATAAATTGCCGAAATCTCTATCTACATGGTAAGACACCTAAACTAAATAATCCTTCTTTAAAATGTCTTTCAAATAATGAGATATATCTTTTTGTATCAAATACCTTAAGAATGTTAGTCGGAATGTTGCTATTAAAAAAGCAGGGTTTAACGGACATTTAGTTGATTGGGGCAAAACAATCATAATGTATGAACGAGAAAAGATTAATGGGCACAGTATAAAACATTTAACATGGTTACATAGACTTTTAATAGAAGATGGGGTAAACTAAGAAATAGACTTTATAGTGGGCGTTTCAGCACTGCTAACATACATTCTTAAATCGAGTCAAAAGTTTACATCTGACTTCAATCGCAAACTCATATGCGTGCTTCGATACCACCTTGTTGGTCGATCCGAAGCTCGCATATAAATCATATTAATCTTACATAGACATTCTTATGTCAGAGACTCTGTTGTCTAGATCATCATAATGCAACTTGTAGCCAACTTCACATCCACGGTTTTCTCCGCACTCGGTGTTGATGTTGATGCATGGGAGGACTTTGGCAAAATTGAAGGCAAAGACATTAGCGATCTGTTGGGTGAAGTATTGCGGATGCGATAGAACTTGTACCACCTCGACAGGGAAGAAATTTTTCGTTGAGATGCAGAACCGCTACCAGACTCACTTCCGAGATCGGGCCGTGTTCTATACCTCCGCTGATATCTACAGACAGGGAAGAAAGGGTAAAGCCTGGGATTATTCCCTCACCCCGGTTTATGGTGTATTTCTGATGAACTTCGATTGGAAAGAGTTTGCAGATGAACCCTTACGGGAAGACGTATGTTTGATGAATATGAATACCAAAACGGTATTCTCAGACAAGGTAAGGATGGTATTTCTGAAACTACCATTGTTGCACAAGACGGCTGATGAGTGTGTCACAACCCTTGAACGCTGGTTATATATCCTAAAAAATCTCGAACACATGAATACTATACCACAGCAATTTAAGCAGGAACCAATATTCGGTCGACTGGGACATGTGGCTCGCCTGGGTGCCCTATCCAGGAGCCAGCGTGACGCCTACGATCAATCTCTGAAGAACTATCGGGATAACTATGCAATTGCAGCTACCGAACGTGCCGAAGGTCATAATGATGTAGCCCGCAATCTGATTGGGATGGGTATGGATGATAAGTTCATTGAACAGGCCACAGGTCTGTCAAAGGAAGAGATCTCTGTCCTGCGATCTTCAACCATTAATGGCTAATTCTTATCATTTCCTATGAACACTAAAAGGTCGTCCCGAATAAACGGGGCGACCCTTTATCATCTTAGGCTCAATCCACGAAAATTACCCGTTGGAATATTGAGGTATTTTATTGGATGGAGATATGGTATTCCAATCGGATTATTTCTGACTGGCTTTCGATTTTGAACGATAGCCTCCACGAATCTCGACGCGACGGATCTTACCGGAGATGGTCTTGGGAAGCGCATCGACAAATTCTACCACACGGGGATATTTATATGGGGCAGTATTCTCCTTGACATAGGCCTGGAGCTCCTTTACCAGATCGGGCCCTTTGCGGTCTTTCCAATCATCGGCAAGGACTATTGTGGCTTTCACCACCTGGCCTCGTACAGGATCCGGAACTCCCGTAATGGCACACTCCACAACAGCAGGATGACTCATCAGAGAATTCTCAACCTCGAAGGGGCCGATGCGATAGCCGGAAGATTTAATCACATCATCTGCCCGGCCCACAAACCAGAAATATCCATCCTCATCGCGTGTGGCAAGGTCGCCGGTGCGATACACCCCATTATTGTGAGCTTGCTTCGTAGCCTCAGGGGAATAGAGATATTCCCTGAAAAGACCCAATGGACGACGACGATCTGTATAAATCACAATCTCACCCTCCTCTCCCGGCGCGCAGCTCCGGCCCTCCGGATTAAGAAGATCAATCTCATATTCAGGATTAGGAACTCCCATAGATCCCGGCCGTGCCTCCATCCAAGGGAATGTGCCGACTGTAAGAGTGGTCTCAGTCTGGCCGAATGCCTCCTTGATATCAATTCCGGTGAGCTCCTTCCATTTCTCGAATACGCTCGGATTCATTGCCTCGCCGGCCGTGGTGCAATATTCAAGCGATGATAAGTCGTATTGCGACATATCCTCCAGTATCATGAAGCGATAGATGGTGGGCGGCGCACAGAAGGATGTCACCTTAAAGTCAGCCATCTGGCGGAGAAGATCAGCTGCATTAAATTTCTCGAAATCATACACAAACACGTTTGCGCCGGCCATCCACTGTCCGTAGAGCTTTCCCCAGACAGCCTTCCCCCAGCCGGTGTCGGCCACTGTGAGATGCAAGGAATCATGATGGAGATTATGCCAGTATTTTCCGGTTACGATATGCCCGAGAGGATAAAGAAAGTCGTGTGCAACCATCTTCGGTTCTCCGGTGGTGCCGGAGGTGAAATACAACAATGACAGATCCTCATTGGCGTTCACAAATTCAGGGCGCTTAAATTCCGGAGCACTTGCTGCTTCATTAAAACTGTGCCAACCTTCCGGAGCCACATCAGCTGTGGTGATCACGGTCTCGAGCGTAGGGCAATCAGGGATTGCCTTGGTGATGTGCTTAGTCACTTCCGGATCATCGGCCGCTACAATGGCCTTAATCTTTGCGGCATTACAACGATAGATGATATCCTTCGGTGTCAAGAGGTGGGTGGCCGGAATGGCAATCGCTCCTAATTTATGTAGAGCAAGGATAGTGAACCAGAACTCCTTGTGACGCTTCAGGATCAACATTACTTTGTCACCACGTCCGACTCCAAGAGTCTGTAGCCACGCAGCAACTCTATCTGACTCCCGCGACATATCGGCAAACGTGAATTGTTCTACGTTTCCCTTATCATCAGTCCAAAGTAATGCCTTGCGTTCGGGCTCTTTCTCCGCCCAGGCATCCACAACATCATACGCGAAATTGAAATTCTGCGGAACTTTCACTCGATAGTTCTTACGAAAATCGGCCATTGAATCGAATTCAACCTTTTCAAGAAACTTCTCCAACATAGGCTTATCTGGTAATAATGCACATCCTCCAGTAATGATAGTCTATCCGCCCCGAAGCGACATGCCACATACAACATGCAATTGTTAATCCTTAATCTAAAGATTTAGCCATCAGTAAAAATCCTTTCGCCTGCATCTATCCACAAGATTTATAGATTCTTATTGATTGCTAATCTTTATTCCGACACAAATATCAACAATATTTTTATGATTACCAAAATTTTATGGAAATATTTTGTTTTCGAAGCACACCATTACAAAATATGTGCAAACCATGATTCACATATATTTTCAACGTGTGCAATACTCTGATTATAATCCGTAGAGTGCATTAAATTAAGAGATAAGTAACCGTTCAAAAACAATGTAGGCTTACTTCCAAAGATATTAGGCCCCATCCAATAAATAAAGAAAGACTGACTCCAATTACGGAATCAGTCTTTTATACGGTGGTTCAAGAATGGAGTCTTAAAGGGCAGCAAGTATGATTTCTGATAATGTGGGATGACCGAATATCACATCTCTCATCGTAGCGGCTGTGGCACCGGCATTCATGAAATCGACACACTGTTGTGCCAGAATAGCTGCCTCAGCCCCCATGATATGAGCCCCGATAAGGCGGTCGGTATCCTTCTCGAAAATCAGCTTACACAATCCTTCATCCTCACCCATGGCCAGAGCCTTGCCGTTGGCACGATAGAAACTCTTGCCGATTCTCACGGTAATACCCCGGGCCTTACATTCCTCCTCGGTGAGACCACCCATTCCGCATTCAGGCAAAGTGAATACAGCCGACGGAACGAGGTTGAAGTCGATCGAATCTTCCTTGCCGTCAATCACATTTAAAGCGCGGCGACCCTGATAAGATGCCACATGAGCCAACATCATACGGCCATTGACATCTCCAATGGCATAGATATTGGGAATATTTGTCCGCATCATATCGTCGACTATAATCCCCTTAAGAGTATATTCCACTCCGGCAGCCTCAAGATTCAGGCCATCAACACGGGGTGCGCGACCAACAGCCATCAGAAGATCCGTGCTCTCTACAACACCTTCTTTCCCCTTGGCCTCATAGGTCACTTTCAGCCCTTCTTCTGTCTTCTCTATGCTCTTAGCGGCCGCGCCGGTGAGAATTTCAACTCCCCTTTTCGATAGGGTCTGCTTCAGACGCTTTGCAATATCGAAATCAAATGGAGGCAGAATCTGCTTCATAAACTCAATTACCGTCACCTTCGATCCAAGATTGGAAAATATGGAGGCAAATTCCATTCCGATCACTCCTCCACCGATGATGGTGAGGCTCTCCGGAATATAATCGATATTGAGTATCGCTGTCGAATCCATCACTTCCGGCAGATCATGACCCGGAATAGGCAGCGAACGAGAGACACTGCCGGTGGCAATGATGAAATTATCTGCCGTATATTCCTCTGTGCCGGCAACAACGGTGGAAGCGTCCTTAAACGAAGCCATGGCATTCACCACCGTCACTCCGGCAGCCTTCATCATTGAGGCAATCCCATCGCGAAGCTTGCCGACCACTTCATTCTTGCGGTCAGCAATCTTATGATAATCCACAGAGAATGTGAAATCATCGATGCCGAAGCGATCGGCCTCCTTGAAGGTGGCCACAATCTCAGCGTCCCGACAAAGACATTTCGTGGGGATACATCCTTCGTTAAGGCAGGTTCCTCCCAATTGGTTACCATTGAAAAGAGTCACCTTCTTCCCCTCCCTGGCAGCATGAAGCGCAGTCTCATATCCCCCCGGACCGGCTCCTATTATAATGATATCAGAATGCATATCTATATAATTGTTAATGAAAAGTAGCTGCTCAATCGGGCAGCTACTCTTCTGTTATATTTATCTATTTATGCCTGCTTCATTGCCTTATACGAAAGGATAGGCTTCTTGGCGGCTGTGGTTTCATCAGGATGTGAGATAGGAGTGGTGTGTGGAGCACCCTTCACTACTTCCGGATTCTCGCGTGCCTCTTTTGCAACCTTATGCATCACCTCGATAAACTCATCCAGAGTCTCCTTACTCTCGGTCTCGGTAGGCTCGATCATCAGAGCCTCGTGGAAGAGCAGCGGGAAATAGATTGTCGGAGAATGGAATCCATAATCAAGCAGACGCTTCGCAACATTGAGCGTGGTCACTCCTGTCGACTTATCCTTCAGACCATCAAATACAAACTCATGCTTGCATGCACCCTCAATCGGGAGAAGGAAATCATCCTTAAGATTTTCCTTGATATAATTGGCATTCAATGTAGCCATCGGGCCGACAAGACGTATATTCTCCTTACCCAGAGAGAGAATATAGGCATAAGCCTTCATCATCACTCCGAAATTGCCGAGGAAAGATGAAATGCTTCCCAGTGATTTATCATTAGTCTGAATATGGAATTTACCATCCGCATCTTTCACCACTCTCGGATTGGGCAGAAGATCGACAAGATGTGCAGCCACACCGACCGGACCCGAACCCGGGCCGCCACCACCATGAGGAGTGGAGAATGTCTTATGAAGGTTGATATGCATGATATCAAAGCCCATATCCCCGGGACGGACCTTACCTAACATCGGATTCAGATTCGCTCCATCGTAATAGAGAAGACCTCCGGCTTTATGCACAAGATCAGCAATCTCCACGATATCGGTCTCAAACATACCGACTGTATTGGGATTGGTCATCATGATTCCGGCAACGGTATCATCGAGCAATGGTTTGAGATCCTCCACATCGATCGACCCGTTAGGCTTGGATTTCACTTCCACCACTTCCAGACCGGCCACCATGGCGGAAGCCGGATTTGTGCCGTGAGCCGTATCGGGAACAATCACCTTGGTGCGCTTATGGTCGCCACGGCTCTTATGATACTGACGCATCACCATCAGACCCGTAAGCTCACCATGTGCACCGGCATACGGATTGAGAGTGAACTCGGCGAGTCCGGCGATATTGCTCAATGCCTTCTGGAGATTATAATAGAGTTCGAGGGCACCCTGGAGCGATTCCTCATCCTGGGCCGGATGGAGAGCCGCAAATTCAGGCATGGCAGCCAGCTCCTCATTGATCTTCGGATTGTACTTCATCGTGCAGCTGCCCAAAGGGTAGAAACCGGTGTCGACTCCGAAGTTCTTATTCGAAAGATTCGTATAATGACGAACCACATCAAGCTCGCTCACCTCCGGAAGTTCCGGAGCTTTCTTGCGAAGCAGATCTGCGGGAATACCCTTGAGTCCGTCTGCCTCAAGCTTAGCCGCAGGAAGTTCATAGCCCTTACGGCCCGGTTTTGAAACCTCAAAAATCAGTTTGTCGTAATTTTTCATTTCTTCAGGCCTCCAGCATTAGTGTGATCAATCTATCGATTTCCTCTTTCGTACGCTGCTCGGTAACGGCAAACATCACACGTCCGTCTCCCAGAGAGATACCGCCCATGATTCCATTCTCAAGAAGCTTCTTATTCACTGCCTCAATATCAAGATCGGTTTTTACCACAAATTCCTTAAGGAACGGCTTGTCATAGACATCGGTGAACTTGCCCGACTCGATCAGACGGTCGTGGAGATAATGAGCCCCGGCTACCGACATCTCATTCACCTCAATGAGGCCCTTCTCTCCCATCAGAGCGAGATAGATAGTGGCATAGAGTGCCATCAGACTCTGGTTGGAGCAGATATTACTTGTGGCCTTCTCACGACGGATATGCTGCTCACGAGCCTGGAGAGTGAGAACGAAGCAACGCTTGCCGGATGCATCCGTTGTGGCACCCACCACACGACCCGGCATCTTGCGGATCAACGACTGACGGCAGGAGAGATAGCCTAAATACGGGCCGCCGAACTGCATCGGCATACCGAGCGACTGCCCATCGCCACAGGCAATATCAGCATCCCATTCAGCAGGAGTGCGCAATACAGCCAATGTCGAGGGATCGGCATTGATACACATCAGTGCCTTGGAGGCATGAAGCGTTTCGGCCACTCCGGTATAGTCTTCGATAATTCCGTAGCGATTCGGAGAAGCGAAAATAGCTCCGGCCACATCTCCTTTCTCCAGCTCGCCTTTCATTGCATCAAGGTCGGTCACTCCATCCTTCTCGGGAATTACAGTGAGATCCACGCCATGGAAACCGAGATATGTCTTCACCACCTTCTGCACATGAGCATGAAGTGTGGCTGACATCAGCACACGGTTTTTCTTCTTTGCCGATGCCACCATCATAAAGGCAGCCTCGGCAGTGGCAGTGGCACCGTCGTACATGGAAGCATTGGTGCATTCCATACCGGTGAGCTCACTTATCATGCTCTGATATTCAAAGATATACTGGAGAGTGCCCTGTGAAATCTCCGGCTGATACGGAGTATAGGAGGTATAAAACTCGCTGCGTTCCAGAAGATGAGGAATCACGGAAGGAGTATAATGATCATACACACCGTTGCCGCCGAACACTGTGAGGCGGCGGGTCTTGGAAGCAAGATCGCGGAAATGGCGTCGGAGCTCTATCTCCGACATTGCGGAAGGAATATCATATTCATCTTTGAATATCACCTCCGCCGGGATATCGGCGAAAAGGTCGTCGACCTTCTCCACTCCGATTTTATCAAGCATCGCCCGGATATCTTCCGGGGTGTGGGGAATATATCGATTGCTCATTGCAGTCAGGTTAGATGATTTGAAAAAAGCCTGTCGGCATGGCTTCTGGCTATGCCGGCAGGCTATTAGCAGGAATTAATTACTCCTCACAGAGCTTTGCATAAGCAGCTGCGTCAAGAAGGGCATCGATCTCAGCGGGATCCGACATCTTCACCTTGATGATCCAGCATCCGAAAGCATTCTCGTTGATAGCTTCGGGCTTATCTTCGAGTTCGGAATTCACTTCCACCACCTCTCCGGATACGGGGCTGATAAGGTCGCTTGCAGCCTTTACAGACTCAACTGCACCGAAATCCTCACCTGCCTCTACTTCGTCGCCAACCTCAGGAAGGTCAACGTATACGATATTTCCAAGTGCATGCTGTGCGTAGTCGCTGATTCCGATTACGGCGATATCGCCCTCTACCTTCACCCATTCGTGTGACTCCGCATAGCGGAGGCCTTCTTCAATCTTGCTCATATGTCTTTTAATGTATTTGCTTAATGTATTTGCTGTTATTTCCTCATCGGGATTGTGTCCCACGGAGGGTTGTTATTTCTTATAATTCTTTTCGTAGAAACGTTTCTTGACCACCTTTGCCGGGAAGGTCTTCTTGCGGATACGGACCTCCACTTCGGTGCCAAGCTTATCGTATGGCTTATCGATCATGGCCATTGCCACGCTCTTGCCGGTCGAGATCGAACGATAGCCTGTGGTGATTTCTCCGACTTTCTCACCGTTCACTTCCACCGGATAACCATGACGGGGGATTGCATTTCCCTCAAGTTCGATACCGACGATACGGCGTTTCACGCCTTCAGCTTTCTGAGCTGCGAGAGCCTCTTTACCGATGAATTCGGGTTTGTCGAGCTTCACAAAAATGCTTAGGCTTGCCTCAAGGGGAGTGATATCATCTGCCAGCTCATCGCCATAGAGAGGGAGGCCGACCTCAAAACGGAGTGTGTCGCGACAGCCGAGTCCGCAGGGTTGCACCCCGGCTTCCATCAGTTTGTCCCATACCTTACGTGTGAAATCATGAGAACCATAGATCTCAAAGCCGTCCTCGCCGGTATAGCCTGTGCGGGATACGATCACTTTCTCGCCATCAAGATCAAATATGCGGAATGTATAAAATACAATATCCTCTACCGGAATACCCAACACTTTCTCAACAGTCTCCTCCGCCTTCGGACCCTGGATTGCTACCTCTCCGTAAAGCGGACTCTCGTCTGTCACGGTGATATCGTATCCCTCGGCATTCTTAAAGATCCATGCCACGTCTTTAGCGATATTTGATGCATTTATCACCAGGAAGTATTCCTCATCATTCACTTTATATACGAGAAGATCATCGACCACGCCGCCATTCTCATGACACATCATGCCATAGAAAATCTGGCCGTCGGGAGCTCCGGTCACATCGTTGGTGAAAATATGATTTACGAATTCGCATGCCTGAGGGCCCTTTACGCGGACCTCACCCATGTGGCTTACATCAAAGACGCCCACATTGCCGCGTACGGCATTATGCTCTTCGGTGATGCCTGCATATTGTATAGGCATATCAAAGCCGCCGAAAGGCGACATCAAGGCCCCAAGGGCCACATGACGGTCGTGGAGACACGTTTTCTGTAGTGTTTCTTCCATCTTGGTTAATTAGATTTCTAAGCTGGCATCCTCATCTTGCCTTTCCGGCTCATCGGATCTTTCGGCCACCTCGTTTGTCGGTTAATCAGTTTGCAGTCTTTGATCCGACTCCCTAAAGTCGGCCTCTTCAACTTCTTATAGTAAAATTAATAAAGCCGCTCAAACTATGCTAATTTATTCGAAAAAATTTTTCAAAATATTTTTCTGAGCTCCTATCTTAGACTCAGGTCTTACCTCAGATTCCTCCTCCGTCGGTGAAGGATGAGGAGATTGCCTTGCGTTGCATGATCCGTGACCCCGGGGGTACGGAATATGTGAGCCATACATTGCCTCCGATTATGGAATCTCTCCCCACCGTGATGCGACCCAGAATAGAGGCATTGGCATAGATGGTGACATTATCCTCGATTATCGGATGTCTGGGAACATTGACCGGATGCCCGTCGGCATCGAGCGTAAAGTTTTTGGCTCCCAGCGTCACTCCCTGATATAGGGTCACATGATGGCCTATTATACAGGTCTGTCCTATCACCACTCCTGTGCCGTGGTCGATGGCGAAATGCTCTCCGATACTTGCGCCGGGGTTGATGTCGATTCCGGTCTGAGAGTGGGCAAGTTCGGTAAGCAGACGTGGAATCACGGGAACCCCCACCTGCAACAGAGCATGCGCGATACGGTAATGAAGCATGGCATTGATTACGGGATAGCTTAGCACGATCTCTCCGAAATTGTCTACTGCCGGATCGTTTTCATACATTGCCTGGACATCGGTGAAGAGGATACGTTTGATCTCCGGTATCTGTCGGATGAAATCCATAGCGAGACGTGCGGCGCGGATCTCGGAATTCTCGCAGTCAGGGCAACTCTCAAATGTGATCGCCTGACGTATCTCCTTACGGAGAATATTGAATATATTCTCCACTCCGGCTCCGATGGTATATGTGCGGGCAGCCTGAGTGTTACGCCGGCGGTCGAGAAAATCATAAAAGATCACCCTCCGCGCGATATCTATCATTTCCCGCAGAGCAGGAACATACGGGAAAGTACCCGTTCCGCAGGGAGCCATGCGTTTCTCCACTTCACTTTGGTCGGTGAGAAGGCCGACAGTCTCAGTCAGCAGTTCCTCTCGCTCGGCTCTTAATTCTTCAGTCATATTCTATCTTTATTTCTACCCAACACCCCTCTCCTATTTCAAATTCCTCTTCCTTCTCCCCCGTCCCATCTGTCTCTTCTCACAAAGATAAGCATTTCTCATGAATAAGCATAATCCGGTTCTACTCCTTGCAATGAAGTTGTCTAAACTTATTTTGATGAAATGGAATTATAAATTATATTTGCAGACTTTAAATCTTTATCCTTTAAAATAATAATGAGTTTATCATTCTATCTGGGGCGTAGACTCTCCCTTGGCTCTGAAGGTAAACGCAAGGCACCGGCCATTAGGGTGGCTATCATAGCCGTGGCCCTTTCCATAGCCGTGATGATCGGTGCGATTGCTATAGTTACAGGCTTTCAACGCGAGATCCGCGACCGTATAATCGGTTTTAATTCCCATATCACTCTTTATGCGCTTTCCGATCCGGTGAATGAGTCGAATATCGTATCGCTCACTCCCGGTCTATCCCAACTCCTTAAGGGAGAAGATTATATCTCGGATATCGGGGTTGAGGCAGCTATCCCGGCCATCATGAAGACCACCGAGGCTTTCAAAGGGGTATACCTTAAAAGTGCGGCAGATTCCAATACTTCATCATTCCTCCAATCCACCCTTGAAGAGGGTGCGCTACCCTCCTTTATGGCCAAGCCCAAGGAAGATACTGATACAGCCTCATTGGAAATACTCATCTCAAGGAAAACTGCCAATGAACTTAATCTCCGGCCCGGAGATAAGATCAACACCTATTTTCTAAATGATGAACTCCGAGTCAGGCCGCTGCGTGTGAAGGGTATCTATAATTCGCATTTCAATGTTTACGATAATGCCTATATTTACGGAGATCTGCGTCTGATCCAACAACTCGGAGCCCTCCAGAACACCGAGGGAACTGCCATAAGAATCACAACCAATGATTTCTCCCGTCTGACGGAGTATTCCCAAAGATTGCAGCAACGCCTTATCGAAGGGACTGCCGAAGGATTGATCTATCGCCCTTATCAGGTGGACAACGCTCTGAACCAGGGAGCCGGATATTTCCGCTGGCTTACGATGCTGGATACGAATGTAGTGGTGATTATCGTGTTGATGACATTCGTGGCCTGTGTCACTCTCATCTCGGCCATGCTGATAATCATTCTCGATAAAAAACGGTTTATAGGCATAATCCGGGCCTTGGGAGCTTCGAAACGGGAAGTACGCTCCACATTCATCTGGCTTGCTTTAAGAATAGCAATCACCGGAATGCTTATCGGAAATCTGCTGATGTTATGTTTTCTATACGCACAGAAACGCTATCATTTCCTGCCGCTCGATCCGGATGCCTATTATATTGATTACGTTCCGGTGCATTTCAGCTGGGAAGGTTTTGCGATTCTCAATGCCGGTGTACTCTTCATCATATGGCTCACTCTGATTCTCCCCTCTCTCTTTGCCGCGCGAATCAGCCCTGCAGTGACGATGCGCTTCGAATAAGACTCGGACATACATGAAGTATAAAACCTGATTGGCACGATATGTGTTATATCTATAGAAGTCGGTGATACCGACATTGTAAGATTACAATAGATAGAAATCACTAATATGACTACAGGTAAAATTGGGGTTACTACTGAAAATATATTCCCCGTTATTAAGAAATTCCTTTACAGCGATCATGAAATTTTCCTCCGCGAGCTCGTATCGAACGCTATTGATGCCACTCAGAAGCTGAAGACCCTGGCCTCTTTCGGAGAGTTCAAGGGAGAACTCGGCGAGATGGATGTGCGCGTGAAGGTGGATAAAGAAGCCGGCACGCTCACCATATCCGATCATGGTATCGGTATGGATGCCGATGATATCAATAAATACATCAATCAGATAGCATTCTCAGGTGCGGAAGAATTCCTCCAGAAATATAAGGATACTGCCAATTCAATCATAGGCCATTTCGGTCTTGGTTTTTATTCAGCCTTCATGGTGTCCAAGAAGGTTGAAATACGTTCTCTCTCATATAAGGAAGGGGCGAAAGGCGTGCAATGGGTCTGCGACGGCAGTCCGGAATATGAGATGTCGGAAATCGACAAGACCGAACGAGGCACAGATATAATTCTTTATATCGACGATGAGTCCAAGGAATTCCTTGAGCAATCCCGTATCGATACGCTTCTGAAGAAATATTGCCGTTTCCTCCCTGTACCCGTAATCAGCGGCAAGGTGAAGGAATGGAAGGATGGCAAGTATGTGGATACGGATAAGAATCTCGTGGTAAACTCCACAGAACCATTATGGACAAAAAAGCCGTCGGAACTCACAGATAAGGATTATCTCGAATTCTATCATGAGCTCCAGCCCGGTCAGGAAGATCCGATGTTCTGGATCCATCTGAATGTGGATTATCCCTTCAACCTTACCGGTATTCTTTACTTCCCGAAAGTGAAGAGCAACATCGATCTCCAGCGTAACCGTATTCAGCTCTACTGCAATCAGGTCTATGTCACTGATCAGGTGGAGGGCGTGGTGCCTGAATTTATGATGCTGATGCAGGGTGTGATCGATTCTCCGGATATTCCTCTTAATGTGAGCCGAAGCTATCTGCAGGCCGATCAGCAGGTGAAGAAAATTTCTTCTTACATCTCAAAGAAGGTAGCTGAGAAACTCGATAAGATGTTCAAGAACGACCGTAAGGGGTTCGAACAGAAATGGGACGACATCGAGGTCTTCATCAAATATGGTATGCTGACTGATGAGAAGTTCTTCGAATCAGCACGTAAATTCTTCCTCCTGAAGGATGTGAACGGTAATTATTATACCCTTGAGGAATACCGCACTCTCGTTGAGGCCAACCAGACCGATAAGGAGGGCACTGTGGTATATCTCTACGCTACCGATAAGACCGCTCAGCATTCCTACATTCAGGCAGCTGAGGAGAAGGGCTATAATGTTCTTCTGCTCGATGGTCAGCTCGACCAGCATGTGATCGGTCTGTTGGAAAGCAAGCTTGAGAAGGTACGTTTCGTGCGTGTCGATTCAGATACTCCCGAGCGTCTCATCAATAAGGCTGATGCAAAAGATTCCGGACTCAGTGCTCTACAGGCTGATATTCTGACCGGTATATTCCGCGCAGAGATTCCTCAGATGGAGAAGACTAATTTCATTGTGGAGTATGCAGCCTTGACAGAGAAGGACGCTCCGGCCACTGTGACACGCAATGAGATGATGCGCCGTATGAAGGATATGGCAGCCATGCAGCCTGGTATGAATTTCTATGGTGATATGCCGGATATGTATTCACTGGTGGTCAATACTGAGCAGCCTGCGGTAAAGAAGATTCTTGAGGATGCTGATAAGACGGTCGGTGAGGTTGTGAAACCTATCCGTGAGGAGATTGATGCTGATAATAAGCAGATTGAGGAACTCCGCTCTAAAACTTCGGAGACCGACAAAAAGCAATCGGCCGAACTCGAAGAGAAGGTGAAGAAAAACCGTGAACGGGAGGAAGGCATCATTAAGGAATATGCCGACAAGCAGACCGTAGTAAAGCAGATCATTGATCTTGCTCTTCTCCAATCCGGTCTTCTGAAGGGTGAAGCTCTGTCAGATTTCATCCGCCGTTCGGTATCCCTCCTTGACAAGTAATCTCTTTTGAATGATACTAATGAAGTCGTTTAAACTAATTTACGAATGTTAAAATTAGGTATATTCTTCATTCTTTTATTCCTCTTTGCGGATCTTTTTGACTGCTTCCGCCCCTCTCATCGGTACCAACCGAGAGGTTGCTACCTCTTCGAGTGACGAAATCAGCTCAAAAATCTCTCGCAAATGTGAATAAAAAATAAGTTTAAACGACTTCAAT
>JAAVFV010000008.1 GCA_014800525.1 Bacteroidales bacterium | reverse complement strand
CCGAATACGGTCGTTGGCAATTGCATGTTCACGGAATGAGGGAAGATAGGACGTGATATCCTCGATGCCAAATTTCTTACGGATTGTGTCAGTCCAGATCTGATGCTTTCCGTCTCTGATCTCCTGCAGGAGGGAGTCGAAACGCGTCAGGTTCTGATCCGGTATAGATTCTCCCTCCTCGCATCCACGCGCGGTGGGAGAAATATTAATATCAACATCAGATGTCTTAGTCTTAGTCTTAATATTCCTATTATATAGGGTGGTGTTACTTTTGTTGTTACCCTCGATGTTACCATTAATGTTACCTTGAGAGTTACCTTGAGAGTTACTTTGGGTATGATTTACGGAATTTATCTGATCTTCGCTACAGTTGTTCCTATCCTCATTACACAAGCCGTTGTCATGGTTATCTTGCGGGCAGTTATGTGTTTCAGCAGGTGTATTCTTCTTTATGTTGGCGGATGGGAAGCCATTGTTGGTGTAATAATGAGAGGAGGAATGATTCCCGGATATTTCAACTCCCTTAATGATATAGGTAGGGGTGGAGGATCCGATGCCTTTGGTGAATTCTATCAGCCCCCGATCATGCAGACGTTCTCTTGATTCCTCGATCACCTTAGGCGACATCTTCAGCTCGCATTCGATGTATCGGGTAGACAGTTTAAAAGGATTCTCCCAGCCGCGGATATTACACTGATCCAAGAGATAGAAATAGAGTCTGAGATCAGATGGAGCGAATGGCTCAAGGCGGTTTAGTTTCCAGAATCGGTTGATAAGGTCAATATAAGTCATAATAGTGAGGATTGTAAGTAAAAGAAAGTCGGTAAAGAATATCGGTAAAGAATATCGGATGTAAAATTACCAACTTCCAAAAATCTACAATCCTTATTTATTAATCTTTCCATCCATTCATACTCAACATCCCTTCACACTCAATGAGATTATGAGCCTTGCGGATTGTGGACCGGCAATTATTTCAACACCTTCCGTGTCTTCTCAAGGGGTTTGAACGCGGAACTAATTGAACACTCGGAATTTAGAGAAAATGTGTATTGTCCTGAAAACAGTAGACAATGCCAGAAGAAAGCTACTCTCATGAGCAACGACCCCAAACTATGGTCATCTGCGAACCCCAAAAACCATTCGAACTCTAAACTAAATTTGGTCACAGATTCTCACAGATCGTTTTCACAGATTCTCACAGATTTTTATTGGATAATCTTGACTCAGATCATCTGCGATTATCTGTGACCCACAATCTGTGTTTATCTGTGAACCCCAAAACCCATTCGAACTCTAAACTAAATTTGCTCACAGATGCTCACAGATCGTTTTCACAGATAAGCACAGATTTTTATCGCGGATGGGCATAGATTTTTTTCTAATTGATTAGGGGAGTAGGGTGGCGGTACTGGTCTGACTTTAGAAATAAATTACCACCTGTGGATTGATTTTTTTCATCTCAAGGGGTTGGCACGCGGAACGAATTGAACACTCGGAATTTATGGAAATAATTTATACCGGTGAGAATCCCGATCGGACCGGAACTAAAGGAACGGGAAGCCTCAGCTTACTGAAAAGTCAGCTCAAGACATGGCAGTTTTCCTCTCTTAGTTTATTGACCTATTCTCATATTTCAATTCTCTTACTTCTGCAAAGGTGTTTACGATAGCAAGCGTTGTTTGTGTTGCAACAGGACTTCTAAATATGGTAGCAAGCACATATAATCCTTTCTCTGTAAATGCCTAAATCGTAACTGAAGAGTATTTTATATTGAACTGGTCAAATTTTTTGACCAGTTCGGGAATAGAAGTTGTATCGCCTTCCATATCCTCCANCGGATTAGTAGAATAATCCTCTGAATAAATCTGNNCGTCCATNNTCATTTTNTCGCGGTCATTGCATCNATCAGNTCCTGATAGCAGGTGACTTTATGATACTTGACNTTNTCGGTTGACATNTCNTTGAANAGTTGNGAGGCNCAATCAATCTTGGCATTTTCTATTGCGTTGAGNTGCATAGAGTTCAATGAGCCTTTTGTTTCNGCAATAAAGAAAATATGCTTGACATCGCCNTTNTGCATNGCNATNGCCCAGTCGGGAGCATAGTTGCCGACAGGGGTAGGTATGTTGAACGAGCGCGGTAGTTTTGCATATACCACGACTTCATTTGCTTCGTCAAGATCGTGAGCGAAGTTNCGCTCNCCGATACTGTCGGAAACNACATAGTCGGTNACGTGNTTGGTTGCCTGATANGNCTTNTCNAACTCTGCNTTNNTNGCNGCNGTGAAGATGTCAGAGTCATACGTNCCATCGGTGAGATGNTAATGTATGTGGTNNACNATCATNGTNGCNTTNTGCTCACGGATGATTTGCACGACTTTACGAATAAATTCCTCGGGATTNTTNCGGAANANAGCGAGTTTCGCCGGNCGNAGNCCTTGAAGAATCTTAGCGNNNGTTCGTCGGGTGATATTGGCACCCTTGGCGATCTGNCCGATAAGNTCATACTTCACTGATGAAGTGCTAACATCGGTAAGCTCTTCCGAANTNGANTTGGTATCTCCGAATTCAGTTACTTCATNNTCATTCTGAGAGCCTTCTATCTTGATATAACGCAGCTTTCGAACCTGTAACTCATCNGTGTTCAGATGCAATANTGCGTTATTAATCAACTCGTCGGAATTATAGCTGACAGTATAGACATATTGGTGATTGATAGCCTTCCAAAGAGCCTGAAATTCNTCTTTATAGAAGTTTGCATTAAGCTTTGGCTCNGGTAGTTTNGTTTTACCACCATTCTCAGTCATATCATCAAGCAGAGACGGGTCAAATATCGAGTTGATNAGTTTAGTTATACCCTCAGCCATCGGGGCAAGTTTATCTCCGTATGGCGCAAGTCTNTCNGCTGNGACATCTGCATGATACTTCGGAGTNATATTTCCACTTTCATCTACATATCCGTTATCTTCAAGATAAATCATAATGCGACCTGCCTCGGTGTCAGAAACGACANGAGGCTGACCGTCAACAGTAATGGTTCTGCCTTTGAAGTAGTCGGTAGTNGCTTTGGTTGCACGCTCACGCAGAGCTTCGCGTGTCTCCTTTTGGAGTGCCGACGTAAAGTCTGCATAGCTTTCGTTAGCTATAACGGTCAGCACATTTATGTCATGGACGCTATCGCCAAGCAATTCCTTATCTTGACGTACACCATTCTTATCAACTGCAATACGGAGTCCACGACCTACCTCCTGACGTTTCGTTGTGGTTGAATTGNTGTGGCGAAGCGTGCAAATCTGGAACACATTCGGATTATCCCATCCCTCACGCAAAGCGGAGTGCGAGAAGATGAACCGGGTNGGTTCATCAAAACTCAGCAGACGTTCCTTATCTTTCAGGATAAGGTCATAGTCCGAAGCNTCCTCGCTGACATCAGAGCCACGCTTGGTCTTGGTGTCAACCATCTTTCCCTTCTTGTCAATGGAGAAGTAACCGCGATGTGTCTGATANGGATACGACCGACGCAGATACTCGTTATANTCTTCATCGAAGATGTGGAACTCATCATTGACAAGCCGGGCATATTCCTCCTCAAAGATAGTTTGGAAAATNCCCTTNACCGCTTCGCCGTTCTCNTCATACTTACGATACTTNGCCACTTCGTCGATGAAGAACAGTGACAGACACTTGATTCCNTTNTTGAANANCTGACGCTCCTTCTCAAAGTGAGCCTTGATAGTNTCGCGNATCTGAACNCGCTGCATGTGCANTTCGTTNGAGTCNCCAACGATTTCACCTTTACGGATAGTCGCGCCATTTGTAAAAGTCACATATCCGGNAGGGTAGGCTGNATTGCCGGGATTGATTTCGGAAATATCATAGCCACGATATTGCTCCAAGTCGTTTGACTCCACAAACAGNGAGTCACCNACTCCTAATGTTTTGAAATGACGGCGCGGTTCTCCGGCAGCATTTTTAACTTCNATGGATATTCTTGCCATTGGCGGCTTNGTCGGAGANAGAACAATATCTTCGAGATACATATATCCGTTAGTGCCACGAAGATTTTTAAGCTCAAAACCAACAACTTTNATNCGCTTTACAAGGCGCTCNCGGTAAGCNTCNAGAGCATCNAGAGCATANACNGTATCATGCTTTGTGCGGTGAGTAGCNGAGTANTTCAATACAAACAGNGGATTGAATCTTTTGAGAGCTGCCTGCGTTGCTACNCCTTCCATNTTCTGCGGCTCNTCCATNATGATTATCGGGCGGTTAGCAGCAATTACNTCAATCGGNCGGCGAGAAGCGAACTCATCACGCTTTGAGTAAATAATACGNCTTTCCTTTGAGCGACTTCCTTCNTTTAGTGAAGTNGCAAAAGCTTGTGTGTTAATAATCATCACATTCAGCCCTGCATCNTGCGAGAACTGGTCGAGCTGATTNAGGTTCTTACTATCATAGATAAACCAACGCGCCTTCTTGCCNTATTGCTCCATGAAGTGATCTTCNAGCATNCGGAATGATTTGGCAACACCCNCACGAATNGCTATGCTCNGCACAACGATTATGAACTTAGACCAGCCATANAGTTTGTTGAGTTCAAACATCGTCTTTATATAGACGTAAGTNTTACCTGTACCGGTCTCCATCTCGANATCAAGNTTGACNGCACCGAGACCGTCAATCTTGCTCAGAGATTTGGAAAGCGGTACACCTGCGAGAGTCTGAACGGANTGNAGATTATNGAGCANNTGNTTNGANGANANCTCNACGTCAGCATTACGGTAGCCGTCATCGTCACCGTCAAAGNAGATAGTACTGCTTGCCTTACGTCCGAGGTCNCGGCGATACTTGTTACTNTCGCGGTTCGGCTGCCCGGTGAAGATAGANGTNGTATTNTNGACTGCCTCNNTCTGATAACCNTGTATCTTAAATTTGAACTTCATCTATAATTCCGACTTTTTCTTTTTTACAACTTGTTCAACCATAACTTTCCCAGTTCCATTGCAGTCGAAACAGTATTCCCGTCTCTGGCCGGAACCATTGCAGAAAGAGCATTCTTCTTCTTGAGTATAAGAATAATTCTCCTGACCATATCGACCACTTCCCCAACAGGTAGGACAAGTCATCAACCCATCCTCACAGCATTGGAGTCGTCCAGAACCTCTACAAATTGTGCATTTTCCGTATCCTGAACCACCACAGTTATTGCACTGAGGAGATAAATGGGGTCTTGATGGGTCAATAATTATTATTCCGTAACCATGACATACAGTGCATTGGTGTGAACCATGGCCATCACAATATTGGCATCGAGTATAGCCATATCCACCACATTTTTCACAACGTACTTTCCCAGTGCCATAACATACTGAACAATCTTTAGGACGACTACCAGAAACATTATGTGTCTTATGCCCCCAACCTCCACATTCTTGACAGGAGACATTCCTAAAACCTAAACCATAACAAACNGAGCAATCTTCTTCGACTTCTTCTTTTACATCAACCCATTCATCTTCAACTTGAATAGGAATCTCTACATTCTGATGATTTGATGACGTTTGATTGCAAGCACCAAGAAATACAATCAGGAATAAAATTATTGATAACTGATAAATTTTCATACTACATGATTTTACGGATGGTATCAGAAGAATAGCTCGCTCAATAGGTGTATCGATTGCCATGTACGATATAGATTCTGAATCTTATCCATTTTTTTATCGATTTTAACGCTTAAAGGTATATGGTATATACCTCTACGCGTCTTTTTTGATTTTTTATGCCATTAAATCCATAGTTTAATTTTGAAGGCACGTCTGCAAAATCGGGTTGAACTATACTATTCCCCTTTCCTAATTCCTCAAAGGATTTTGCGGATGGTGTCAGGAGAATAATGCTTGAAGATTTGCTCGAAGTTGTCGAGTACATTGTCATTGGCGGCAGAGGCATCGCGCATTACGAAGTATTGCGGTTTCAGCTTAGCTATTTCAGTGATGGTAGACTCGTTGACTTCGGTGTCGAAGGTAGCAATGAGATAAGTGCCGTCAACGAAGAACACTTTTTTACCATTGACATCGCGCTCTTCAATCTTGACAGAGAGTTCGATTCCAAGTTCCGGCAGAACTTGGAATAGTAAGTCAAGCGGAGTTCGGTCAGGCTTCACATTGTCAACCGATTTGAATAGGTCACTCTCGTTAAAATCCTCAGGAGTATAGAACACATCCTCCATATTCGACGAGTCAAGTTTGAGCACACGGAAACCGACGTCGGGCAATGCGCAATTCTTAATGCACAATTCAGAATCATCCTCGTCAAACAATCCCTTCTTATCCTTGGAATTATGCATTGTGCATTTTGCATTCTGAATTATCTTCTCACCAGCACGGCGAATACGTTCCTCACCGATTTGGCAGATGTTCTCATAACCAGCCTTATGCGCTTCACTCTTCTCATCTGTCACCTCGGGAAGCTGCACCATAATAAACTTGCGTTTTCCTCCGTCCTCAGCATTGAGTTTCATTACTGCGTGTGCGGTTGTTGCACTACCACTGAAGAAGTCAAGAATTACACTTTCTTTATCGGAACATAAACGAAGTAAGAAAGTAAGTAATCCTACAGGTTTAGGAGTATCAAAAGTGAGCGAATCGAAAAGTTCTTTAATTTCCCTTGAAGCTTCTTGATTTGAAGCGATGTCATCAAACCATGTGTTAGCTAAAACACCTTCAGCAATTTTCTCAGATAAGAATAGTTTATAACGAGGTTTACCCTCGCCTCCCTTGGGGAAAACGATTCTATTATCATTGAACAGTTTATCGTAAGTTTCTTTTTTAAAACGCCATTCTTCTGTAATAACTTTTCCTGTCGGAGTTGTCACACTATATACGGCACCTCCCTTATTAGTACAAGGCATAGTTGTATATGGGCCACGAGGATCGCTATCCTTATTAGGGTACGCTGATTCATCAATTTTGGCAGGCACCTTATTTAGGATATCCCCGTTGTTACGAGCATATATTAATATATACTCATGAATTGGAGAAATATTTTTTGAGAGATTTGCCTGACTGTCTCTTCTTTTTCTTACGCAAGTTGCAATAAAATTGTTAGCACCAAAAATCTCATCACAAATTTTTCTGAGATTTTCCACCTCACTATCATCTATGGAAATACAGATTACACCATCGTTAGAGAGAAGATCACGCGCCACTTTTAAGCGCGGATATATCATGTTAAGCCAATCAGTATGGAAGCGACCATTGCTCTCGGTATTGCGCTGCATCGGATCTTCGGTAAGGTTACCATCTTCATCGCGGACGCGAAGAATCGCGTCCCTACGCCAGTCTGCATAATCCTGTGCGAAATCATCGTTATAAACGAAGTCATTGCCGGTATTATACGGAGGGTCAATGTAGATCATCTTGATTTTGCCAAGATAGTTCTCGCGGAGAACTTTCAGCACATCAAGATTATCTCCCTCGATATAAAGATTTTCTGTGTTCCAGAAATCTTTTGAAGCTTCAACATCCGGACGTAGAGTCTTATCCGTCGGAGTATTGGCAAGACGTGAAGCTGCACGCTTATCTGGCCATGTGAACTGATAGCGTTCTTCTCCCGTCTCTATGATATCTTTTGAAAGCTCATCTTTGAGTTTATCCCAATCAATTTTAAGGCAAGATGCATCATCTACCCCCCCGATTTACATTCCGTGACACAATGAGGGAACAACGCAGCTATTTTAGCCACGTTCCCATCCACAGCGTCAAGGCTTTTCATTCTTAGTTTAGAAAATTCACAATTCATAATGCACAATGCAAAATTATATTATTTGGAAAATGTTGATTTTACTATCGCTGTTAGAATTTTCAGCAATTCGCGACAATCAGCAATAATACTTTCGAATTCCTGTTGATTTATATATATTTTGACTCGTAAAGTAACTCTATTCAATATTCTGATTCACTTGCTTCCTTCAGAGCTATATTCATTTTCGCCCCAAAGTCAGCTTTGGATTGACCTCGGATTGCCTCCTTTATATTAGCACCAATACTTGTTGAAGATCTCAGAATTTGCTATGACAATACATATTCTTTATGCTCCTTCACGAGATACTGATAAAGTCTTATTCCTCGAAGAGCAAATGCCTTCGATTTTATTACAATAAGATTTTCCTCATTAGTTTTCATAATTGTGAATTAAGCATTATGCATTGCTTTTAGTTTTTGGAGTTCCACAAATAATTCGCGCTTACGGCGTGGCTGTTTGGTAGCGTTCATCTGACGCTCCAAAGTAGCAATCTGACGCAGCATTTTATTTCTTTCTTCATCAATCCTAATTTGCTCGGTGAGGGATTTATCCTGATCAACAGAGAAATCGCCGATTGAGGAAACTATATTTTCCAAAACGGCATCAAGATTTAATCCGACAATCGGTAGGGACGCGATTCTTCGCGTCCGCTCAGTCATAAGCAACTTTGTATGATAGACTGCAAGCGTAGCCTCTTCCTCGTAGCGGAGAACATAGACTATACGTTGCTGAATATTCTTTGCAAGAAGTTCTATTGCCTTAGTATCAAATTCTCTGGATTTGAGTTGAACTTCAACCACAAATATCTCCTTCACTTCATTTCCAGCAACAATAGCAGGCACTGTTTGGGGTGAAATACAATTCATAACATCAAGACGCGAGACCTCATCATCAAAACGGTTACGTTGAGATGGAGTCCAGTCAAACCGCTTAAAAAGTAGCGCCTTAGGCAGTGGGCGCTTTATTGCGGTGGATTGTGGCAGTCCTAACATAGTTTGAGGAATGAGGAGTGTGGAATTAAGAATTACAGAACAGGTTTAGATAAGATTTTTTATTTTATCTATATCGTTTTCTGTGATGTTGGCTAACTCCAATGCTTCCTTTTCTTGAAAGCCTTTTGAAAGTAGTCTTTTTGCAAAGATAACTTTTTCTCGAAGAATAAGATCGGCATTATCATTCTTTCTTTGTCGAGTAACAGAATGTTTTAATTTTCCAATGACAAAGTTAAATTCAAGAGTTGACTGGGTTTCGGTGGTTTCAAGGTCAGGCATAATCAAGTCTGCAAGAATATCACCAATACGCTTCATTCCCGCTTGCTTATCTTGCTTGGATTCCGTATCATGAACCTCTAATAGACGATATTTCAATTCTCTTACTTCAGCAAAGGTATTTACGATAGCAAGCGTTGTTTGTGTTGCAACAGGACTTTTTAATATAGTCGCAAGCATATATAACCCTTTCTCTGTAAATGCTTTAATCGTAGCTGTAGAGTGTTTTATATTGAACTGGTCAAATTTTTTGACCAGTTCGGCTTTCTCTTCTTTTGAATATTCAAGTATAAACCCTTCCGGAAATTTATCGGGATTGTTTCTGACAGCTTGATTAACTTCCTTAGTTTGCACCCCATATAATTGAGCTACTAAGAAATCAGGTATAACATTATGACCTCTTAAAGGCATAATTACTTTTTTTACATCTTCATTTTTAATTATGTTGCACATAAGCTATCGAATTATCAGAAAACAAATTAACTCAAAATCATCGAGACCTTTTACTTCATTGCCAAAGAGTGAGCCGGAGTCCCCGTCAAGGAACGAGAAGAGGTCGGTGGTCTCATTGGTTGCTGAAAGATCTGAAGGCCGACCAATGCCCGTAACGTCTACAAGAATGTTTTCCAAAGTTTTTAGGCTCATGCCATATGTCTCTTCGTTCTAATCGGTCGTTATACAGATTTAGGTTGCTTTCAAAAGCAAAGATAATAAAACTTTTCGAGATTAAAGGGTCGCCAAAGAGGAAGTATCATACATTATGATTATTATAGTGTTATCATGATTGAGGTGAGGGCAGGGTAGGATAGGATAAAAAAACTGTATTGTCCTGAAAATAGTATACTATACCAGAAGAAAGCTGCCCTCATGAATAACGACCCCATCTGCGCACATCTTCGACCCTCATCTGTGTTCATCTGCGAACCCTCATCTGTGTTCATCTGCGAACCCCAATCTGTGTTCATCTGCGAACCCCAATCTGTGTTCATCTGCGAACCCCAATCTGTGTTCATCTGCGAACCCCAAACCCCATTCGAACTCTAAACTAAATTTGCTCACAGATGCCCACAGATCGTTTTCACAGATGGGCACAGATTTTTATCGCGGATGGACATAGATTCTTTCTAATTGATTAGGGGAGTAAAGTGTCGTAATGGTCAGACTTTAGAAATAAACTACCACCTGTGGATTAATTTTATCTTCTCAATGGGTTTGAACGCGGAAAGAATTGAACACTCGGACTTTAGAGAAACAATTTATACCGGTGAGAATCCCGATCGGGCTCTAACTAAAGAAACGGGAAGCCTCAGCTTCCTGAGAAAGTCAGATCAAGATATGACAGTAAGTATTCATAATTAAACGAACCAAAGTCATACTAGACTATCCGGATTGAAATGGATAGTGCAATCGTTCTTATTCATTCCAGACGCAAAGCGTCCGTTCCCTTCATTTCGATACCACGAATAAATTTATTCCCTTAGTTCCGTACCTTCCCTTAGTTCCGCGTTCCAACCACTTGAATAGTCACTCGGTATTGTCCTGAAAATAGCAGACTATATCGGAAGAAAGCTGCCCTCATGATCAATGACTTCATCTGCGTTCATCTGTGACCCTAATCTGCGTTCATATGTGAACCCCAAAACCACATTCGAACTCTAAACTAAATTTGCTCACAGATACACACAGATCGTTTTCACAGATAGGCACAGATTTTTATCGTGGATGGGTATAGACTGTTTCTAATTGATTAAGGGAGTAAGGTGGTGGTCAGATTTTAGAAATAGATTACCAACCGTGGATTGATTTTATCTTCTCAAGGGGTTTGAACGCGGAACGAATTGAATACTCGGAATTTAGAGAAAAATATATTACAGGGAGGATCCGGATGCAGTCTGAACTAATGGAACGGAAGCTTTGGCTTCCTAAGAAAGTCAACTCAATGTAGGCATCTGATAAAATATCTCTCTTACAGAATATCTCTCTTAAGGATGGAAATAAAAGTTACCGGATAGAAATGGATTGTGCAATCGTTCTTATTCATTCCAGACGCAAAGCGTCCGTTCCCTCCATTTCGATACCACGAATAAATTTATTCCCTTAGTTCCGCACATTCAATTAGTTCCGCGTTCCAACCACTTGAATAGTCACTCGGTATTGTCCTGAAAATAATAGACTATACCGGAAGAAAGCTGCCCTCATGATCAATGACTTCATCTGCGTTCATCTGTGACCCTAATCTGCGTTCATCTGTGAACCCCAAAACCACATTCGAACTCTAAACTAAATTTGCTCACAGATGCTCACAGATTTTTATCGCGGATGGGCATAGATTTTTATCACGGATGTACACTGATTTTTATCGCGGATGGGTATAGATTGTTTTCTAATTAATAGGGGAGTAAGGTGGTGGTAATGTCAGACTTTAGAAATTGATTACCACCTGTGGATTGATTCTATCTTGTCAAGGGGCTGGTATTAAAATCAGGCCCGGAACACCTCTTGGGGTGGGCCGGGCCTGTATGATATGATTGCGATTGGAAATATTCGGTTTATCCTGAGTGACAGGATTCCGCAATCCTGGTGATCAGTTCGGATCAGATGAAGGCGTTTATTGATTCATCGATGGTCTCTACCTTCTTGATACCATTGCCGTTCCAGAGCTGCTCTCCATTCTTGATGAGAATCCATGTGGGGAAGGTATCTACCTTGTATTTGCGGAGCAACTCATGGTCGTAGGAGCCGTCAACCTTGATGGTCTCCAGCTTATCGCCATACTTGTCGGAGAGCTCCTTGAGGATATACTTCACATCCACAGCATCTTGCTTACCTGCATGAAGGAAGGCTAAAAGGACTGCCTTGCCAGAATTCAATTTCTCTTCAAATTTGTGTGTCATGTTTTTTATAATTTAGTTTTGTGATTATAGGTCAATACATTAATTAATTGATATGAGCTACTTCTAATTCTTCCCTGTAGAGTTCTGACAGAGGCGAGACGGAAACAGCTTTTCTGTCCGGGGGAAGTGCTTGGCTAATTTTCAGATTGATCCACGAGGCGTCCGTAGACGTTGGTCACAATCGCTCCAATCACCATCACTGCCGCTGAGACGATCAGCACCAGAGTGGCACCTCCGGCCTTCAGAAGGATAGGAATAAAGAATACTCCTAACACGGCACCGATCTTCCCGATTGCGGCTGCGATTCCTACTCCGAGTCCGCGAGTGGCGGGCGGATAGGTTTTCGGAGGAAGCACATAGGTGATCAGGTGGGGACCCATATTTAAGAACAATTCAAAACCCATAAATGCTCCGATAGACACCCATTTATTCCAATTATTATGATAGGAGAGGAGCAGGAGCACAAGAGTGACAGCGCATAACCAGAATCCTACCGACTGGATTGCCGTGATACTTTTCTTCTTATTGATCAGCCAGAGGCCGAGGATGAAGCCGGGCAGCATAATGAAACTGATCCATAGTGTCACCTCCACCGACGAGGCCACATGCATTATCTGGGTCATTCCGGGAGTATCATGCTTAAGCCCGAGAGCCATCACAAGTATAGGGAGGAAGACACCGATGCCATACACTCCGAGACCCTCACATGCCCAGGGCACTCCGGAGAGGATCACCCGATTAATATTGCGGCTTATGAACCGGAATATCGAAGGGGATGATTCATCTGAGGCATTCTTTTGACCTTCCGGCTTTGAATCGGAAGAAGATGCAGCCTGAGAGGGATTAGAATCGGGAGCAGGATCAGGCTTGGGAATGGATACATCCTTGCCGAGGAATTGCTGAGCGGCTTTCTCCGCGGCCTGATATTCTCCATGGTCGAGCAGCCATTTAGGCGATTGATAGAAGGGAATACGCAGAATGAGCATCAAGGCAGCAATACCGGCTACGATCCACATAAGATCAGACCATAGATCTGCATTGCGGGTTCCCATGATAAACCAGAAGGCGAGTGCCGCCGCGATGATATTGCCGAGGGAGGAAGCTGTCTTTGTCACGCCCACCATCAGCGCGCGGTATTTTACGGGCATGAGTTCGGATACATAGCCGGAATCCAGACTATACTCTCCGCCGATGCCGATACCGACAATGAAGAGACATACCGTGAGCACCGCTATATGGGGAATGAACACCGATATCACGGATGCAACAAGAATCAGCGCCGGACATAGCCTGAAAAAAAGAAGGTAACCATATTTATCGGCCAATCTTCCGAAGATCACGGAGCCGATGGCGATACCGATCAGATCGACACACCCGATGAGACCCTGCATAAAGGAAGACAGTTCGGGGTGAAGGAGGATATTGAGCATCGGAATGATGATACCGGCCACAGTGGCTACGGCCGTACCGATAAGCTGCCCGAGCGATGCTACCCCGACGATGTAATAATGCCTCCAGGTCAGAGGCATGGTTTCGATATTCTGTGATTTCATAGTCATAGTCAATCTGAAGAGAGGAGTCCGGATAAGGTATCAGTTAAGTAATTATTCAAAATTAAACGATAGTATGAGTCCAATGGTTAATACCCATCTTTTATACTATCTGCGGCTTCTTTTTGGCCGCTTTCAGCTTGTCATTCAGTCGAATACGAAAGTATTCTCCTTCATTGACTCGTCATTGTTTTCTTTTTAAGGAAACTCGTCGATTTTCAATTCCGCGCTGAAATCGCCTCAAAAATAAGCTCGCATATAGTATAAATTAATTTTGAACACTTACTTATCAGGAATCACTATATTGAACCCTTATACGGTCGGTTTCTCTACAGTAGAACCTTTCTGTCCGGACCCCCGAGGGTGGTCGGAAGAAAGGCCGTAGGTTAATTTTTGGGAGCAAACATTTTGTATGCCGGAATGAGGAAGAGCCATGTTCCGATACAGAAGGGTCCGGTAAGGGTAGACAGCCCCATAGGAGCGAAGAATACATTCATGGCTCCCTGAATGAAGACGGTGGCAATCACGCCGCAGAGGGTCCAGATGGCAGTCTTCCAGCTGTAGTTGCAGAATGTGGCACCAAGAGCTATACCGGTCAGTACGGCGCTGAATCCATAGAGACCTTCGGCCACATCAGCACCGGGGGCCTGGAACACTATCACCATGAAAAGAGCCACAGCCGAAGATATGGCAGCCCACACGGCAACCCGGATGCTGCTGACAGCAAGTGCGATGAGGAAGATGACACCGGTAACCCATGAATTGATAAGGAACACCTGCGAGATTCCCTTCAGCCAATAGACCACAAGATCTCCGAATCCCATGTTGAGAGCCTCATGCACTGAAGCGGGGAAGGCGGGATCGCCGAGGTATGTCGGAGGCATACCGTTGAAGACGCGTGAAGCGAGGAGGAAAAACCATGTGCAGAGTACAAAGGGGAATGTGAAAGAACTGACATTCCATTTTCCGAATACATTGTTGAGCGCCGTACGCACCCACACGGTCATAGCCGAACAGAAGATGAGGGCCAGCCACATCCATATCGTATCACCGAGGAATGTGGGGAAAGCACAACCCACCAGACAGCCATTGAAGCCCCAAAGGCCTTGGGCTCCGTTTTCATCGGAGAGCTTGAGAAGATAGCCGGTGAGTGTGGAAACGAACGTGCCCACGAGCATTCCCCACGCCACAGCGGGAAATCCCTCGGCATAGGCGCCCCAGAAGATACCGGCTGTGATCAGGAGGCCGGTCCACATATTGTCCTGAAAGAATACCTGGCCGATTCCACGGAAAAAGGTTCGGGGAAATTCTTTCACAATTTGTGTTGCAGAATAAGTCTGAGCCATATACAAGTAATGTTAATAATGTTGCATCTGATAGGAGTCCGGTGGAGGAGAAATCCCGAATTAATCCGGAAACAGAATTGAACTCTTTATAAAAATTTAACGTTTTTAGGATATAAAGGTTTTCTAAGGAAAGTAAAATTGATTGACCCCGGAGTAGCGTCCGGAGGCGATTCCGCAAAGAATATAAACTTAAAATCTGAAAAGACTTATAATATGAAAATGGGATTGCATTCCTTCCTGGCATTCTTCGGCCAGAGGGGGATACGAATTTTTCTTCATCTGGTGATCCTGGTGTTATCCATAGTGCTGATAGCCATGATTTCCTACGATAGCTTTAAGAATGTGGCCTTTTATGAGGCACCGGGATTCCAGAAATGGCAGTTCTGGATATGTGTGATATTCATGGCGATCTTCTTCATCGAGCTTTTCACCGCTCCGAAAAAATGGCAATATTTCTGGTCACATCTCATCTTCTTCCTTGTGTCGATTCCCTATCAGGTGATCATATATCATTACGGTCTGGAGATATCGCAGGAAGTGAGTTATCTGGTCCGCTATGTCCCGTTGATCAGAGGTGGATACGCTCTGGCAATTGTGGTCAACTGGTTTACCTATAACAAGGCTACAGGATTGTTCTTCACATATATAATTCTGCTGATGTCGCTTGTGTATTTTTCGAGTCTCACCTTCTACCTGTTCGAATACGGCGTGAATCCGTTGGTAACTAAATATACCGATGCCCTATGGTGGGCCACGATGGATGTCACCACTGTCGGATGTAACATTACGGCCGTGACGGGTGTTGGACGTGTCCTGTCGGTGATGCTGGCTGCATTGGGTATGATGCTCTTCCCGATCTTTACGGTGTATGTGACCAATATGGTGACTCTGAGAAACAAGGAATCTCAGGAGGCCTCAAAGACCACCTCGATTATCCAGGCCTACAAGGATTTCCTGAAGGCTCATCCGCAGGAAGTGGATGCGGCCAATAAGGAAGTGGAGGCTGATGCGGCCAAGCGCGAAGCTCAGGCCAAGCAGGAGGAATCCAAAGCTCAGAATGACTAAGCACCCCGAATGAGCTACTTAAAATTATTGCTGTCCGATAAAATTATAAGATGACATAAAATTAGGGTCGAATCCATTTGCAGGATTCGATCCTTTCAGTTTAGTTTGTGTTCTCAAATCTTCATCTCTGAATGATACTTATATTGGGACGTGATGATATAGACGGGTTTTACTTTGACTGTCGGTATCTCGCTAAAACCGATTTTAAATATTCGACTCTGTCTACTGCGTCGGAATCAGGAGTTGCACTCTGAGGTATCTCAATCTCTTCAATAATCGTTGCAATGTCTTCGATATATTCTTTGACTATTGCTGACTGATTATCATTGGCAATGTATGTATTGCTTCCTTCAAGCATTAGCTCATCGCCGTAATCGCCCAGAATCCAGCCGTCTTCATCAGACAAGGCAAGTAGAATTGCTTCCCAGTTGCGGCCTCCTGTGCTGAGCGGAGTATGCATTGTGTAGAAATGACAACTCTTAGTCTCCCCGGGAAACCAATATTTCCCATGCGCCGACTTCTTGATTATGACGGGATATTTCACAATATAATATCTCCAGTCAAACTTATCTAATCCATCGAGTCGTCGCTGGATAATCCGCTCATAGGAATTCCCATTTTTCAAGTCGTTTAATAGGCTGGTGATTGCATAATTAGCTCTTTCTCTGAAATTAGCATTCGTGTTCGGGCCGAGATATTTTCTCCATATAGATGAATTTTTACCCGGAATCAGCACTCTCCAATAATTTTCCTTATAGGAGATATCTCCGTAGGTGAGGAGAGCTCTTGAAAGTTCTATCCACGCATCTTCATCATTACTGTAATCAAACGCCTGATTGAAAGTATCGAAGCTATCATAATTCTCAGTGCCAATCAGACAGGTCGAACCTAAAAGAAGATTATTGTTCTCCAAAGTCGATAAGCGAAGCTCATGCTCCATGTCATGCTCTTCAATCCAACCAAGTTTCTCAGCTTCTTCCTCCTTCTGCTGCTGATTGAAGGAATTGCTCTCAAGATTGATCGCGCCGGAGAGGATAAACTCCTCTGTTTCGGTAATCATTGCCTGATAACGTTCCTTACGATATTCGTTTTCCGAATTAAGGGTGAGGTTCCTCAATACTCTGATTCGCGTTCTGAAATCATCTTTTGAAATCTTGTCAGTGTTCATCAGATATATTACGCATCCCCATAAGATGAGGGTGCTTCGCATTGTCTGTTCCTCTCCGCGACATAGATTCTTAAGGAGATTTACCGACTGGTGAATATTGACGCGGAAGGAAGGACCGGAAGGCTGATCGCTGACAAACCAATCTGAAAATAATTTATAAGAATCTACGCCCAACCAGACATGAAGCGCCTTCTCAAAGAGTTGCTGGTTCTGTCGGTCGGAATATACCTTCCGAATCATTTCAAAATCATCCTTAGGAGCCTCCTCACCATCTTTCTTATAGCATATTATATCTGCTATAAAATGAAAGTATCTTAGAAAACTCTCATCCACAACGGGGAGATCCACACCATTATCCTTCCTGATATTCCAGAACACATCAGTCCATACTGTATCTATTTTTTCTGAGAAGTCAGGGTTAGAGATTGCGCCGTCAAGTTCTGCCTTAAAGTGCTCGAACGGTGTAAGCGGCTTCCCTCGTGAATTCATCTTGATATAGATTTCGTCAGAGACTCCGAGTTCATCAAGATTGGCGAAGAAGAATGAAATAAGCGGGAGCCGGTCCCAATATTTCATATCAGCATCCGCGCCGTAGAAAGTATCATTCAGCTCATCAAGCATTACAAGCATCCCCTTTACCGTAGGATCGTTTTCCCATAATAAGATGAACTCCGGATCTTCTCTTATTTCAAACGATAAAGAATCTTCGAAGCGAGGAATGAATCGATGCGTGAGGAAATGGCAGAAGGCACGCGTAGTATGGCGCGTCTTATACGTGAAACGCTCGATAAAATCGCAATCGTCGACGATATTCTCGCGCTTGCTCACCAGCCAGTAAAGTAAGAAAAGGGTGGTGAGACGTTGCTGTCCGTCAAGCGGAACAAACGCTTTTGAGCCGTCTATATCCTCGTATGAACCATATACAAAGTCAAGATTCAGTTCGCTTCCCTCAATCAGAGCCTTGTGAATTGCTTTTACAAACGATTTCCTGATTTCCGAAGCCGAACTTCTTCCTTGTGCGTAATCCCGCTGAATCATCGGAATTACAATAGGAATCTTTGAGGAGAGCTTATTCTCATCAGTATAGGTGAAAACCTCTGAAAATTTTTTCTTATCCATATCATATATATTATTTAGGATAGTATATTATTTAGGATAGACAATACGCATTATCTCCTCAAAATATGCATCGCGGTCTTTATCGGTCCATAGATATGGCTGATTCTCACCAGCCGGAGAGTAATATTTCGTAAAGACATTACGGGTGCATACCGGAATGAAATGGCCCTGTCGGTCAAGGTTTGCAATATCGTTGCGTTTCACCTCAAATACAGAATTATTCAGAGATGCATTAGCGTCTGTTTTTAATAGAGCCAGGTTTTTAATCGAGTGCATATTTGCTTCNATGTCATTATCCGAAAGTTTGGCAGAAAGCAGATTTGTCACCCGGTCAAAGAGATTCTGAAAAAGTTCGCCGCCGATGGAATCCATAAGCAGAGCGTTCTCCACATCAGATTTTATTTCTTCGGCATCCNTGCTATCGGGGAGAGNCTTTAGCGCTACAAGCTGCTTTTCAAGCCAGTTGTGACGTTCCTTTTCATAATGCAGACCCTCAGAGTTCTGAGCATGGATATGTTCCAGACTCCANCCGGGATACTCTTTGAATCTGTTGAAAGGNAATCGCTCCTTGGAATTATCCATAGTCTTGATATTGAACCATGTAAGGATATTCCTTATTNTCGAGTTGCCGTCTCCTTCCCCGTATCTCAAGGAGAGCACATCTTCCGGCGAGGCGAGTTTTCCTTTTATCTTCTCTTCAAGATATTCGAGACGCTCTGTCTTTTTAAGGAGGCGGGTCTCATCAATAAGGTTTGAGATTCTTTCTCCGAAAAGAACAAGANAGCCTGCCCGATTATAGAGTGGTCTATTTTCGAACCATACTTTCAGGGTATCGAAGTAAGAGACAATATCATTCCATAACTCCTCCACAGTTTTCTTACCGGAAGTAAGAAGGTCGTTAAAATGGAAGAATGTAAAATATTTTTCACGTTCGTTCCTTTTTTTCTTCGACATCATATCGAAAATCAGTTCGAGACGGGTAGGGTAATCGTCAGGGTCGGCATTGGTAAGGAAAGCCCAGAATTCAGGATTGCGGAGTTCCTGNTCCATTCTTTCCCACAATAGAGCAATCTCATACTGACTCACGTTCTTTTCCGAGCGTCCCGATTCGAGACCGTTACGATTCAGGAATAGAGCCTTAATGAGTTCGGCGTTGGTAAGAGGAATCCTGCCGATATTCAGACGCTTGAACAGCTCATGCCCGTTCTCTGAACTATCCACTTCATACCATAACACCTTTACCTTATTGGAAAGCAGGTTATAAAGAGCTAAGGCTACATTTGTAGTATCATCTTGCTTTTCGAGCCATTGCTGAATAGTGACGNAAGCGTTATAGAGGTATCTGTAGTCGATATAATCATTCTTCCTTTCTTCCGCACTTTTAATATCAGAGAAGAGGGTATTGAGATAATCCCAACTCCCTTCTCTTGTATCATACTTNAGCNTATAGNNGGGATTCACCTTCGGAAGCCANTCTCTCAAAGAGCTTATAATAAGGAAAAGTGTAGTGAGTCGCTGCTGACCGTCAATNAGTTCGTACTCACATTCATTCTCAGGAGTTGCGTCATCAGAAAGTNTCTTCACNACGATAGGCTGCAGGTAGTANGAATTGGGATTATCGCTGTGTTGGTAGATATCATCCAACAGGCGCTCAATCTCATCCGTAGTCCATCTATATCCGCGCTGATAAGCCGGAATACGGAAGAATCCTTTTATNTGTGAAACAACTCTTTTTCCAAGGTCGTTTGCCATAAAATTATAGTTAGAGTTTAATTAAAAATTTGCTGCAGCCTTACGGAAATCGTAGGCNGCGAGGATGNCATCTGTAATTGTCTCTATTACGTTCCGGTCTGAGAAGAGTTCCTCGCTTTTGAGGTTGATCCAATAAGAGACATCAGCTGCCACATTGCCATCCATCCAGCCNTTATCCATACGGAGCTTCATCTCATCAGAGAAACTTTTGAAATATGTCCCGATTCCNGATTCCGGATATGTGCGTCCCTCGAAATAATACACGTCTTTGAGCAGCGGGGTAATGATGCGGTCGATAGCCGACATTGCCTCGGATACTTTGGGATCAGACATAATCTCCTCGGAGGATTTACCAAGTAGATGCTCCGGACTCTTAGCACCGGTATGGAGCAGGATTTCGCATGCGATTTTATCTTTAGTCACACGCGGACGGAAGATCACTTCCAGACGCTTGCCGTCAGGATATGAAAGATATAGACCGCCATTTCCTGTATTTCTCTTTATTTGTATTTCCGAAATATCCGGACGCCTGCTTCTTATCATAGATGACACACGGCGATGAAGCGTATCGATGAGGCGCTTATGATTCACCTCAGATTCTGCGATAGGCTCGCTGATACCGGTTACAGATGATTTATCTATCATAGAGCGGATATTCTGTTCAAGANTACCGCTGCCGTTTTTGGATTCCTCAATAGTAGTCTGAATCAAGTAAAGGAGATTCCTGATATCATTGTGACGCTGAGAGAGATAGTTATCCCCCGAACATACCGCTTCGAGAACGTCCTCCCAACCGAACTCTTCTCCATCCTCATTTTTAAGGTGGAGGTTCATCCTTGTGCATATTGNGGAATCCCAATTAAGGAAATTTGGCATTAATGCCAGCATCTTATATATTTTGGGATAGCATACCTGCAGAGCCACGATTGCAAAGTTGGATATGCGCCCTGCTCTGGAATGAATAAAATCGTCTTTATCTTCCGCGCCACATTCTGATATGCAGGAAAGGAGAGACAGCGTATTAATCAGGCGCTTTATTGATCGAGGATTTTTACCGACAGAATATTCTACAATCTCGCTGAAAGGTCGTTTAATTCTGTCATCATCCCTTTCGACCCTTGTGATATATCCGATCTTCACGAGCGAATCGAGTACGAAATCCATAGGGCGGTAGCTGCTGACGGGGAGAGAAAAGGGCACCTGGATAATCTTATCAAAGAAAGAGCGAAACTCGCGTTCATTCTTTTCGGTAAGTTTGCCGAATTTGGGTTCCAGCCCTTTTACCACTACCTCGTAATCAATCGCGAGCACGAAAATGCAATTATCGATACAGAATACATTCTTCAGCAATTCGAGAATCTCAACTGCCACCGGAGGATTAAGACGGTCAAGATCATCTACGAAGACAATCACACCNTGTTTGTTNCCATCNGNTATAGTCTTTTGAACAGCCTTTTCTAATTCANCCTTCAGCTCGGCCAAAGAAATNCTTTCCGTTTCATTACCTGTAAACGGGTTTTCGGAAGGAACATTGAGGGCTTCCATTGCTACTCCGACTCCGGGAATTAATTTGAATGCCTCGCGCCCTCCACGATATAATCCGTTAAGCAATTTNGTGACTTTCTTCTTTGAATCTGAACTATTGTTGGTGAGTGCGTTCACGAGNTGCGCCATGATCTTGTATACCGTCATTTCCGGCGAAGCCAGCATGGAATATTCCCATGTGTTGATCTCAATTCCGGCGAATTGAGATTCNGGACCCTTACATAATGCTCTTACAAGTCGGCTCATAAGTGAAGTCTTTCCGCTTCCCCATTCCCCTTGAAGCGCTATGGTAATNGGNGCGTCAGACTGCTCAATAAATCTNATNAGACCGTTGANATAGCGTTCCGTGCCGAAATCGTTTCGTTCTTCGCTGAANGGTATATCAGAAATCGAAGTCTTNTTNTCTNTATATTTATACATATATGCTGTATATTAGTGTCGGAATATATACTCATNNTNAAAGCATACATTACCGGGAATTTTTCATGAGTGGATATATTGCCTGATAAAATTAATTTAGTGTTGTATCAAATTTCGAGACAGGATAAAAAGATCTACTGTTTGTCTGCTGATCCTTGGCGATGCAGCCATAAAAAAAGAGCGTGAGAGTCTGTATCAGTTACTCGTTCTACGAATCGAGGCTCTGGCATTTGCCCATCTGAGTAGAACGAGCAACGCAGAGCCTCACGCTGTATGATATATGTCAGAGTAAGAGAATATAACGTGATATATTCTCTTATAGGTTCTATCATACCCGAAAGGCGTCTATCGTTGCCTCATNCCTGACTCAGATTATGAAACTGCCAGATTTCGATCCGTCAAGAACAAGAGCTTGATAAACGCTCTAAAAATATGTCTTTGCCGACAAGGTGTCAAGGCAATAATTTGCAGTAAGCTACATTGCTCCGTTAAATAGCTCAGTAGCGATATGCTTCGGCAAAGATAAAAANTTTTTTCGAGAGGAGAAAATNAATNANATTCAGATTATCNGTATTCTCCAANATATAATTATTAAAAATGAATATTCACCTGCAAAGNTAATGAATAGGTGTCTCAGTTAGTGTGTCAGNCGATAAATGATTAAGAACTCGATTCAATAAATTCCGAGATAAGAGCNTGGCGTTAACGTCGAAAGGCGTTAAAAGCAATACTTGTGAAATTATCATAAATAGGTTTTGAATATTTACTTAAATCGAGCAACTAATTTTCAGTTTAATTCCGTAGAATAATCAATATTCATTATTTTTGTAATGGATATAATGATATAATATATGAATGNACAGGATATACGTTGGCATCAGCGTCTTGCNAACTACTCAAAAGCATTATNNAGACTAAGCGGGGCAATTGAGGCAATGGCGAATGTTGAGAACTTTGCNCATCTTGACNTGATGAAGGAGGGGCTGATTCANCGTTTTGAATTTACACAAGAGTTGGCATGGAAGCTACTCAAGGATTACCTTGAGTATCAGGGTCCNATTGAAATACGCGGCTCNCGTGATGCTTTCCGACAGGCTTTNATCGCCGGANTTATTGATGAGGAAGCATGGCTTGANACCATTAANGCTCGAAATCTAACATCACATACATANGATGATGAAGTGGCTGACGAGGTATATACTGCAATCGTCGATACATACTATCCACTGATGAAACGTCTGGAAATGAAGATGAATAAATTTAAGGTAGATGGAGATATATGAAGAGATAGGATTGAGGAAAGATCAGTATGAAGAGATAGTCGGGATTCTTTCCGGAATTGACCATATTGNGGAGGCAATAGTCTATGGGTCTCGTGCAAAGGGGAATTATCGAAAATTTTCAGATATAGATCTTACCTTGAAAGGGGATAGTGTCACTAATGCGGATCTTTATCGTTTAGATGATCTCCTTTATATGACATATCTTCCTTATATGTTCGATCTTTCCATTTATCGAGACTTNAAGAATCGGGAATTAATCGACCATATCGAAAGAGTAGGGAAGGTGATATTCAAAAGACAGTAATTTTAGATAAATAAAGGCTATTCCGGATTTCCGGAACAGCCTTTATTTATCTAAATCACATTCCGACTCTTCTTTGAGGAAGGCCGGAAGCTGTATTTTCGGTAGCGGTATATTATCTTGATGANGAGTGGTAACAAAGGATGAGGGGAGAATCAGACGTTGGCGCTGAGGGTCGGCGTGAGGGGCTCATCTGCACAAAGAACGGCGAGGAGATTGCCTACCATTGCTGCCTTCTGACCTTCTGTGAGAGTCACCACCTTGTTGCGCTCGAGATTCTCAAGGGCCATCTGTACCATCGATACGGCACCTTCCACAATCTTCTCGCGTGCCGTGATAATGGCCGAAGCCTGCTGGCGACGNANCATCACNGCCGCAATCTCGGGAGCGTATGCAAGATAGTTGATNCGNGCNTCCACCACTTCCATACCGGCCATGGCCAGACGTTCATTAATCTTGCGCTCGAGAAGGTCGCTGATTTCCTGGCCTGATGCACGAAGCGTGAGCTCNTCGGGATTCCCGGAATCGGTCTGATCGTAAGCGAAATGTCCGGTCACTTCCCTAAGAGCCGCATCGCTCTGGATACGGACGAAATTCTCAAGGGCATGATTGGAGATCGTGCCCATCTGCGCGCCGAGACTCTGCGAATCAAGGTCGAACACCACCTTATATGTATCGCGGATTTTCCACACCAGCACCATGCCGATAAGCACAGGATTGCCAATCTTATCGTTCACCTTAATGGGGTCGATATCCATNTTGCGGATGCGAAGAGAGAGTTTCTTGCGGGTCATGAANGGATTGGTCCAGTAATAACCGACACGACGGCATGTGCCCTTATATTGGCCGAAGAAAATCATCACGCGGGCCACATTCGGTTCCTGAACGAAATATCCGGCACATCCTATCACAAAGAGAATGAACAGAGGGAGAACTATAGCAATGGTGGTTCCGATATTATACTCATCTGCATTGTAGAGTGTGATTCCGATTAANAAGGGAATAAGAATGAAGGTAAAGAAAATCATAAGGAATCCGTTGATACAGAGACCTCGATATTCATACTCATGATTAATGTTTTTATCCATAAGATANGTAGTTACTAAATTAATAAATANGCCCGGCTCCACGTTAAGGAGCCGGGCCTCTATGTGGATGGGAGGGGTCGGGATCAGATATTTTCTGATTCGAGGGGAGTCTCCTGAACAGGAGCACTACCTTTACCCTCACGGATGAATGCCACNCATGCAGACCCGATTACGAGAGAGATACCGGCAATGAGCATCATCAGATATTCGGGAGCGAGCTCACCCGGAACGCTGAGCATGGAGAGAATCCAACCACCTGCCAGAGCCGCCACGATCTGAGGAATACAGATGGTGCAGTTGAACAGACCAAGATAAGCTCCGATATTCCCGCCATGGAGAGAATTGGTGAGGATGGTGAAGGGCCATGCAAGCATAGCCGACCAAGCGCAACCGATAAGGGCGAAAGCAATGAAAAGGAGATACTGGTTGGTGAAGAAGGCGGTCATGATGAAGCCTGCGGCGCCAAGGAGGAGGCTGAGGGTATAGGAAAGCTTGCGGCTGCGGAATTTGGGAAGAACCACTGCCCAGAGCACCGAACCGATAGCCTGGATCGCGTAAAGCAGACCTACCCAGTTGCCGGCCTCATTGTATTCGGCAGAGGCTGCATTGAGCACTGTGCGAGTGATATAGGAGCAATTCTTTGCTGACTCAACCTGGATTGTATTGGCACCGCTCATCTGGAGTTTGCCGTCGGAGGATTTCTCCACGATATCGGCAGTGGTCAGTGTGAAGGGTGAAGACTGAGAGGCGAGGAAGTCGGATTCAAGCTTACCATGATCGATCACGATAATTGAATCGTTGGCAATCACATATTTGCCTTCGATGTCGTTACCATTCACAGAGATACCCGGATAAGATACAGTGGAGGGTGTATGGAATGCGTTGAAGGCCACGGTGTTGGTGGCATAAGTCCAGAGGAAGAGGAAGGCGAACCAGCAGAAGAACTGTACGACGCCGACAGTCCAGAAAGTGGAAGGAGCATTCTTGAGAAGGGAGATAACATTGGTTTTGGGCTTATCTGCCTTTGCAACAGCATCTTCGCCTCCGCCATTATATTCTGCGTAAACCTTGGGAGGCCATTCCTTAATCTTGATCAGAGAATAGATCACGCAGAGAAGCAGCACACCGGCACCGATATAGAACGACCAGATCACCGTGTCGGGAACCTTTCCTGTCTCAGCCTGATTCTGCAGACCGAGCCATACGAGAACGAAAGGCAAGATATAACCGACAATCGAACCGGCGTTGCAGAGGAAGCTCTGGATTGAATAGGCCAGACCTTTCTGTTTCTCATTCACCATATCTCCGACCAGCATCTTGAACGGCTGCATGGCCATATTGATTGATGTGTCGAGAAGCATCAGAGCCACAAGCCCGAAGAGGATGGCTCCCTGGATGGAAAACTGGAAGCTGCCTGAATTGGGAAGCAGGCACATCACGATCACGGCCACGAGAGCACCGGCAATCAGATAGGGGAGACGGCGGCCGAAACGTGTCCATGTCTTATCCGACATCATTCCGACGATAGGCTGCACCACAAGCCCCATCAGCGGGGGAAGTACCCAGAAGTAAGAAAGATCGTGAGGATCCGCACCGATGGTGGTGAAGATTCGCGAGACATTCGCGCTTTGGAGCGCATAGGCGATCTGCACTCCGAAGAATCCGAACGACAGATCCCAGAGTTTCCAGAAGCCTAAATCAGGTTTAATTTTCATTTAAGGTTATATTATGGTTATGGATTATTCGGGGGATGAAGTTTGGTCAACTTCGAGAGTAGGTCAGGAGAGCAAAGGTTTCACCAAGCTATTTGATCAGGGAATATAGCATTGCGATTTCCTCGGGCCAGAGGTCAGGGTCGGGAGTCTCGAGAATCATCGGCATACCATCGAAACGGGGATCGTTGACAAGGCGTTCGAAAAATTCTATTCCTAACGTTCCTTTGCCGATAAGCTCATGGCGGTCGATTCTTGACCCTCTCTCTCTCTTATCATCATTGATGTGAAGGGCGCGGAGATAGTTCGCACCTATAATCTCATCGAAAAGTCGCCAGGTCTCTTTATATCCCTCTTCCGACCGGAGGTCATATCCGGCGGAATATGTGTGACAGGTATCGATACATACTCCGATACGGCTCTTATCTTTCACTCCATCGATGATTCTTGCCAGGTGTTCGAACTGATGCCCGAGATTTGATCCCTGTCCGGCAGTGGATTCAAGCACGGCAGTGACTCCTTGAGTTTGGTCGAGGGTAAGATTGATGCTTTCTGCGATAAGGTCGAGACAATCGTTCTCATCCATTTTATTCAGGTGTGACCCGGGATGAAAATTAAGCATTGAAAGGCCCAGCTGCTCGCATCTCTGCATTTCGCTGAGGAAAGATTTGCGCGACTTCTCGAGTTTATCCTCCTCGGGGCTTCCGAGATTGATGAGGAAATTATCATGAGGGAGAATCACATCGGGGGTGAAGCCATTAGCCTTGCAGTTTTCCTTAAAAAGATTGGCTTCTTTCTCGGTAATTGCCTTTGAGACCCATCGGGCGCTTGAGCCTGTGAAGAGAGCGAAAGCACGGGCGCCGATTTCGGCAGCTTTCAGGGGGGCATTTGAGACTCCTCCCTCTACGCTGACGTGTGCACCGATATATTTCATATCTAAATGAGTTTTGAGGTATAATACTGTTTGGAGTGAGGAGTGAGTGACCTGATGGGAGAGGGGCTATAGTGGAACCTACATCTATTAATGTATGGCAAAACCAATATACAAATATAATGAAAAAGTCTTAACCCATCATCTGTAAAATCTTGAAAAATATGGCTAAGAAAGATAATTTCGCTAATTTTGCCACTACGCATATTAGAAAAGGCTTATGCACCTTCTTATTAATGAGAAAATTTATGCAGCAATATCAGATATTATCAAAGACTCGTTTGGGATTATGGTCGGGACTTGCATCGAAGAAACAGCGCGAACGGACCGGCCTATTCGCCGTGGAGGGAGAAAAAAGTGTAGGCGACCTATTAGGCCGGTTTGACCTTGAGGCCCTTATCGTGGAGAATGGTATGGAGCACCGGGTGGAGAGAATGGCTTTGCATCCGGAGAAAGTCTATACCACGAATGCTGCAGGGATGAAGAAGCTTTCTTCTCTGTCGACACCCCCGGAGGTGATTGCTCTCTTTCGGCTTCCCGAAAAGAGGGGGGAGGAAGGATGGTCAGGTGTGGATAAATCAGAGCTATATCTGGTGCTCGACGGTGTGCAGGATCCCGGGAATATGGGTACAATCATCCGGACTGCTCATTGGTTTGGTATACGCCGCATTTTTGCCTCACAAGACACGGTGGATATTTATAATCCGAAAACGATTCAGGCCACGATGGGTTCGTTGGGGAAAGTGGAAGTGATATATACAGATCTGAAAGCTCTCATGCTGGAGAATCCGGAGATGCCGCGATATGGTCTGATGCTTGAAGGGAAGAATATCTATCGGGCGGAGTTGGAGTCGAGTGGATTCATAATAATGGGTAATGAAGGAAAAGGAATAAGTCCCGAATTGCGGGAACTGATCAGCGAGCCGTTGTTGATTCCTCCGTACGACCCGAACAATCATGGCGAGAGTCTGAATGTAGCTATTGCCACGGCCGTAACCCTGGCGCTCTTCCGCGCCCGCTGAAGTGCCGGAGTTGGCCGGGTGAAGCAATAGCCCATGATTGGATGGGACACTATCGGAGCTCAGGCATGAAGGCGTCCTGGAAATGGTCGATAGTGTAGGATGTGTAGTTTCCGGTAATGGTGATGATATCGAAGCGGTATTTGAATAGAAATGAGAACTGCTGGAGATATTTATCGGCTCCGCGGATCATCCGACGCTTCTTTTTAGCATCCACGGCTTCGGCGGGACTTTGAGTGTCGCCTGTACGGGCCTTAACTTCGATGAAGACCATTGTGCCGGGAATTTCCGCTATTATGTCGATTTCAACCGACCGGCCCATTCTCCAGTTGCGTTCGCGGATCACATATCCCTGAGCCATCAGCCATTCGGCGGCAATCTGTTCGGCTTCATGGCCCCATTGTTTGTTGTCGGCACCACGCGCCTGAGCGGAGGTCTTTATCATCAGTAATGATTTGTGGAATGATAAAGATTGCCCTTTACACCTATCATAGTGTAAAGGGCAATCTTTTATTTGGGGTTGATCAGATAACGCTCTTAAACGACATGTCGAGACCTTTGACACTATGTGTGAGGGCTCCGACGGAGATGAAGTCTACGCCTGTTTCGCCATATTGGCGGAGATTTTCGAGTGTGATTCCTCCCGAAGATTCTGTCTCATACTTTCCATCCACCATCTTCACGGCTTCGCGGGTAAGTTCGGGCGTGAAGTTATCAAACATCACGCGGTCGACTCCTCCATGTTCCATCACGCGGCGGATATCGTCAAGACTGCGGACCTCAACTTCGATTCTAAGATCCTTACCATTGGCTTTGCAATAGTCGTTGGCACGGTCGATTGCCTTCTCAAGCCCACCGGCGAAATCGATATGATTGTCCTTGATCAGAATCATGTCGAAGAGGCCGATACGATGGTTGGTGCCTCCTCCGATTTTCACGGCTTCCTTCTCGAGCATACGCATTCCGGGAGTGGTTTTGCGGGTATCGAGCACACGGGTATGGAGTCCTTTGAGCTCATCCTGATAACGGCGTGTCATGGTGGCTACTCCGCTCATTCGCTGCATGATGTTGAGCATTGTGCGCTCGGCAATCAGTAGGGAACGGATCGGGCCTTCGGCTTCAAATGCGATATCGCCTTTCTTCACCTCTGCCCCATCTTCGATAAATACTTCCATACGAATGGAGGGATCGACCTTGGCGAGCACTTTACGGGCAATATCCACGCCGGCAAGGATACCATCTTCCTTGATGATGAGGCGCGATTTGCCCATGGCATCGGCGGGGATGGTGGAGAGGGTGGTGTGGTCGCCGTCGCCTAGGTCTTCGGCAAAAGCAAGGGTAAGGAGATCGTCGATGAGTTCGTCGGTAGTTTTCATTTTTTTATATGGAGGGTTATTAATTTATGATTGGGGAAGAGAGGGGGTATTTTGGGAGGACCGACAGAGTCGGGACGGAAACGGCTTCGCGCCGACGGGGTGCCGGGGGGAGNCGAGACCGCCAGAGTCGGGACGGAAACGGCTTNGCGCCGACGGGGTGCCGGCGGGGGAGGCGAGGCCGACAGAGTCGGGACGGAAACGGCTTCGCGCCGACGGGGTGCCGGCGGGAGGCGAGGCCACCGGGGCCGGCGGGGAGAGAATGATGCAAAGATAATACAATAAAGCGAGATGAGGGGCGTAATATAGAAAAAAATCTAAATTTATGGATACCGAACTGCTCACCGTGGGGAAAACTACGATTCGTTTTGTGATTGATGGAATCGAAGAGTATACAAAACGCCTTAAGCATTATCTGCCTTACAGGATCACTCCTCTGCCTGATATCCGGCGTGGGGGATCGCTGACCGAAGCCCAACAAAAAGAGGCTGAAGGCGAATTGATTCTCAGTCGCCTCCAGCCTTCGGATTATGTGGTACTGCTTGATGAGCGGGGTCGGGAATATTCCTCGATGGAGTTTGCGGGTTTTATGGAGAAACAGATGGTGGCCGGACGCCGCCGCGTGGTGTTTGTGGTCGGAGGCCCCTACGGTTTCTCAGAGGCTGTCTACCGACGCGCCGATTCTAAATTGTCTCTCTCGAAGATGACTTTCAATCATGAGATGGTGAGACTATTCTTTACCGAACAGCTCTATCGTGCCATGACTATTCTTCGGGGAGAGCCGTATCATCATGAGTAGTGACTGATTCCTTCCTTCGATTCCGGAAACGGATGCGCGGGAGAAAGGAGAGACTTATCAGAATACCCATTACGATGAGATAGACGGAGGTGATATTCGAGAGAATCCGGCGGTTGTCGAGTGTGAAATTCCGTGGGGAGGATCCCCATGTCTCGTCTAAGAAATCATCAGTGACCATTGCCTGAAGGGAGGATTTCCAAAGAATCTTCCCTTCTTCGATATAGACCAGGGCCGGATTGCCTCGGACAAGCTCCTTAATCTGCGTATCCTCTGCAGTGAAAATCGGATATTCGGGCATCGAAAGGTCTTTCCATTCATCAATCTCTTTCTGACTTCCGGCCACTACAGCCAGCATTCTTACATTATTCTTCTGAGCCCAGGAGTAAAGAGAATTGAGCTTCCAGGTGGTGGCGATCGACACATCTCCCAATTCAGGCATCAGGAGCAGAAGAGTGCGTCCGAAAGGGGCGAGCTCATGGAGCGTGACATCCTCGCCATACTGATTCCAAATGCGGAAGTCGGGGCTATCAGAAGAATTGACCTCATTATCAGCCTCATTTCCGGATAGCGCGATACGCTTTACAAATTTCCATCCCTCATCCTCATCAGGCAATTCGTCGTCGATACCGAACTGGTGTTGCCGCCCATCCTTCTCGTAAATGAAAGCGAATTCTCCGGAATCGGATCCATCATCGGATCCCTCTCCGGCTGCCGATGATGAGAGGGGCTCGATGAGTGGCCCCCCGATTTTATAGGGCCGGAAATCCAGTAAAGGCTGATATACGTATCCCACCAAAGAAATGGCCAGCACAAACCCTCCTGTAGCCACAAGGCCGATCCATTGCAGGGCAGGAGTGATGAGCCATCCGGCTTTGCGGTTGAAGAGACAGAGCCAGACACAGAAGATGAATAGCACGACATTCTTCCAGAAAGTGGACCAATTTGAAATGATATACGCATCTCCGAAACAACCGCAATCAGCCACCGGATCCGCTACGGCTATCCATAGCGTCAACGGCAACATGAAGCACATTATGGCCATGGCTATCCATGCCGCCGAGCGTCGGAACGACCCGAACACCAGCATCGCACCGACTATGAACTCCACGGAGCAGAGGGCGAACGTAACGACCACAATAAGGCTATGACCCCAGTCGAATCCCATTGCCGTGAGGTATTCCCGGATTTTATATAGAGTACCCCAGGGGTCGATGGCTTTTGTGAACCCGGAGAAAAGGAAGACACCACCGGTGAGAAGTCGAATCAGCCATGTGAGGACGCGAAACCGGATTTTATCGGTCGGCACTCGATTCGTTAAGCTTGATAAGGGCGAAAATGGCATAGTTGATGATATCCATATAGTTGGCGTCGATTCCTTCGCTCACGAGAGTGCGTCCGGAATTATTCTCGATTTCCTTGGTGCGGAGAAGTTTCTGGAGGATGATGTCGGTAAAGGAAGTGACCCTCATATCCCTCCAGGCCTCATCATAATCATGATTCTTATTCATCATGAGGGCAGTGGCCCTGGCGATCCATTTGTCGTAAAGCTCGAGAGCTAAGGAAACGGGAATGACGTCGCCGGGGCCCTTTTCGAGCTGGATAAGGGCGATCACGCAATAATTTACGATGCCGATGAATTCAGGGAGGATTCCTTCGGGCACAGCCGCCTTCTCTTCTCCGAACAGCTCAAGAGAACGGATGCGTTTGGCCTTGATGAAAATCTGATCAGTCAGACTACTCGGGCGCATGATGCGCCAGGATGTGCCGTAATCGAGGAGTTTAGCCTCGAATAGGTCTCTGCAGCGTTTGATCTCGATGGAAAATTCCTGAGATGTATTGTGAGATTGTTCCATTTGATATATATTTGAGATTCAAAATTACTAAAAAATCCCGATACCGCCGCCAGAGGATGGCCGCAAGGAGGGGAAACCCAAAGAAGTATGGAAGACATAAGATTTATTGCAGAATGGGAGGAATGCCGGGCTATAGTGGTGACACTCCCCGCATCCTTTACCGACTGGGACTATATTCTCGAAGAGAGTCAGGCGCAATATCGGCGTCTGGTGGAGGCCTTCACAGGGGCCGGATATCACTGTATCGTAATCGCGCCCTCGGAGGATTATGCACGCCAGGTGCTCGGAGCCGCAACGGTGGATACGGATAAGGTGACTGTAAAATGTATCGAATATAATGACACCTGGGTGAGGGATTATGGGCCGTTGGCTGTGGTGAAGGATGGTAGGGCGCGTCTGCTTGACTTCGGCTTCAACGGCTGGGGACTGAAGTTTGCCGCTGACAAGGATAATCTGGTCAATAGCCGGGGGTTGGTACCTCAGCATCTCTATCGCAACGAACGTGATTTCGAGCTCGAGGGAGGGTCGGTGGATACTGATGGTGAAGGCACCGTGCTGACCACAAGCCGCTGCCTCTGCTCTCCGAACCGCAATGGAGGACGAACCAAAGCTGAGCTGAATGAGATTCTCAGACGTCGGCTGGGGGCATCGCATGTATTATGGCTGGATTATGGCTATCTTTCAGGAGATGATACGGATTCCCATATCGATACATTGTGTAGAATGGCTCCGGGAAATGTGATTCTATTCACTGGTTGCCGGAATATGGACGATGAGCACTTCGAGCCTCTTCTGGCAATGCGGGCACAGCTTACACTTATGCGCACTCCTGAGGGGGATCCATATAATCTGGTGGAACTCCCGTTGCCTGACCCTATATTTGATGAGGATGGCCATAGACTGCCGGCCTCATATGCCAATTATCTTGTCACACCGCGACATATTTTCATGCCGACCTATAATCAGCCTCAGAATGATATGACAGCGTGTCAGACGATGAGGATTGCCTTCCCGGATCATGAGGTGGTGGCTGTGGAATGTCTCACTCTGATAAAGCAGCATGGCTCGCTTCATTGTGCCACAATGCAATTGCCCTTTGATCTGGATTGAACGAAGGGGGAAGTATATCCGTTAAGTAAATAAGGGGATGTAAGTGAGATGGGGATTAAAAGATAGAATATGAAAATCGGAATAGTACAACATTCGTTTACGGATGATATAAACGGGAACAGAGCCCGGAATCTTACCGCTATCGAGAATCTGGCTTCGGAGGGAGCGGAATTGATAGTGCTTTCAGAATTGCATGATTCGCTCTATTTCTGCCAGACTGAAGATGTGGAGAATTTCGACCTTGCTCAGGATCTGCCGGGAGAATTCACCGACTTTTATGCCGAGGCAGCTGCTGAGAATAATGTGGTGCTTGTCACCTCGGCATTCGAGCGCCGTGCACCGGGGCTTTATCACAACACGGCAGTGGTGTTCGATACCGATGGGAGTGTGGCCGGGACATATCGCAAAATGCATATTCCTGATGATCCGGGATTTTATGAGAAATTTTATTTCACTCCCGGAGACCTTGGTTTCGAGCCNGTAGAGACGAGTTTAGGTAAGTTGGGGGTCCTGGTATGCTGGGATCAATGGTATCCGGAGGCAGCCCGGCTGATGGCGATGCGCGGGGCCGAGATGCTGATATACCCTACAGCCATCGGCTGGAATCCTGATGATGATGAGGCAGAGAAGGANCGTCAGCGGGAAGCATGGATCACGGTGCAACGTGGTCATGCCGTAGCCAATGGCTTGCCTGTGATCACTGTCAACCGCTATGGATTTGAGGAAGACCCNTCGGGACAGACCTCGGGAATAGATTTCTGGGGGAGCAGTTTTGTAGCAGGGCCTCAGGGGGAGTTTCTCTTCCTGGCTCCGGAGAATTCACCGGCGGAGCAGGTGGTGGAAATNGATCGTCGTCGNACTGAGAATGTGCGTCAATGGTGGCCTTTCCTCCGAGATCGCCGTATTGACTGCTATGGCGGACTTACACGCCGCTTCCTCGACTGATCCTTTCATCAGAGAAGGANCAGTNAGTATTCANNATNANANGATATCAAGTAATTAAATTAATNTTGAACACTTACTTATTATAAAATANATAACCCATGCAAGCGACTAACCGGTTGCTTGCATGGGTTATATGTTTATCCGTATTGATTTAATTGGCTTGCGGGCTGGTACCGTTCCGGAGGGCCTCGGTATTGAGACTTGAGGGATTGCTGCGCATCGTCAGATCTTCCGGATCATCCTTGAGGCGTTTGATCTCAGCGTCAAGACCTTGTTTGACAGCGAAAAATGAACTGAGCAACATTGAGAGATACTCGTNGCGTTTCGGCAGATCGGGAGTGTAGAGGGCATCGAGCCTACTGCTGAGCACCACTTCTCCCTCCTCATCCGGAGCATGGAGAATCAGAGTTGGGCCGCATTGGAAATTGATGTAATTGATTGCATCGCGGAGGACGTGAAAATACTCATCATTGGTCTTTATCCGCAGCCACGAAAAATCCCATATGCGGATGAATGCACCATTGGGCTCTATCACAAAATGTTCACCCTGATAAGCGAATGCCACACTATGATCATCATTAATTCTTGGCTGACATCCGCGTTTCTCCATCATCTCAGCGACATCTCTGNCAATTGCCAGAGCATGGGCTTGCTTCTCCTCCTCAGAGGGCTTTGAATCCTTATCAGCCGGAGATTCNTCCNNNNCAGATTCTTNCGAGGCAACCGCAGTCGGNCNATCAGNGGCACTCGAAGATGAGGAAGTTGCNAGNACTTCCTGGGNAGTATATGCTATNTGATCCANCTTCTCAGAGAGTTCCTTGAGATTAGAGCGCAATTTTCTGAAAAGAAAATAGAGAGCCANCAGAATAACGAAGATGGCGATAAAGAGACGTTTTACAATAACAAATTCTTCCATATAGTAATAGTAATTGCTCAGGACTATATGTGATACAANTNNNGAGCCAANNGTATNGTNNNNTNNATGAAGTNNNGANAACTTCANTANNTNCTGCGNNTTACTTAAAGGATTGGATGAGATGCAAAGATAATAAAATTAGATGAGTCTCTTGNNAAGTCTGAATATTTTTATAAATTTGCGTATGGCTAAATCGCAGCTCCAANAGGATAATCCCTGCGTCTGATTTNTTGGCNCANAGAATNANTNNCNNTAAGAATAAATNGCCGTAANAATAACCGTAAAAATAATTAGAAGAAAATATTGANANATTATGGAAAAGATAGAGACCTTATTAGATTGGATGGATCAATCGACCTGTAATTTTATGGCTGTCGATACGATCCGGCATGAACTTGAGGAAATTGGATTCCAGGCCCTGGATCAGAAGAATCCCTGGGAACTCGAGCCTAACGGCCGATATTATGTAATAAAAAATGGCACNGCAATCTTTGCNTTTATCATCGGTAATGTTCCCGNGTCGGAAGCCGGATTCCATATCATTTCGGCNCATAGCGACAGCCCTTGTTTTAAATTGAAGCCGAATTGCGAGATATATGGCGATGGAGGAGTGGTGAGTCTGAATGTCGAGAAATATGGAGGTGGAATCCTCTATACATGGTTCGATCGTCCGTTATCTATTTCCGGTCGCGTCTTATTGCGTTCAGGAAATCCATTGCGTCCTGAATCGAGATTAGTGGATTTTGATCGTCCGATTGCCACCATCCCTCACCTTGCCATCCATTTCAACCGNGGGGTTAACGATGGGAANCCTCTCTCGGTTCAGAAGGATATGAAACCTGTGTTGGGGTATCTCAGTNCGGAAGAGATAGCNGAGGCCAAGGAAGCAGGAGGACCNATCCGTTGCATGCTGGCTGCAGAGCTTGATGTGGATGTGGATGAAATTCTGGATTATGAACTCAATCTATATCCCTATGAGCCGGCAGATGTGTGCGGAGCTTCAAATGAATATTTCCAATCAGCGCGTATAGATGACCTGTCTATGGCATTTGCGGGACTGCAGGCACTTCTGGATTCGGCGGATAAGCCTACGGAGGCAACACGCATACTTGCCATATTTGACAATGAGGANACNGGCAGCGGAACAAAACAGGGGGCGGCNTCGCCGGTNTTGCGCGACATNATGGAGCGTATCTGTCTGCTACAGGGTGCAGGAACGGAGGGAATCTATCGCGCGCTCGCCAATAGCTTCATGATTTCGGCAGATGATGCGCATGCCTGGCATCCGAATTATAATGAGAAATATGATCCGACGAATCATCCTGTAATAGGGGGCGGACCGGTGGTGAAGATCAATGCCAATTGCAAGTATATGACAGATGGCGACAGNGCGGCAGTCTTCCGCATGNTATGTGAGAAAGCGGGGGTGGAATGTCAATATTTTGTGAATCATGCAGATGTGGCCGGTGGATCGACCTTAGGAAATATATCGAGTGCCCAATTCGATATACGTGGAGTGGATATGGGAAATGCGATATGGGCGATGCATTCAGCCCGGGAAACTGCCGGAATTCAGGATCACCTGGATGCCATCTCAGTCTTCACTACATTCTATAGCCTCTGATCGGTTAAGTAGTTGCCTTATTCCTTTGGAATAGGAATCTCTATAGTTAGAATAAAATGTAGAGCACTATGGATGGAGAATCATATCTATTAACGCATCCCCTCGAACGGGAATTCATACGTCTGCTCACTGACTTTGGTTTCAAACGAGTATTTGGTTCCCGGAAAAGAGCNGGAATNCTNAAACGATTTCTGAATGCACTCTTTGAAGGGGAGATGCATATCANTTCAGTAGAATTNCGAGATAAGGAAATNCTGCCTGACCATGAGGNTGGTAAAAAAGTNCTTTACGACATCTATTGCACCACTGATAAAGGCAANNATTTCATCATTGAAATGCAGCAAGAGGANTCGGAGAATTTCACCGACCGGATGTTGTTCTATGGTTGCAGGGCAATAGTGAGTCAAGGTATCAGAGGCGTTGAATATGAGCTCGCACCGGTATTTTGTGTGGTAGTGACCGACTTCAATATGGAAGGTAAGGAGGTAAGACTNCGNAAGGATATACTGCTCATAGACAGACATTCCCAAGAGATATATACCGAAAACCTTCGGTTTATATTTTTGGCCTTACCGGAAGTTCCCGAAGAATGGGATGATTGTGACACAGAGTTAAAAAGACTCCTTTATCTGATAAAGAATATGGAAGATTTGACAAGAAAATCCAAACCTTACCTGAGNGGTGAGTATGATGACATATTTANAGCGAGTTCCACCGGCCTTCTCTCCCAAGAGGAGGCTGCTACCTATTCCCAATCTTATCTGAAAGAGATTGAGAACCGAAGTGCACTACGCTTTGCAGAGCAAAGAGGAAAAAAGGAAGGAGCTATGACAAAACTAAAAGAGATGGTGGCCGGACTTCGTCGTAATGGCTTTGATAACGAAACAATTGCCGGATTCCTGAATGAATCACCGGAAACCATCGCTTCTCTTTAACCGCAGGCATTACTTNCTTATTTCAGTCAGATCAGATATTTATTCATGAGGAAAAGGCCCCGGAGAGTTGGACATCAAACTCTCCGGGGCCCTCTATTTTGATATNGATACTTTCCNTACTNATGNGGAANATCAGACTGTTACGGCATTACNACCTTTTCANTTTTAGTGCCGGTGACTTTAATGTAATAGTTTCCTGAGATAGGATTGGAGATACGGACTCCCTGGAGATTGAAATATATTGGTTGNGTTNCCTCTANNCTCTCAATCTCATTCACCGCGCTTTCTATGTGTGANGCGAATGAGATNGTATTCTCCTTCCAGTTGATGTTGACATCGTATTTNCCNGGTGTGATATAATATGCCTTNGCTTCGGCCGGGTTAGGACTTTCCATCAAAGCCACCGAAGGCCCGTCTGCCACAATTTCAGTATCTACAGAAGGGGCGAAGCGATTACCGGCAGAATTCAGATCATCCCAGGAAGTTCCCAATCGGCGTGCAAATGAGAAATAGGCGTGAGTGGCTTTAGGGTCGATTGGCTTGAATTCGGTGACAGATATGAAAGAATCGCCATCCTTGGTCATCTTCACACCATTATCATAGCTCCAGTCGTTACCATCTGCCTGCCCGATAATATAGAATTGCTCCGGCATTTCCGGAGTGGGGGGCACAGGATCATCACCACTGCCGATCGGACTCTTTGTCCATATGCAATAATCATTACCGGCAGCCTTGATATCTGCATTCTCATATCCCTGAGGAGACACCATCGCCCCACCGATTTTGACTGCTACCTTCCCTTTGGAACCAGTGATCTCAGCCATGTAACAATCACGTGAAGACCGGAGCACATTAACTTTCGATTCATTATTGATTCCTGCAGCATTCCGGATATCAATCAGTCGCTGGATCTCCTCCTTATAAGCATCATAATGGGGGAGGAAGACACACGGCGTTCCCGGGCTCATGAGAATGAAGGCATTCGCAGCCACGACATTNCCCGTGAATTTCGAACCATCGCGTGCCGTATCATGGTTATCTACNAATGTNACCGCATACCGCTGATAGCCATAATGAATCATACCCGCCGGTTGATCNTCTACTCCATTGGCCTTCCATACGAGCTTGGTCATATCATTTGAAGCAAAAGCTTCATTTATTGCATATTTGCACGGAAAGTCGAAAGCAGCAGAGGTCTTNCCGGTGGCATTGATCCATCCGGCAACGGCATCATAGTTGGCATCCCAATATTCACCCACGGAGAATTGTACATCCGCATACTGGTTGTAGATCTTATTAAACTCTCCGCCATACCCTTTTACCATATCATAACGCATACCTGAATAGCCATACTTCTCGATAAGGCATTTCACATAATTCTTGCAGTTATCCTGCACATTGGCATTGGTATGGTCAAGGTCGCGGCAACCATCAAAATTATCACCGGTATCGCGATTGCCCGTTGGCTTAGGCTGACCTGANGCATAAGCCATCTCATCATTGGAGCAGATTCCATCGAGACCGATATGCCATGTGCGGCCATTCCATTCCTCGGTGGGGAAATCATACCAGTTGGTGACACCATTACGATGATTGATCACGCAATCAGCAATAAAACCGGTGCCTTTCTTCTTGAAGGTCGATATCATGGAGAGGAGTTCGTCCTCGGTTCCGAAAGCGGAATTATGATTAGTGAACCAATACTGCNGCATATACCCCATCCAGTCGCATTTCCCTGAATTGGGAATCCAGATAAGTGAGAAATACTTGGAGAGTTCGTCAGAGCGGGATTCGAGGTTAGTCCATTTCGTATCATCGTAGGAATCCCAGTAGAAACCCTGGAGCATCACTCCCTCATAATTGGAGGGCCAGCCGATGGCTGTGGCACGGGAAGTAAAGGCTGTGCCGGCAAGGGTCAGGGCCAGCAAAGCCGAATTGAGATATTTCATTATAATTAGATTAGGCTAAGTTTTGAAGTTTAGACAACTTCATTATACTCCATCGCTTGAATTAATTCTCAGCAACGGAGATATGTAGTATTCTCCATGTCGTATTGATTCCGGAGTGGAGCAGGGTCAAAATTAGTGATAAATCTTCAGATTGCCAAAGAAAATGATGCCGAAGTTCTGCGNATCAGTTGCCAAGCTCTGAGAGAAAGCGAATGCGCATCAGGCGAATGATTTCCTCATCCACCTCGTCGGAGAATTCGGCATAAGCCTCATNAAGATTATCTTCTTCCTGACTGCGGAAGAAATCAAACATTTCCTGCTGAAAATCAGTCTCTATGAGCTGGTCGAGATAATACCGGAGGTCGATACGAATTCCGGATTCGACAATCCCTTCAATAATCTCCATCAGTTCATCAAATTCGAGATCCTTCTCGCGGGCCAGTTCCGCCAGATCACGCTTCAGGTCAATGGCTTTAATCACGGCAATACGGAGATCATTACGTTTCGGCATGCTGCGGACAAGAATTTCTCCCGGAGGAACAATATCGTTGTTGCGGATATGATCCTTGATTATCCTCAGGAAATCCTCACCGAAACGTCTCACCTTTCCGGGTCCTACCCCGGGAATTGCTCCGAGTTCTTCTGAGGTTAAGGGATAGATTGTGGCCATAGCCTCGAGAGCCGNCTCCTGAAACACCACATATGGGGGAATATCGAGATTGCGCGCAATCTTACGACGAAGATCTTTGAGGATTACGAGAAGCCCGGGGTCAAGCACTGATTTGCCTGCCTGATGGTCGAATACAGAGTTGTTCCCTTCAGTCATCTCCCTCTCCTTATANATCATCACACTATATGGACTGANAAGGAATTCACGGCCCTTATCCGTGAGACTGAGAATATTAAAATCGTTGATATCCTTTTTCAGGAAGCCGAGCAATTCACATTGAAGTATNAGACTCTTGCAGAATCTCTCCCCGGAATTCCTGAACACTCCGAAGAGCTTATTTTCAGAATCATCGTTAGCTCCAATATCATCCGGGCCATGGCCAATCAGCAAGCGCATAAGATCTTCCCGGGAGATGTGTCCGCCGGCAGAGAGGACGGCTTCAAGGACAACCGCCACTTCTTTCCTGCCGTCATGTGCCGGAACAGGATTCTGACAATTATCACAGCACCCGCATTCATCTTCGCCGAATTCCTCGCCGAAATAGTGAAGCAATAGTCGGCGGCGACAAAGGGATGATTCGGCATAGAGGGCAGTCTCGCGAAGGAGATGCCGGCCGATACGCTGTTCGGGGGCGGTTTTAGTGTGGAGGAGCTTCTCAAGACGTCGCATATCATTGCGCGAGAAGAAACAGATACAGTCAGCCCCGGCACCATCGCGTCCACCACGTCCGGTCTCCTGATAATACCCNTCGAGACTTTTGGATATATCATAATGGATCACGAAGCGTATATCGGGTTTATCGATACCCATCCCGAATGCGATTGTGGCCACGATCACCTGTACCTTATCCCNAAGAAAAGCATCCTGGTTGGCCACGCGCCGCCCGGCTTCAAGACCTGCATGATAGGGGAGACATGAGATATCATTGATACTCAGCATCTCCGCTACTTCCTCCACTTTCTTCCGGCTCAGACAATAGATGATGCCCGGNTGTCCGGGATGTTGTTTAATGTAACGTATGATGTCGCGATCAATATTCTCATTCTTCGGGCGNACTTCATAGAATAATCCCGCTCGATTAAAACTTGTCGAGAATATACGGCACTCCTGGATTCCGAGGGAATGGATTATTTCCGCCCGCACTTTCTCGGTGGCTGTGGCGGTAAGGGCCATGACAGGACGTCGGCCGATCTCATCAATCAGGGTCCGCAAGCGACGGTATTCAGGGCGGAAATCGTGGCCCCATTCGGAAATACAATGTGCCTCATCAATGGCATAAAATGAAATCTTGACACTCGATAGGAATTCCCGGATCTCAGGTTTATTCAGGGATTCAGGGGCTATATAGAGAAGTTTTGTGATTCCGGAGAGAATATCCTCTTTCACAAACTGAAGATCACGGCGGGAGAGTGTGGAATTTATCACATGAGCCACTCCGTTGTTATCACAAGTGTATCTGATTGCATCCACCTGATTCTTCATCAGCGCGATAAGCGGGGAGACCACGATAGCAGTGCCTTCCGACATCAGGGCCGGCAGCTGATAGCATAGTGATTTGCCGCCGCCTGTGGGCATCAGCACGAAGACATCCTCCCCTTGGAGGACGCTCATTATCACTTCTTCCTGAAGCGGCTTGAACCGTTGGAATCCGAAATGAATAGAAAGAGCCGCCAATACATCTGCACGATCTGCCATAATGTCGAGCTTTAGGAGAGGTTATGAAATCAGATTAGAATCAATCTATTGAATCACAAATTTAATAAAATATTTCATATTTGCAATAGAAAAGATTTGGATTGGTTCAATCGAATATAAAAGAGAAGCGGAGATGCCCGGAGAATATCTCCGCGGGCTCTCCGCTTCTTTAGATTTGTCAGTAGATTTTTCCGACTGAAAACTTTATGTTTAATGAAATCAGCCTTCCATACGATGGAAATGAGCCTTATCGAGCTGCTTCTCCACATAGTCGGCATCAATCACAAACATCTTCTCCTTCTTGCTGGGCATCTCGTACATTGCATCGACCATAATGGTCTCTACAATCGAACGAAGGCCACGCGCTCCGAGTTTATACTCGATTGCCTTGTCGGCAATCTTATTCAGGGCCGATTCGTCAAACTTGAGGTCCACTCCATCCATTGCGAATAGTTTCTCATATTGGCGGGTGATGGCATTCTTCGGCTCAGTAAGAATCTTTAGAAGAGCCTCCTTGTCAAGGGGCTCCAGGCTGGTGAGTACCGGCAGACGGCCGATGATCTCCGGAATCAGCCCGAAGCTCTTGAGATCCTGCGGCATGACAAACTGCATGAGGTTCTCACGCTTCTTCTTGGCTTCCTTTCCATCCTGACCGAATCCGACAGTATGGGTGTTGAGACGCGAGGCAATCTTACGCTCGATACCATCGAATGCACCTCCGCATATAAAGAGGATATTCTTCGTATCGACGGCAATCAGTTTCTGCTCGGGATGCTTGCGGCCTCCATTGGGGGGAACAAGCACAGTGCTGCCTTCAAGGAGCTTGAGCAGACCTTGCTGCACGCCCTCGCCGCTGACATCGCGTGTGATTGACGGGTTATCGCTCTTACGGGCAATCTTGTCGATCTCATCAATGAACACGATACCTTTCTCGGCACGCTCCACATCATAATCACAGGCCTGGAGCAGGCGGGTGAGAAGCGATTCGATATCCTCACCCACATAGCCGGCTTCGGTGAGCACAGTGGCATCCACAATCGTGAAGGGCACATCAAGGAGGCGCGCGATGGTTTTTGCAAGGAGTGTCTTGCCTGTTCCGGTCGGGCCTACAAGGATGATATTCGATTTTTCGATATCAACATCATCCTTATCATCCTGCGAATTGATTCGCTTATAATGATTATAGACCGCGACGGAAAGATATTTCTTCGCTTCCTCCTGACCTACGACATACTGATCGAGAAATTCCTTGATTTCCTTAGGTTTTGGGATTGAGGTCTTTTTCGAAGCCTTACCCTTTGATTTCTCTCCTTTACGGAGTGCAAGCTGAGAGTCGCGGGTATCATCAATGAAAGAGATACATTCCGTGCAGAGATTCAGCCCATCGAGCACCTTCACCACCGGGGTCTTCTTATCGTCGATGTGACCACACATCGAGCAGATCAGAGTTTCCTTACTTCCGGCCATGATTAAGCTTCTTTCTTGGGATTGATAAGGATCTTATCAATCATACCATATTCTTTTGCCTCGGCAGCGATCATCCAATAGTCGCGGTCGGAATCGGCCTCCACCTTCTCGAAGCTCTGGCCTGAATGTGAAGATATAATCTTGTAGAGTTCCTCCTTAAGGCGGAGAATCTCACGGGCCGTGATCTCGATATCAGAAGCCTGACCCTGGATACCACCCATTGGCTGATGGATCATCACTCTCGAATGGGGGAGAGCGAAACGCTTTCCGGCCTCACCGGCAACAAGCAATACGGCAGCCATCGAAGCGGCCATACCCGTACAGATTGTGGAGACATCCGAACTGATATATTGCATTGTGTCGTAAATTCCGAGACCTGCATATACAGATCCGCCGGGAGAGTTGATATAGAGGGAGATATCCTTATCGGGATCCACAGAATCAAGATAGAGCATCTGAGCCTCAATAATGTTGGAACTCTGGTCGGTGACCTGAGTGCCGAGGAAGATGATACGGTCCATCATCAGACGGGAGAAGACATCCATCTGAGTGACATTCAGCTGACGCTCCTCAAGGATGTAGGGATTCATATAGTCGGCATGGGGAGCTGCGATCATTCCCCCTGTCTTCTTATCCATATAACGCTGATAGGAATCAAGCGTATTAGAACTCATACCGAGATGATTCACGGCATAGTTTACGAAATCATTTTTCTGCATAAACAAAAGATTTAATGAGAGGGGCATCAATTCCAGTTAGCAAAACGACGCAACCTCTTAAAAACGTAAGAGGCCGGACGGGAGAATCCCGTCCGCCCACTTACTATAACAATTCGTGTGCCATTTTTATTAAGCTTTATCAGGCCGGCCGGAATCTGATTGTGGGAATTCCCGTTAATCAGTCTTCTGCCTGCACAGAGACACACGGATTTATTCTTATGCCTCGTTACGGAAGAGATCGTTGAATTCCTCCACTGTCACTTCCTTCTCATCAGCTGTTACATTCTCCTTGATAGCGCCGTAGAGCTTCATATCCAGAGTCTGGCCGAAGATTTGCTGATTGGCCTTCTTATCCTTGAGGATTTCCTTAGCATACATTGTAAGGTTCTCATCAGGCACATTGCTCATACCATACTGAGCGAGCTGCTGGGCAGCCATCATTTTGGCAGTGTGGAGCATATCCTCCTCTTCTACCTTAACGCCGAGCTGGTCGATAATCTTATCCTTAGTGAGTTCCCAGATGAGTTCGGGACGGATACGCACGTATTCCTCCTCGATGTTCTCTTTATTGAGACCTTCGTTCTGAGACATAAGGAATTCCTTGAGCACCTCGTCGGGGAGCTGGAAATCACCCACAGCCTCGCTGATTGCTTTCTTGGCATCGATTGAGAAACGGAAGTTGGAGTCGTTCTCAAGAGCGTGCTCAAGCATTTCGCGGAGGAACTTCTTGTAATCCTCCTCGGTCTTCACTTCGTCGCCGGCAGTGACGTTCTTGAAGAACTCCTCATTATGCTCAGCAGGCTTAAGAACGATAACGTCCTTAATCTCGAAATTGAAATCACCCTTATGGTTTTCTGCCTCTTCCTGGCTTACATTAAGCATGGAGCCGAGTTCGGCAGGATTAGCATTGCATGTGGCAGCGGGGTTGAATTTTACTGTCTCACCCACCTTCTTTCCGATGAAGAGATTTCTCTGCTCCTCGCTCTTGAAATATTCAGGACCGACGATACCATTCTCAACCACGATGCCGCCCTCCTTGGGTGTGCCATCTTCGTTAAGCTCGGTGATCACACCTTTCACGAGAGCAGTGGCATCAACAGTGTCACCCGACTCCTGCTTGCCGAGACGGCGTGTGAAGTTCTTATCCTGGGTATCCACCATCTCATCAGTTACCTTGATGTTATAGTAGGGGATGTGAAGATCTTTATTTACCTTGGTATCAAACTCCGGAGCGACACCTACCTTGAATTTGAGTTCAAAATCCTTAGCATCGATATCGAATTCCTCACCCTGCATGGGGATGGGATTGCCGAGTACATGGAGTTTCTCCTTCTGGATATATTCGTAGAGGGCATTGCCGGCCTCTTTGTTGATGACGTCATATTTAACGCCCTTACCGTATTTCTTCTCAATGATAGAGGCGGGCACCTTGCCAACACGGAATCCGGGCTCGGCGTGTTTCTTGCCGATCTCCTTGAGTTCTTTCTTTACCTTGTCGCTGTAGTCGTTCTCTTCGAGTGTGATGGTGATCTGTCCATTCACATCGTCGATTTTGGCATAATCTACTTTCATTTCTATTCTTAGATTGTCTTTATATAATTCTGATTAATTGGGTCGACCCTTCTGAGAGGGTTGGATGGAGGGCCCGAAATCAGGAGATGCAGCTCCGGATTTTTGGCTAAATGCAAAATTACTAAATTTACCTTTAATAATCGCCTATGATATGAATTAATTTACGTTTTTTAAAGGTTTTAGACCTCGCTACCTCGCGGCAATTCTGCTGTAGACTTGATTGGATCTATGATATAATATTAGTAATCAGATAATTAAGCTCCAATCTATAAGAAATTTCATAGATTGGAGCCATACATTATATTGTTGTCTTAATTGTCCTGATTATCCCATAGATGAATTTCTCCTGACTTAAGGGTCTCCTCCACGGAAATCAGCCGTTGATTTGAAGAACCTCGGAACAGGAGATCAGGATCGCGGAGGGATTCTATAAAAGGGCCGTCAACCACCACTTCAACATCACTGAGAATATCTGCCATGGCAGGATTTTCAGCGATCTCCTCCCATGAGAAGCCGGTATAAATCCATATGGAATGCCCGAGACTGCGTATTCCTTCGAGTAATGGAATCAGTTTCCGCCCCTGATAGAGCGGATCTCCTCCGGAAAGAGTGACATCGAAATCTTCCTCCCGGATTATGTCGAGAAGAGCTTCGAGACTCATATCCTCTCCTGAAGAAAAATCCCACGACTGGGGATTATGACATCCCTGACATTTATGCCGGCAACCGGAAAAATAAATGGATGTTCGAAAACCGGGACCATCCACTGTCGTTCCGCGAACCAGATCCAGAATCCTATAATCCATAGATATTTAAGGGTGCAATAGATGTTATTTATGGACGATACGGTCGTTCAGCTCGGCGAGTTTGCCGGAATTCCAGCGGTCAGTGGTGCCGACGAGATATCCGGTGATACGTTGGATGGTCTCGAACTTGGCTCCGCACTTGGGGCAGACATGCTGATCTTTCTCTGCATTCTCATATCCGCACTGAGGGCAATGGTTGCGGTTATGATTCACCGATCCATACCCTATATCATAGCGGTCCATGAGGTCGACAATCTGCATGATAGCTTTCTCATTATGAGTGGCATCTCCATCGAGCTCCACATAGAATATATGTCCGCCTCCTGTCAGCGCATGGTAAGGAGCCTCGATCTTGGCTTTATGGCGTGGCGAGCAATGGTAATAGACCGGCACATGGTTGGAATTCGTATAATAATCCTTATCTGTAATTCCGGGAATCGAACCGAAAGTCTTGCGGTCGATGCGCGTGAAACGTCCTGACAGACCCTCGGCAGGAGTGGCAAGCACTGAATAATTATGGCCATAGCTTTCGCAGAATTCATTAACTCTGCTACGCATATGCCCTACTATGCGCAGGCCTAACTCCTGAGCCTCCTCGCTTTCCCCATGATGTTGGCCGATTAAGGCTATCAGACACTCCGCCAGGCCGATGAATCCGATCCCGAGTGTACCTTGATTGATCACACTCTCAATCGTTTCATCCTTATCAAGCTTCTCACCCCCGTTCCAGAGCACACTCATAAGCAGAGGAAATTGCTTTTTCAGGGCAGTCTTCTGAAATTCGAATCTCTCATGAAGCTGAGAGGCCGCGATATCCAGAATATTGTCGAGCTTTGAGAAGAAAGCTGCGATACGTTTATTGCGGTCGTGAATACCCATCACTTCAATTGCCAGCTTCACGATATTGAGGGTAGTGAATGAAAGATTCCCGCGTCCGATTGAAGTCTTCTCGCCGAAACGGTTTTCAAACACTCTCGTGCGGCATCCCATTGTCGCCACCTCATATTTGTATCTTTCAGGGTCGAGTGGATTCCATTTCTCATGCCGGTTGAAGGGGGCATCGAGATTGAGGAAATTCGGGAAGAATCTCCGGGCCGAGACCTTGCATGCCAGACGATAGAGATCATAATTGGGATCTTCGGGCAGATAAGACACTCCGCGTTTCTTTTTCCATATCTGAATGGGGAAGATGGCCGTAGCGCCATTTCCCACTCCCTCATATGTGCTGTTGAGGAGTTCGCGAATCACACAACGTCCCTCGGCTGAGGTGTCGGTGCCGTAATTAATGGAGGAGAACACCACCTGATTCCCGCCGCGGGAATGGATTGTATTCATGTTATGGATAAAAGCTTCCATCGACTGATGGACGCGGCTCACAGTGCGGTTGATGGCATGTTGCATCCATCTTTCGTCACCGTCAAGGCCATCGAGATCACGCTGGAGATAATCCGGAACGGGGGCTTCGTAGAGATGGGAGAGGTTTTTATCCGTGAGGCTTTCAAGATTCTTAATCTCTTCCTTAAAGCTTGCGCGCACGAATGGAGCGAGATAGAAATCAAAAGCAGGAATAGCCTGCCCTCCATGCATCTCATTCTGGGCCGTCTCGAGAGAAATACAGGCGATCACGCTTGCGGTTTCGATTCTTTTGGCAGGGCGCGATTCGCCGTGACCGGCAACAAATCCATTACGGAGGATCTTATCCAGAGGATGCTGCACACAAGTAAGGCTCTTTGTGGGATAATAATCCTTATCGTGGATATGAATGTAGTTGTCTCTTACGGCTTGGCGGGCCGTGGGGCTCAGGAGATAATCATCTGCGAAAGGCTTAGTGGTCTCGCTGGCAAATTTCATCATCATACCGGCCGGAGAGTCGGCATTCATGTTAGCGTTCTCGCGGGTGATGTCATTAGCCTTAGCCTCGATGATGTCGCGAAACACCTCTCGGGTACGGTCAAATCGGTGAGAAGAAGAGCGTCGGTCGCGACCGATGGATTTTTCTTCACTGAATCCGACAATGCAAGCGTCACGTTTCTCTGCGGTAAGAATCATGGTGTAAAAGAGTTTGATGGGGAAGTGATAGTTGATGGCCTGCTGGCCGTCTACAAAGTTAATATAACCGACAATATAAGCCAAATAAATTAAAACAAAATAATCTTTTTGGACAACAATTTTACAGTCTTAAAAATATAACTATGTGATATTCAGTGTGATATAAAATTTATTGAACAACTTTGAAAAACTGGTCTAAAAATTTGTTGATTTAAAATAGATTTATAATAGTGACATAGTTAACAAAAAAAGAAAGGGGAGGAGAATGTGAAATCATTCTCCTCCCTGTAAAAGGTAGGTATGAAATAACCGGATTATTTCAGAGCGTCCTTAACGGCATCGTTAGGCACCATCTCCTCTTTGAAGACATAAGCGCCTGTTTTAGGAGACTTCTCCATCACGATGACTTTGCTATATGTGCGGCCTTCACCTTTCTGAAGAGACGCGACGGTTTTCTTTGCCATAGTTCAGTGCTTATTTAATTTCTTTGTGGAGTGTTACTTTCTTCAGGATCGGATTGTACTTCTTGAGTTCGAGACGACCTGTTGTATTCTTGCGGTTTTTGGTAGTGATGTAGCGTGACATACCGGGCATACCGCTTGCCTTATGTTCGGTGCATTCCAGAATCACCTGGACTCTGTTGCCTTTAGCTTTCTTTGCCATAACTTATTGGGGTGAACGATTAGAGAGAAAGAATTGTGATATCCTTGAAATCCAGATTGCCTGCAGCCTCTGCTCTCTTGAGAGCTTCGTTAAGGCCAATCTTATTGATTGTGCGGAGGGCACGAGCTGAAACGCGCAATACAATCCACATGTCCTGCTCAACCCAATAGAATTTCTTGGTGTGCAAGTTTACCTCGAACTTGCGTTTGGTGCGACGCTTTGAATGGGAAACGTTGTTTCCTACCTGCGCCTTTTTGCCTGTAATCTGACAAACCTTTGCCATAGCCGTGTTATAATTCTTTTGTTTTTTTAATGATTGGTGTTGAGGCAGCTATCTCACTTCTCATATCACCTGCGGCTGCATCTTTCCGCGGGCTTTTAAGGAGGTGCCACAAAACGTCTGCAAAGTTACTACTATTTTCTGAATTACGCAAATATTTTTGCTGATTTTTATGCTGTGTTTATGCTGTTCTTAAACTGATTATCAGCGATTATTATATTCGGTAATCACTTGACCTCCGAATTTACGGAGGTCGTCGAGGCTGATCGGCAGCGACATATCGAAGTCATCGAAATAAAATATCGGGTCGTCGCTTTCACTGGGGATGATGGATATCTGGGTGATATATTTTGATAGCTGCATGAGGTCGGCCAGTGTTCGCATCCATTTCGACGGTGGCTGCACGCTTCTGCCTTTCGCCACACCCTCCTCATATTCCCTCTGTGGGCGGGCCATTCTCTCTGGCAGGTCGACTGGCAGCAGATACAGGGGGTGGTTCCCGGAAATTTCCAGATTGAAAAGCGACAGTACGGGGCGCGATGCCGGATAATGTTTCCAATACTCGAATTCCCCCTCGCTCTCCTCCAGCCGGAATTCCGGGCGATTGTAGTCGTAGACATAAAGAAACTCCCGGTCGCGACCGATCAGATTGTTGATAATATCGGAATACAAGGCGCCGTGATTGATAAGGATGGTGTTGCCGCCAGGGCCTTCTGAATATACATCCTTAAGAAGGTTCGAGAATTGTAAGTAGAGTTCGTCGGAGGTATCAAGGCGACGGAAGCAGGTCCAGTCAAACCAGTCGGGGTTCAGCGTGGAGGATTTGTCGAAGTAGACCCTCACCGGCTCAGTGTCCTCGATCTCGGTTTTCAGTTTTGTTATGGCATAGTTCTTCCTTTCCATAAGGCTGCCGGGCTGTCCCAATGTTCGTTTTATTCCCTCGCTGTTTACCATATAGGCGGTTTTGCTTATCCCCACCTCCGGATCTGCTTCCATCGTGAGCATAAAAGGGAAGAGTTCGATTTCTCTCTTCTGTCGTTCAATATGCTTTTGCGGGCCTCGGGTACTACTCTCCGATGGTTTATTGAAGGAATAGCAGAATATCTCCACGGTATTCTGCGGAGATATCCAGAAGCGTGTGCGGCCTGCATCCTTGTCATCGACCCAGATTCCGGGTAAATCGGGTATGATGACTCTCTCATTTATAGTAAGACGCAGATTGGGGTCCACGACCGTGAGGCAGGCATATTGCAGAACGAGCAGCTGATAATAGAACCATAGCGGTGAGCATACCATCCATCCTGTCTCGCTTTGCCTGATTTGGCCTACGGCCTCCAGTATTTCATCAAAAGCGATGGGTTTTGCGGTGGTGCCGACTGTGGGGGTATCCTCGCGTAGTGTCAGCAATAGTTGCTCAAAGAGCTCTAAGGAGCGTCTCACGGTCTCTTCCTTTATATCCCGGCCTTTACCATTCATCCCGGCTGCAGGCCGTAGAATGTCGAATGCGAAAAGAAGAGTGAAAGGAACCGAGATGGCTTCAGTGTTCTCAATACCATTGGGGAAAAAGATGGAGAGTAGCTTCTCGTCACCTTCCTTGAATCTGAATTTCTCTTTCTCCTCCGAAGACATGGGGAGACCCCGGGTGGCGGCGATACGGAACAGCATCCGGACAAACTTTTTCTTCATGGCGCGGTGGGAGCGTCCTTTCCAGTCGAGGTCATTAAACGCTTCGGAGGCATTGGAATAGTCGTCGACAATTTTCTGGAGCGGGGCATTCACCCATTCATCGCAGCGTTTATCCAATATGTCGTAGTATCTGGATATGGCACGTGCATCAATGCGGTGATCGGCCACGGTTTCAAAGCCGACGCCCCACTCCCGGCTGTAACCGTCGGCGGTGTTGTAAAGCAACCGCGACTTGTATGCTTTCTCAATAATCTCAAATCTATTCATATTATATATATTATATATAGGAATGCAGAATGGTTGTGGAAGGGAACTGCAGAACTTTGGTGTATAGAACTGTTGAAAGCAGGAAGATTCAGAGATACTCCCGATTTTATAAATCGGAGCAAATTTAAGAAAAAAGCCAATAACTATTCAAGCAGAGGGTAGAGAAGGGCATCGTTAAATTTCTAAAATCGATGGAAATAAAGGAAAAATTCCCGGATATTCCCATGTTCTGATAATTTCCCCACCGATATTAAAAATCGAATGGTAGGGGAATGATATTTTAGATTATATTTGCCATTGGAATAAGAGTCCTCTCCTCGGGAAGATATGCGTAAGAGGGTCTACGGCCATAAAAATGGCGTTTAGATTTGTTGGTTCTAAAAAAATCACTAACTTTACGCAATCTTTGGGGGAGAAATCCTGAAGATACAGGAAAAGCATTAGCTTTCTTTCGAAGTTAAACCGAAATCGCCAAAACATGGATAACTATGACAGAAAGAAGGATTGACGCTCTTCCATGTGGTCTATGCAATCCGCAGGGTAGATAGGTAATACGATGCCTATATCCGTTATCATCCGCATATCGACTTCATGGAGAGGGCATTTATTCTTTTATCCGGTTATAGTTAGGGCGTTTGGCGATGCCCGGTTTGACATCGGAAGAGAATGAATCCCTCTTTTTTTGTATACATATACAAGCATGGAGACTGCCATTCGAAGAATAGGGAGTTGGATATAACACTTAATCATAAATTATCTAAATAATAATAACGTAATATGGGAAATTTAAAAAAGCCAACTTTAGAAGCTTTAAAGCAGTATGTTGGGAATTACTCTCAATCTGATCTATTTGAAAAAATAAGTAAATATGCGAAGAAGGCGGGCGTAAAAACTGTGTATTCAGCTTTATTGCTTTACTATGCCCTTATGGATGGAGAAGTGCCAATGAAAGATAAGGCGATTGTGCTTGGCGCATTGGGGTATTTTATATTACCTGCAGATCTTGTGCCGGATGCAATCCCATTTGCAGGTTTTTCGGATGATGGATTCGCCTTATTGCTGGCATTGAGAACTATTTGGAGTAGCATTACTGAGAGTACCAAATATAAAGCACGCACAAGATTGGAGTCTTGGTTCGGGAGTGTATCAGACTCTGATTTGAAACTTTTCTAAATAATCTGTAAATCTTCAGACATTTCTTTAGAGATTAGAAAAGTTATCAATCATAATATTTTATAATGATTACAGAAGTTTGTCCTCATTGTGGCAATACTGTAGGAGGCGTTTTCTACCCTTCTACCAGTAGAAAATTCGTTACTGGATTAGTAAAAAAGCATGGAATGTCAGCTGCATTATCTGCTGCAGGGTCAGTTGACCCGGAGGACCTTAAATAATTATCTGCTCTTAAATACTATAATATTTCTATACATCATACTTACATACCATCTCTGCAAAGGAGGATGAAACTTATAACGGATCATTAATAAAACTACGAAATAAATGGAAGATGATAATATTAAGAATCTGCCCGCAGTGCAGAACTCAAAGGTTACTGTGCTGGATAGAGTGTATAAGGTAGCTCTTAACGGGCTTCCACATGTGGATAAACCTCTTGACACTCTTGTGAACTCGTATATATCTAATGCCTCATCCAAGGATGAGGCAATCAAGAAATTCATAAGGAATCAAAAGATTAAGTGTGGAACCACTGGATTCCTTACCGGATTAGGAGGCCTGCTCAGTTTACCTGTAACTATCCCGGCTGACGTGGCGAGTTCCCTGTACATTGAAATGAGAATGATAGCGGGAATAGCTATGATTCGTGGATATAATATCTTCGATGATCAAGTCAAAACGCTTGTTTATCTTTGCCTGGTCGGTAATGCTGCTGGAGATGCAATGAAGCAGGCAGGGATACAAGTGGGAGAAAAAATCGTTATAAAGAAGCTACTCCCAAAGTTAAATAGAAAGATAATTAATAAAATAAATCAACTAGTCGGATTTCGGTTGCTGACAAAAAATGGATCAAAAGGGATATTGAATCTTGGCAAGATGGTACCCATTTTGGGAGGTGTTATCGGAGGTGGATGGAATATAGCCGAGGTAGGCTTTTTTGCAAATCAGGCTAAGAAGATGTTTACAGAGAGTTCGCAATAACCTCTCTATTATTTATATTGCACCACTGACTTGAAGAAGTCAGTGGTGCAATGTCGTTAGAATGAGAGTAGACTATTACAAATACCTGATGTTTTCTCAGCTTGACTTATTCATGAGATGAGTACTCTATATGGGAATCGAAGTAGGATATGATTTCCAGTACTTCCTTTATCCTCAGCATATTCTTTTTGCCTGCAAGGTTACAAGCTACCCCTCATCCCTGAAATACGTGCTTCACCGTATGCTTACATCCCGCTTAGACAGCGGATGATAGTGCAGAAATTGCATTATCTCGAGTTCAGTAGTCATAACATAAAACTAATAGCGACATCTTTAATGAATTTCGTCGAATAATCACGCCTAATTGGTGCAATATTTCATCTAAATCCTGATTATTTGTCGCGATATTGATAAGTGGATTATTGATAGTGTTCCTCAAAGTGTGTCTAAAGCGAGGTCTCTAAAGTCTATGGAGTTCATACCCATTTTGTGAAACACTACCAAAGCGAAAACTTCATCTCAGTTGACGACTATACCGTAGCAATGGTAGATGAGCTCGAAGATCCCAAACACCACAGTGAAGATTTCTCAGTAGCATACTAATTATACTGATTTTGCGCTGGAGCGCGAAGCATTGCACGAGCTTCGCGTTCCTCTGTGAGGTTATAATTTAGCAGGATCAGGAATCAGTCGTCGCTGATATCCTCCTGTTCGGTGTAATTATTGCGCAGGAGATTGATCAGCATCACTATCGCATGGTTTGTAGCCGAATCGATCACCGTGTCACGGTCGCCGGTGAAGTGGATGCATTCGCTCACCACACGCTCGCCCATCTTGGCGGCCATCCATACGGTACCGACGGGTTTATATTTTGTGCCTCCTTCCGGACCGGCTATCCCGCTGGTGGCTATAGCACAGTCGGTCTTCATAAGGCGTGCCACTCCCTCCGCCATCTGCTCCACAACCTCCCGGCTCACGGCTCCATAACGGTCGATCGAGCTTCTCGATACGCCGAGTACGTTGGCTTTCACATCATTACTATAACTCACCACGCTTCCAAGAAAATAGGCCGAGGACCCGGGACGCTTCACGATGGTGTGGGCGATATTCCCTCCGGTGCAGCTTTCTGCCGATGATACGGTTAGCTCGCGCTCCTTGAGCAGCTCTCCCAATACCTGACTGAGGCTCTTATCTTCCGTTGACACCACTTCCTCACTGAACAACTCATTAAGATGAGCCTGATAACGGTTCATGTTGAACCGCAGCAGTTCCACTCCGGAATTCACTCCGGTAAGGGTGACCCGTGTCACGAGATTATTGTTATCTATTGTGATTTTGACAAATTCCGGAAGCTGTGCTTCGAAATGGCGCATGATGTTGGCGAGCTCGGCGCGCGTATACCCATAAATCACCACATGCCTGGTCTCGCTGAATTCCGTGGAGGTCGGCAGGTTGTTATCTTTTTTATCATTCATATCCACGTCATCTTTAGAATTATATTCTTACCCTCGTAAGAAACTATATACTAACCCTCGCATATGGAGGAAGAGAAATATCGCTGAAATCTTTGGTGAGAAATTTTGTGTATCCCGCAATTGCCACCATGGCGGCGTTATCGGTGGTGAATTTTCTGGGAGGTATCCAGGCGCGGATTCCCATCGATGTGCAGAGTCTCTCAACTGCGTCCCTCACACCGGAATTTGCTGAGACCCCGCCTCCGATGGCCACATCCTTCACACCGGTCTGGCGGATTGCCTTCTTTAGTTTGTCGAGAAGAATATCAATTATAGTCTTCTGCAGCGAGGCGCAAAGATCCGGAAGATTATTGGCGATAAAATCAGGGTCGTGTTTCAGCCCGTCGCGAACGCTATAGAGGAAGCTCGTCTTCAGCCCGCTGAAAGAATAGTCAAGACCAGGGATATGGGGCTTACTGAACTTAAATCTCTCCGCATTTCCCTCGGCCGCATAACGATCGATATGCGGTCCTCCGGGATAGGGAAGTCCCATCACCTTCGCACACTTATCGAAAGCCTCGCCCGCCGCATCATCAATGGTCTGGCCAAGAATCTCCATTTCCGAAGTGCTTTTCACGAGCACTATCTGGGAATTTCCACCCGAGATAAGAAGGCAGAGATAGGGGAATTCGGGAGTCTTATCATCTTCCTTCTCCTTAATAAAATGGGACAGTACATGGGCATGGAGATGATTGACATCTATCAGAGGAATACCAAGCGAAATGGCCATCCCCTTGGCAAAAGAAGTGCCGACAAGAAGCGAACCCAGCAAACCGGGACCACGGGTATAGGCAATCGCTGAAAGTTCGGAACGGTTCACGGCCGCCTGACGTAATGCTTCGCTTACTACAGGCACAATATTTTGCTGATGGGCTCTTGAAGCCAATTCGGGAACCACACCGCCATAAGCTTCATGAACCTTCTGGCTCGCAATTACATTACTGAGCAGAAACCCATCGCGAATCACCGCGCAGGATGTGTCATCACACGATGACTCTATTGCCAAAATTATATCGCTCATCTTTTTGAGTTTTTTTACGCAAAGGAAATCCCGATAGCGGATCCTTCAGACTACGCCGCCGGATTGCCTCAGCTTCCCGTAAGCTTAGAATTACAAATATAGAAAAAAACGCGGGTATCTGCAAACTCGCAGCTTCAACTTCGCTAAATATAAAAGATCATCGCTGCACCAACTTTCCGTTTTCGATGTACAGTCTTGTGGCATTGGCAAGAAGAGGACGGATCTCATCCGGATTAATAATATGAAATTTATTTGCAGTCGAGACTGGATAAATATTAAATTCCGGAGCATCTGAAAGATATAGATCGATGGAATTAAGATCAAATCCACGTGACATGGCTTCATGAAACTTAATGATCTTCGGAATGACGCGTGGTAAAACTTTCAGAATAGTGTGTCCATCGGTAAGTTCCCCGATGGCGATAACATGCCATTTCCGACGAGAACATTTCACCTTCATAGCCTCCTCACGGGATAATCTATGGCTAATGGTCATATGTCGATTAAAACGAGTGTTGATATCGGTCATTATTTTTCTGAAGACTCGTCCGTGAGGAGCGTTATCTCGTTGGCCGGTGTAGGCTATATAATAATGAATCATTTCATGTATAATAGTATCCTCGAGTTCCTCTTCGGGTAAATCGTAAACACGGCTAAACCGAAACTCATATTTTGAACCATGAGACGGTCCGGAGGGAGAGTGTGTATTGCGGGTTACAAATAACCCCAGAAACCCGACAGCATCAGAGAGACGGATTGGAATTTGGGGTAGTTGGCTTTTAAAAATCAGAATATTGAACTTCTTGAATTTATCAATAGCGAATGCAAGTGTGAATCTCATGGGGGGAGGATGGGAAGCGGATAGAAAACGGATGTTAACTAAAAATTATAATATAATAAAGAGGAATATGGTTGATTTTAATTAAATTTGTAGCGAATTTGCTCTTGTATATCCTTAATAAAAGGGGGTGTCTTGAATCTTACATAAGATATTCCTTAACCTGAGGATGGCTCCTGACCCGGAGAATGAAGGAGACAATTCTATTTAAAAACGGGAAAATGAATAAAATCATATATAGAATACTGCTGGTTTTCGGCATCGCTTGCATGGGGATCGCAACAATGTCGGCTCAGAAAAGGGATCATCATACGGTGGTGATAGATGCCGGTCATGGAGGCAAAGACACCGGGGCGATCGATAATGGAGTGAAGGAGAAGGATATCAATTTAGGAGTGGCTAAGGAATTGGCACGTCTGATTAATAAGGATCTGAAGAATGTGGATGCCGTGATGACACGTTCCGGAGATGTATTCCTATCCCTTCAGGAAAGAGCCTCGATAGCCAATCGTAATCATGCCGATCTCTTCATATCGATACATACCAATTCGGTGGATGCGAAGAATCCCAACCGCAAGAGTGTGGCCGGAGCATCGGTCTATGCCCTGGGACTTCATAAGGATGAAAGCAACCTGAAGGTGGCACAACGCGAGAACTCGGTGATTGAACTTGAGAAAGACTTTAAGGAGAAATATAGTGGCTTTGATCCCTCAAAAGATGAGTCTTATATCATCTTTGAGATGGCCCAGAAGAAGACTCTGGCCCAGAGCCTTAAGTTTGCCAATATGGCTCAGCGTCAGCTTGTGAGTCATGCCGGGAGAAAGGACCGGGGAGTGAAACAAGCCGGATTCTGGGTGTTATGGGCCACCTCGATGCCGGCCGTTCTTGTAGAACTCGACTTTATCTGCAATCCCGAGACAGCGGCCTACATGGGATCGGAAAAGGGACAGAAGGAGTTGGCCGAGAGTATTTTTTCAGCTGTAAAATCCTATTTTAATAATTATACGGGTACTTCTCGTGCGTTCACTGATTCTCAGAAGAGTTCTACGGGCCGTTTGACAGCCTCAGCTTCCGCCCCTTCAAAAGGCACCACCCCGTCGGCAAAGCCACAGGGAAAGGAAGCGGAATTAAAGGAGACAAAGGAGATAAAGGATGGCAAGGGTGCAGCAAATGTTCTGGTCAAGGTGGATAAGACCAGCCGCACTGATGCTCCTCCGGCCACAGCCGGCACCGGATATACCCGAAAAGCCTCCAGTCAACGCTCGACAGCTTACTCGGAAGCGCGCCGACGCAGATCGAATGCCTCCCGACAGGCCTCGATACAAACGGAAGTGACAAAAGCCACCATTCCTCTAAAGAAAGAGACCGCTTATCTGGCGCGGGAGGAGAAGGTGAAGGTGGTGGAGACGAAAGTGGAGACTAAGCGTGCGGAGACTCCCGCCGAACGAAAAAAGCGTCTTAAAGAAGAGAAGAAGAAGGCAAAGGAAGAGGCCAAACGTCTCAAGGATCAGAAGCGTCTTGCTTCGACAGAGGTTAAGAACAGTAAGCCAAAAGAGGCGGGAGTAAAGAAATCTAACGGCCAGACAGTATATCGAGTCACTAACTCTCAGTCGACCGCCTCATCCACTGCTAAGAACACTAAGACAATCGCCACTCAGAAAGATTCGAAAGCTGAAACGAAGAAAGAAACCAAGCGGCGCACCTCACTATCCAATCATCGACAGAAAGAGGAGGCTAAGAACGGATAGACTCCGGGAAAGGAGATAGACATAACAGTGAAAATAAGATCCCAATACATATGAAAAAGATTTTTAATAAGGAATTCAAGATCGGACTCTTTGTGATCATAGCCATCGTGATACTTGTGGTGGGAATTGATTATCTGAAGGGTATCAATGTTTTTAATCCGGCTAACTTCTATTATGCCTCCTACGACAATGTGCAGGGACTTGAAGTGGCGGCTCCCGTGAATATGAATGGATTCAAGGTAGGGCAGGTGCGTTCGATAGAATTTGATTATGCCCATCCGGGGAAGGTGAAAGTCCAGATAGCGATCAATCGCGATCTGCATCTTCCCGATGATACTCAGGCTCTTATCGAATCAACACTTCTGAGCGGGTCGTTTGTGAATCTTAAGATGGGAAATTCGAAGAAAATGCTCGAAGTGGGAAGTGAAGTCACTTCCGGGGTGGCACCTGATATGATGGCGGCAGTAAACAATCAGATAATGCCTGCCGTAGGGGAAATTCTTCCGAAGGTGGACCAGCTTCTTGCTAATCTCAATAAACTTGTGGGAGATCCGGCGCTGATGGCCTCAATTCAGCGTCTTGAAGGAATCACTACCGATATCAGCGGATTGACCGGAAACCTTAATGTGATGAGCGGGCAGCTGAAGACTACAATGTCGAGGGACGTGCCCGGTGTGATGCGTAATGTGAATTCCATTACTCATGGTCTGGATACGGTGACAGCCAACCTTGGAGTATTGTCGGCACAGCTCAAGACCTTACCCTTGAATGCAACAATGGACAATGTAAATGAGCTCACTGCTAATCTCACTAAATTCTCACAGCAACTTAATGACCGCAACTCCACATTGGGAATGCTGATGAACGATCCGGAACTCTACAACCGATTGAACAATGTGGCCGCAGATGTCGACTCGCTTATTGTGGATATCAAGAAGAACCCCAAACGCTATATCAGCATCAAGCTTCTATAATTCAGATAGAGAATTTCGATGAAATAAAGGCCCTCCGGGAATGGTGTTCCAACCATCCCGGAGGGTCTGGTGTTTGAATTAGGCAGGGATTTGAATCAGGCAGGGAGAGGAGGGCCCGGAGCGAGGATGGAGGAAACAGAAAATTTTTCAAAAAAAGTTGAGTTCCAAAATATTGATTCTCATGGGAGAGAATAATTTTCGAGAAATACAATAGTTGGTGCATTTTTTTTATTGCTAAATTTATTGTTATTTTGTATACGGAAAAGTGTGGCGACCGTCGACACCGCCATCACTCAGATTAACCTCAAAAAGGCTAAGGCATGGATCAAGAATTTAAAAGCAAATGGAACAAGTGTCTGCAGATGATCTCAGACAATATCGGGCCCGACAAGTTCAAGACTTGGTTTTCGGATACCGAACCGCTGGCGTTTGATGGCGAGACGCTTGATCTCCGTGTGCCTTCGCAATTCTTCATGGATAAATATGAGGATGATTTCATCGTTCTCATCCGCGGCGCATTGCGCCATGTATTCGGTCATGCCATAAATATAGCCTATGTATGTCCTGTTGTCGCCAACGATAAGGCATCTGAGGTGAAGATAGAGACTCCGGTCCATTCCAAGGTAATCAAGAGCAAACTAAATCAGAGTGTAGATAAATCACCGGTCCATGCCCAGATGAAACACTTCGATCCGCAGCTTGTGTCGTCGCTCACATTTGAGAACTATTGCGTAGGGGACAGTAACCGTCTGCCGTTTACTATTGCGGAATTTATCGCCAATAATCCGGGTCAGGCAGAATTCAATCCCTTCTTTCTATATGGAAATGTGGGGGTGGGGAAGACTCATCTCGTTCAGGCTATCGGTATCCGGATCAAGGAGCGGAATCCGAATGCCAAGGTGCTATTCATTCCGGTAAGGCAATTCCAGCAGATGTATGTGAATGCAAAGCTGAAAGGAAAGATTCCGGAGTTCATCAACTGGTTTCAGGAGATGGATGTCCTTCTCTTCGACGATCTGCAGGAGCTTGCCAATAAACCGGGTACGGCAGATGTCCTTTTCCCGATATTCAACCATCTGCATCAGAATAAGAAGAATCTTATCTTCACATGCGACCGCCCGCCGATGGAACTTGACGGCATAGTCGACCGTCTGATCGACCGCTTCAAATGGGGTATCACCGAACGGCTTCCGAATCCGGATTATGAGCTCCGCAAGAAGATAATGATGTTCAAGGCCAAGAAAAACGGTCTTGATCTTCCGGAGGATATCACTGATATGATTGCATCGACCGTGAACGGATCAGTGAGGGAGATGGAACAGATCGTGATGCGTCTGCTCACACGTTCAATCGTGAAGAACTGTCCGATCGATATGGATCTTGCCCGTGAGGCAATGGTCGATGTGGTGAAACAGCCGGAGAAGAAGGTAATCAACTTTGAGATGATCGTGGAGACCACTGCCGAGCATTATCATCTCAATCCCGATGCGATCTTCTCACGAAGCCGTTTGCGCGATATAGCCGACGCGCGCCAGGTGATAATGTATCTCACCAATAAGCATACCCAGCTTTCCTCCCCGGCAATAGGCAGCAAGCTCAACCGCAAGCATGCCACCGTGCTTCACGGCATCAGCACTATCAAGGATCGCCTCAATTATAGCAAAGAGCTCTCTGAGCTCATCAATGCCATTGAGGCCGATCTGCTGTAAGACCGATCTTTTTAATGAAATCACCCCCCAAGGGTGAAAGAGACTTCTCCTATGGGGTCAAGATAAGGAATCCGGATATTTCTATCCGGATTTTTTTGTGTATATTTGTAGGATGGGAGCGGTATCGGCTATTGAGGTAGGGATCTGGTGTCGGTATAGTTTAAATTTTGGGGATTGCTTACGAATTAAATAATATTTTATCATATGAAAAGACTGTTTATCAGCTCTCTTACCGCGCTAACGATGATGAGTGTGGTGGGAGAGGCCAATGGAGCCGGAGCAGGGGAAAATCCTCTGATTGTTGGCTCGACAGAAATCTATGAGACTATTCCTTTCTCGCGTCTGACTCCGAAGGATTATGAAGAAGGAGTGATGGAAGGTATCCGTCTGCAGCAGCAGGAAATCGATGCTATTGTGAAGCAGCGTAGTGTTCCGACTTTTGAGAATACTATCGCAGCGCTCGACCGCAGCGGGGAGGTGCTCAATCGTTCGATACTTGCGTTGAGCAATCTGGAGCATGCATCTGGTGACACGGTAATGATGAATATCCTCGCTAAGGTGACCCCGGCATTATCGGCCCATCAGACTGATATTACCCTTAATGAAGGATTATGGAATCGTATCCGTCAGGTATATGAGATGCGTGATAAGGAGGAGGGTCTGAATTCTGAGCAGAAGCGTCTGATAGAGGAGACCTATACTGATTTTGCCACAGCCGGCGCAGGCCTTGAGGGTGAGGCGCGTGAGAAATACCGCCGGCTCTCATCAGAATTATCAGATCTGAATGTGTTGTTCGCACAAAATGTGTCGAATGCGATGAAGGATCCGGAGAGGGTGATGTGGCTTAAGGAAAGCGATCTGGCCGGTATTCCGCAGAGCGTGAAGAATGCATATCGTGAGGCAGCTCGTGATGCGTTTGAGGTTAAAGGAGAGAATGATGATGAGTCAATGTATCTGGTCACAATCTTCGCTCCCTCATATATGCCGTTCATGAAATATGCTCAACGACGCGATCTGCGTGAGAAACTCTTTAAATTATATAATTCCCGAAATATCGGAGGGCAATATGATAATGTGCAGTTGCTCAAAGATATTGCCAATATCCGTCTGGAGATTGCCAATCTTCTCGGCAAGAAGAATTTTGCTCAGTATCGGCTGCAGCAGACAATGGCGCAGACTCCGGAGGCTGTGATGGAATTTCTCGAGAATCTGAGGAACAACTATACCGAACCGATGCGTGCCGAATTGAAGGAGATTGAGGATTTCGCCAAGACCACCGAGGGGGAGGATTTCAAGCTTCAGGCTTGGGATTATTCATTCTGGAGTGATAAGCTTAAGAGTGATCGTTATGCCTTCAACGATGAGGATCTGAAGCCCTATTTCGAACTTCAGAACACTATCGACGGTGTGTTCGGATTGGCCACCAAGCTGTATGGCTATAAGTTTAAGGAGAATACCAAGATTGATAAGTATCATCCGGATGTGAAAGTATATGAGGTGTACAAAAAGGATGGAGATCTTTTAGGCCTTTTATATGCTGATTTCTTCTATCGGGCAGGAAAGAGTCCGGGCGCATGGATGACAGAGTTCCGTGGAGAGACAAAGACGGATGATGGTAAGAAGAATATACCGTTTATTTCAATTGTATGCAATTTCTCCAAGCCTGTGGGAAATGAGCCGGTGCTCCTGACTCCATACGAGGTGGAGACATTCCTGCATGAATTCGGTCATGCCCTCCATGGGTTGAGTTCGGAGGCTACTTATGCATCGCTGAGCGGTACGAACGTGAAACACGATTTTGTAGAACTGTTCTCCCAGTTTAATGAGAATTACCTCACCGAGAAGGAATATCTTGATGGCTTTGCAAAGCACTATAAAACAGGAAAGAAACTTCCTTCCGATCTACTTTCGAAGTTTGTGAAGTCAAGTCAGTTTGGATCCGCTTATGCTTGCATGCGTCAGCTTGGATTCGGATATCTTGACATGGCATATCATATGATAGAAGAACCGCTGAGAGCTTCAGCCGATATTGCCGTATTTGAGGAGAAGGCTCAGGAGCCGGTAAGAATATTTGAAGCAACCGAAGGATGTCTCACATCTCCGGCGTTCGCACATATTTTCTCCGGGGGGTATGCTTCCGGATACTATGGGTATAAATGGAGTGAGGCTCTGGATGCAGATGCTTTTGCAGCCTTTAAGCAGAATGGTCTGTTTGATAAGAAGACTGCAGATCGATTCCTGAAGATGCTTCAGTCGGGAAACACAGTAGATCCTATGGTACTCTATCGTGAATTCCGCGGTCAGGAACCGACAATCGATGCACTGATGATCCGTGACGGTATCAAGCCGGCAAAGAAATAATAAGTAGCTACGAATAATTAATCGATATATATTTTTTAAAAGTAACTGCAATATCTTGAACGCTAAAACTCGTTCTTTTGGGCATCTTTTACCTTATCATTCAGTCGCATACGAAAGTATGCTCCTTCATTCTGCGGTAAAATCTGCTCCAAATTAACTTCGTTTTATCTGTTCATTAATTCTTCGCAGCTACATACGATAACCTTTTAAATGTGAACTAATTATGGTAATACAAAGATGGCAGTCATTATTTCTGCTGATTTCGGCTATACTTATGAGCTGCTTTTCATTCCTTAGCCTCGGTCAGGTACAGCTGACTGATGCCACCCTTAATTTCACTGCTTTCGGTTTCTTTTATGAGGGACAGAGTGCGGCGGTAGCTCCGGAGCATTGTGCGTTATCCACAATAGGTCTCTTCGTGGTGAGTATTATCTCGGCAGTATTGGCACTGATTGCAATTTTCAGTTTTAAAAACCTGAAAGCTCAGCTGCGCCTGGTGCTCATCGATGTCTTATTTATTGTGGTGACTATATTCCTGGGTGCATGGTATGGCTATTCAGGTTTCGAGGGAGGGGAGATCTACTGGTCATCCATGGTTTGTGCACCTTTCATTGCATTGATAGCCAATGTTATGGCATATAACCGTATATCGGCAGATGCTCGACTGCTTCGTGACTCAGAACGTCTTCGTTAAGCAGCGTGAGTATTTAGATCAAAATTACAAACGACCCGAACGCCATCACAGCGTTCGGGTCGTTTCAATTTATTTGATGATTCTTTTATTTGATGGAACCAAAATTATATAATGGATTCCGCTCTTCAATTAGAGTTCTATTATTCTTTCGGGAGAAAGACCTGTGATTTCCGAGATGGATCCCAGATCCATTCCGGCCATCTTCATTTTACGGACTATCTCTGTTCTTTCTTTCTCCATTCCCTTCTCCATACCTTTCTCCATACCTTTCTCCATACCTAATCTAATACCCTCCTCTCTGCCTTCCTCATATCGGAAGTCGAGTCCGGCCTGAACCTCACGAAGGGCAGCCAACGACTGGCTGTAGAGCACCATATCCTCTCCCACGACATTCACACTCTCCGCAGAATCGAACAGATCCTCATAGCCTCCCTCTTTATATGCTAT
>JAAVFV010000007.1 GCA_014800525.1 Bacteroidales bacterium | reverse complement strand
CGGGCTTCCTTCAGATTCGGAGTCACCTCCGACACCCTTGCCGTTGGCTATGCGCTTCCCGCTATCGGGGCGCGCTAGGGACTTACACCCGTTAGATTATGCCCATGTCGGGCGAACATAGAGGAGCTCTCTTCTTCCCGAAGAGAGCTCCTATCGTTTCAGATATCAGGTTATTGTTTTAATAGAAATGATAATTCAATCGGAATGATAATTTACTTATCACAATGTTTTTCATTTACTCCTGAGGATACTATCTCTTTCAGATAGTCCCGAGATCCTTTAAATTAATAATGGTTTTTTAAGGTCTTCTTTTCGGCCTCCGCCGATATGACCTTACGGTCTGTTTTTCTGGTATATCAACGATTCAAAGTCAGAGAGTGAGGAGAGTTATTTTTCGATCCACTGCCCTGGGGCAGCTTTCGTATGTGGGGGAGAGATGAGGAAGGAGCTGATTCACTCCTTCCTCAGATATGGATTGATTTTAATCAAGATTCAGAGGAGTATAAGGAAGATCGAATGCTTCGGCCACAGCCTTGAATGTGATCTTTCCTTCATCTACATTCACACCGTCAGCGAGACCCTTGTCGCGGCGACATGCTTCCTTCCAACCGAGATCGGCAAGACGTAATGCATATGGCATTGTGGCATTGGTCAGTGCAAGAGTGGAAGTATAAGGCACAGCTCCCGGGATGTTGGCTACAGCATACTGAACCACTCCGTCAACCTCGAAGGTCGGTTCTGAGTGAGTGGTAGGATGTGAGGTCTCGAAGCAGCCACCCTGGTCGATTGCTACGTCTACCATCACCGAACCGGGACGCATAAGCTTAACCATATCACGGGTCACGAGGTGAGGTGCTTTAGCTCCGGGCACCAGTACAGATCCGATTACGAGATCTGTTGTAGGCAATTCATTTTCAATGTTATGTCGTGAGGAATAGAGTGTCTTCACGTTACGCGGCATCACTTCTGCACAATGGCGGAGTGTCGGCAGGGAGATATCTGTGATTGTGACATCGGCTCCGAGGCCTGCTGCCATCAAGGCTGCATTGCGACCTACCACACCGGCTCCGAGTACGAGCACTTTTGCAGGCTTTACTCCCGGTACACCTCCGAGAAGCACACCACGTCCGCCCTGTGGTTTCTCAAGGAAGCGGGCACCCTCCTGAATTGACATTCTGCCGGCAACCTCGCTCATCGGAATGAGCAGCGGAAGACGATGGTCACGGTCGGTCACTGTCTCATAAGCGATACAGATTGAGCCGTTCTCCAACATTGCATCCAAGAGTGCGCGATCTGAGGCGAAGTGGAAATATGTGAACAGCACCTGACCTTTCTTGATGAGCTTATATTCGGGTTCGATAGGCTCCTTTACCTTGATGATCATATCAGCTGTGCTGTATACATCCTCAATCGTAGGAAGGATTGTTGCGCCTGCTGCTGCATATTCCTCATCTGAGAAGCCACTACCTTCTCCGGCTGTGTGCTGCACATAGAGGTCGTGACCATGTGCTACGAGTTCCTTCACTCCGGCAGGGGTGGCGCCTACGCGGTTTTCGTTGTTCTTAATTTCTTTTGGAATTCCGATTTTCATGATATAGTAGATTATTTAAGGATTCTGGTATCTGTGTTTCCCACGGTGTCCCGCGGAAATCGGATTTTCTCAATTTAAAATTATTACCCAATGGAGAGTCTCAATCGAAGGAGAGGTCTGTGATTATTCAAAGGAAAGAACCCTGATAATCGTGAGGAAAAGAGGTTCCTTGTTTTCGATTGTAAAATTAGAATTTTTTTTCGATTTCAGTCTTATGTAGGAATATGTTTGACAACACAATTTTCCGACATATCACTCCTAGACACGACCCTACCGATTTCTGGCTATTGCTATTATCTGCGCCATCGTCTCCAGCCGGAGCCGACAGGATGAATCTCGCGCGCATGACGCTCAATCTCATCAAGAGTTTCGGTAAGATTATCCAGCTTGATTCCAAACCGATCTTCCAAACCCGCATTTTCTATATATAGGCGTGCAGTATCTATCCAGTTGCGCGTAGATTTGCTCCCCACCAACGGGTTTCTGCGACTCCTGAGCCATTCTATATCCACCGAACAGATATAGAGATAGAGCTGGGCTGTCAATTCGGGGTCATAACAGATGGTTTCAAAGAATTTTACTATCTGGCGTATTGATGTGATGGTAGGCCGTTTGCGTGGTCGTCCTGAGGTGGTGAAAAATAATCTATGGATTTTCACTTTGTATTTCTCCAGTTCAGCCTCGGCATCCGGCTTCAGCCAATATTCAAGATATTCCTTTGCTTCGGGACGAGCTTCATAGAGTTCGATCAACATATCGGCCAGCGCCGGCGCCTCCATCTTTCCTAAGGCTTTTTTAAGTTGTGCTTTCGACATTTCTTTTCTTTTTTAGGAAGTTGTCTAAACTTCTAGGTAAAAGCGGCCGGTAGCAACCCGCTTTATGTGTTACGGCTGTTACCGACCGCCTTATATTATTCAGACGGAGTCTATGGATTGAATCGTCTATCCGAAGAAGAAGTAGGCCACCACCACTGCTGCCACGGCTCCCGTGAAGTCGGCCAACAAGGCGTATCCTGCCGCATACCGGGTCTTCGATACTCCTACAGAGCCGAAGTAAACGGCAAGAATATAGAACGTTGTATCAGTGCTACCTCTCACTGCGGCCGCTAATTTACTCACGAAGGCATCCGCTCCATGGGTCTTCATCACATCGAGCATCATTGCACAACTTCCGCTTCCGCTCAATGGCTTCATGAGCATTGTGGGTAATGCTCCGACCCAGCGGGTGTCGAACCCTAACCAGCCTACAAGTGTCTCCACCCATCCTGTAAACAGGTCAAGTGCACCTGAGGCCCGGAACATTCCGATTCCTACAAGAATGGCCACAAGATAGGGAATGATCATTACGGCAGTTTTGAATCCATCTTTCGCTCCTTCTATAAAAACGTCGTAAACCCTTAGTTTTCTTTTTATACCGGCACAAATAAAGGCTATTATCACGCAGAAGAGTATGAAATTCGCGCCAAATGTGCTATAAACCTCTACTTTATCCGCAGGCAACCGACTGAAAAACCATGTGACTCCGCCTACGAAGAGAGCAATTCCTCCCAACCATGACCAGATCACTCCATCCATCCTTATGCGCTGCTTCAGGCAAAGAGCCACAAGGCCTACGAGTGTGGCGACGGCCGTAGCTATCAGTATCGGAATGAAGATATCCGTCGGATTCGTGGCGCCCCCTTGAGCCCGATACATCATGATGCTTATCGGAATCAGACAGAGTCCGGAGCTGTTAAGCACCAGAAACATAATCATTGCGTCCGTAGCCGTATCTTTCTTCTCATTGAGCCGCTGCATCTCCTGCATGGCGCGCAGCCCCATCGGGGTGGCGGCGTTATCAAGACCAAGCATATTGGCTGAGATATTCATGAAGATGGCTCCCATGGCCGGATCTCCTTTCGGAATTCCGGGAAACAGCCTGGAGAAAAACGGGCTGATAAGGCGACCGAAGAATTCTATCACTCCTCCCCTCTCTCCTATCTTCATGATTCCCATCCAGAGGGTAAGCACACCAGTCAGACCCAGGGATATCTCAAATGCAAAGGAGGCCTGGGAGAAGGAGGCATTCATGATATCGCTCCATACTCCCAGGTCGCCGGTAAATATTGTCCGCCCCAATGCCATCAGGAAGGCTATGGCAAAGAAGGCTATCCAGATCCAGTTAAGAACCATCAGAATCTCTTGATACCCATTATCTCGCGCACGTCGGCGAGGGTCTTAGCTGCTGTGTCCCGTGCTTTCTCTGCTCCTTCTCTTACCACTCTTGAAATATATGCATTATCGTTGCGGATATCGAGAATACGTTCGCGGATAGGGAGTGTTGTCTTCAGGATATCTTCTGCGAGCTGCTTCTTGAGGTCGCCATAGCGAATGGAACAATCTGCGTAGGCATTCTTGAAGTGCTCGAGTGTGGATGGTTCTGACACAAGCTCCATTAGTGTGAAGAGATTGGCTATCGGTTCACTCACCGGAGAATTCGGTTCTTTCGGCCCTTCATCCGTTACGGCACGCATCACTTTCTTGCGCAACGTCTTCTCATCATCTATCAGATAAATACAGTTGCCCTCGCTCTTGCCCATCTTTCCGGAGCCATCGAGTCCGGGAACTTTCACGGCCTGCCCTCCGAAGTTGAAGTTATAGGGCTCAGAAAAGTAGGGAGTCTTATAAAAAGAATTAAACCGACGCGCGAAGCGACGTGTCAATTCAAGATGCTGTTCCTGATCCTTGCCCACCGGAACAAGATCAGCATGATGGATGAGGATATCCACGGCCATGAGGGTGGGATATGTGAGCAGGCCGGCATTTACACGCTGGTTGGTCTGATTGCCGATGATCTCTTTCTCAATCTCATCCCCGTCAGAGTGAAGACCAAGGGCTTTACGCGCCTTATCCTTGAATGAAGCTGTACGCATGAGTTCGCCGATACCGACATGCATATTCATGAGAAGATACATCTCCGAGATTTCGGGCACATCGCTCTGCACATAGATAGTGTTTTTATCCGGATCAAGCCCGGCGGCAAGATATTCCGCTAATATATCCTTCACATTCTCATGAAGCATCTTGGGGTCGGGATGAGTGGTGAGTGCATGGAGGTCGGCTACAAAGTATCGACAGTCGTAGTCGTCCTGCATCTTGACAAATTTGCTGAGCGCTCCGTAATAGTTGCCTAAGTGAAGATTTCCTGTGGCACGAATACCACTAAGCACTATCTTTTTCTTTTCCGGATTCTCTGCTGAGATAATTTCTGATTGTGTATTATTTTCCATTTTTCTAATTTATAAGTAGCTGCCAAGAATTAATGAACAGGTAAAACGAAGTTATTTTCGAGCAGATTAGTCCGCGGAGAGAAGGAGCATAGCGGGCTATGCGACTGAACGACAAGGGCTAAGATGCCGAAAAGAACAAGTTTTATCGTTCAAGATTTTTCAACTACTTTGTAAACATATATCGATTAATTTTTAGTAGCTACTTATTAATTTATTGCCCTGTAAAGTCTTGGCTTTAGAAGTTATAACCGATGGTGAAAGTCCAGCCCTTAGTATGTCCTCCGAACACTTGCAGGAAGTTATCCTCCACCCATCCATTCTTATAGGCTTTGGTCAATCCGGCCATGTAATGAACTCCGAGATAGTAATGATCGGCTATCTCCATACCGGTTCCGAATTTAAGTCCGAAGTCGAGGGTTGCAGGTTTCTGGGTAAAATATGGTTTATATTCGAGTTTCTCCCCTGTGCTGAGAAGTTCATCATTCCAATATTTAGATCCCATAACTACTGAGAGGTAGGGCCCGGCCTCTACTTGCCATCGGAGTGTTTCCGAGAGATTGAACCGCATGGATACCATCACCGGAATACTTACATTATAAGATCTGTGATGGCCGGCCTGAATAAGATAATGATCCGGGGATGAGATCTGATTAGATCGGGAAATAAATGTATAGCTTCCGCTCCGCGACTGAAAGAACACCCCGGGTTGGATTGCGATATATTCCCGGATATTGAGATCAGCCACTATGCCGGCATCAAAACCTGTACCCCAGTTCTGGCGGTTATAACCCACTACATCCACCGTGCGGTTGGTGGTGTTCACCCCCATTCTTACTCCGAGTCGAAAGAGATTTTCACATGGATTCGTATCCATAAAATCTACTGCTCCGACTGATAACCAGGCGCTTGCGGAGAGAAGAAGGGTAAGGAGGATTCGTTTCATAATAGATATTTTAAGGCAAAATTACCAAATTATCCCCTATATCGGAAATTTTTACCTAAATTTGCGATAGATTCCACGTCATGCACCGAATCGGTGTATGGCTCCTTATTCCCTATTCTTGTCTTTATACTGCTCTGTAATCCTTCTCCCCCGGACAATATGGAGCGTTTTCATACATACATTATGAAATTCAAAACCAACAATCTAATGACCTCTTCCAAGGATTATATCTTCATTATCCTTGGTCTTATGCTTTATGCAATTGGTTTCTCGGCTTTCATCCTCCCTCATGAGGTGGTAATCGGAGGTATGGCCGGTATCGGTACTCTGGTGTATTTCCTTACTAATGGTGCCATCTCTGTCGGTGTGACTTCTTTTGTGCTCAACATCCTCCTGCTTTGTTTCGCTTATCGGATTGTAGGGCGCACGTTTGTGCTCCGCACCGTATTTGGAGTCTCTATTGTTTCATTAAGCATCGGTGTTTTCGAGAATTTCTTTATGAGCCTCGGCCATCCGCTGGTGCCTGATGAGGTGATGAGCGTGGTGCTCGGTGCTATCCTCTGCGGTGTGGGCATCGGAACGACATTTATACATAATGGTTCTTCAGGTGGCACGGATATCGTGGCGGCTATGGTATCAAAGGTGAGCAATGTGAGCATAGGCCGAACGATGATTTTCATGGATATGTTCATCGTATCTTCTTCTATTTTCCTGCCTTTCGACGGGCCGTTCAATGCTCGCATTGAGGCTCGAATTCCGACGATGGTATATGGTTTCATGGTGACATGGATTGTGTCTTATGTCACTGACATGCTGATTAATACCAACCGTCAGGCCACTCAATTCATTATCTTCTCCCCTAAATGGGTGGAAATTGCTGATCGTGTCAATCAGGAGGCTCACCGCGGTGTAACGGTGCTCGATGGGCAGGGATGGTATACCAAACAGGATGTAAAAATCCTCCTGGTATGGTGTCGCAAGATTGAATCAGTCACTATCTTCCGCATCATCAAGAGCATTGATGAGGATGCTTTTATCACTCAAGGGGCCGTGAATGGTGTCTATGGCAAGGGGTTTGATAAAATGAAAGTCAAGATGAAGAAGCATAAAAAGGAAAACCCTAATCCTATGAATCACAAGGAATCTAATTCCCACGCAGTATTGTCGCAAGTGCGGAGGTCGAATTCAGAGGAATGATCTCTCTGTCACGCTGCCACCATGTGATCTGCTTCTTGGCATAGACACGGGTATTCTTCTTAATTCTCTCAATTGCCGTGGTGCGGTCCATATCACCGTCGAACCAGGCAAACATTTCTTTTAGTCCTACTGTATTCAATGAGTTTAAGGCACGCTGTGGATAGACACGGCGTGCCTCTTCTTCGAGCCCCATGCAGATCATTGCTTCCACTCGACGATTTATTCTGTCGAAGAGCTCCTCGCGCGGCATTTCCAATATATATTTCCTGATCTTGAAAGGTCTTGTCTTTCTTCGGCCGGTCCGCATTGACGTATAGCTCCTCCCGGCAGCGCGGATAATCTCCACGGCATGAAATACACGCTTGATATTCTTCAGATCTACTTGCCGGTAATAGTCCGGATCAAGGCGCTCAAGCTCCGCCAGAAGCCATACGTCCCCTTTTTCGGAATGCTCCTCCATCAGGCCGGCCCGTATGTCTTCGGGCACGGTCGGCAGCTGGTCAATACCATGGCACAGGGCATCGATATATAGCATCGAGCCCCCGCACACCACCACACTTTGCCGCTCCTCCATTATTTCCATGGCCTTTCGCATTGCCTCCTCTTCATAGATTGCAGCACTGTAATATGCCGTCAAGGGAAGTTGGCCAATGAAATGATGAGCCACTGCAGCCAGTTCTTCAGCTGTGGGCTGCGCTGTAACTATTGGAATTCCGGCATACATCTGACGACTGTCGGCGGAGATTATCTCCGTATCCAGCCTTATAGCGGTTTCAATAGCCAGGGCCGACTTCCCTGAGGCAGTCGGCCCTGTAATGATGATCATTTCTTTTTCCTGCATTTCTCAAGCGAAATGAGTTTATAGTCCGATAGTTCGGGCTGCGTGAGTCTTAAAAATCCTTCTCGGCTACGATCTTAGCAATGTTGACGATCACATCCGTAGCCTTCTCCATTGACTGAATGGATACATATTCATAGCGACCATGGAAGTTTTCACCTCCGGCGAAGATATTCGGACATGGAAGGCCCTTGAACGAGAGCTGTGCTCCGTCGGTGCCCCCACGGATCGGCTGCACCTTGGGTGTAACTCCTGCTTCACGCATTGCTTCCTCCGCGATATCAATCACATACATCACCGGCTCGATCTTCTCACGCATGTTGTAATACTGGTCCTTGAGCTCGAGTGTGCAGCAACCATGATATTCATTATTAAGTTTGTTCACGAGGTGTGCAATCTCGCGTTTACGGCGTTCGAAACGATCACGGTCATGATCTCGGATGATATAGTGAAGTGTGGTTTCCTCTACTGTCCCGTTAATGCCGACCAGATGGTAGAAACCTTCATAGCCTTCGGTATGCTCCGGAGTCTCTGAGCGGGGAAGCATCGACATGAAGTTTCCGGCAACACGGATTGAGTTCACCATCTTGTTACGTGCATATCCGGGATGTACGTTGCGTCCCTTGATTGTAATCTTGGCGGAGGCGGCATTGAAGTTCTCATATTCGAGTTCTCCGAGTGCCCCGCCATCCATAGTGTATGCGAATGCACACCCAAATTTCTCTACATCAAATTTATGAGCTCCCAGTCCGATCTCTTCATCCGGATTAAAACCAATCCGGATCTTGCCGTGCTTGATTTCAGGGTGACGCTGGAGATAATCGACAGCAGTCAGGATCTCCGCGATTCCTGCTTTATCATCGGCTCCGAGGAGGGTTGTGCCGTCGGTCACTATCAGATCCTGGCCCACATAGTGGTTGAGTTCCGGAAATTGAGTCGGGGAAAGGATTATTTTCTCCTCCTCGTTGAGAACTATATCGCCACCCTGATATTTCTCCACAATACGGGGATTTACATGACGCCCCGACATATCCGGACTGGTATCCATATGGGCGATAAACCCGATGGTAGGGATATCTTTATCAGTTGTGGCGGGAAGTGTGGCATAAAGATATCCGTTATCATCTAGCTCCACATCATGAAGCCCCATTCCTTCCACTACACTCTTGAGGAATCGAGCGAATTTCATCTGTCCCGGTGTGGAGGGGGTCAGATTGGTCAATTCATCGCTCTGTGTATCATATTTTACAAAGTCGAGAAAACGATCTGTTACTGTCATTTTTTTTCGTGGTATATAGTGAAGTTATCTAAACTTATTTACGAATGTTAAACGAAGCTATCCTTACATTCTTTTATTAACCCTTGCGGATCTTTTCGGCTGCTTTCGCCCCTCTCATCGGTACCAACCGAAAGGTTGCTACCTCTTCGAGTGACTAAATCAGCTCAAAAATCTCTCGCAATTGTTAATAAAAAATAAGTTTAGATAACTTCTGTTGTATTGTTATTCTTCTCCAAGACGCACCCGCTCTTTCATACATTCCGGACACCAGTGTCCCCCTTCAATTAAGGTGCGGGCTTTCATTCGGAATGAATGGCCATGTCTGCAAATGAGGGTCAGCATCTGATCGGGAGCTATTTCCCCTTCCATTCCCATCTTAGTTTCCCCTTCTAAAAATTCCTGAGGGATACTCTGCATTCCCCGACGCGAACATATGGCTGCTATGGAGCCTGCCGTATATTGAGGGGTTGAAGATTTTTGCGGTGGAGTATCTGCAGGACGCTTTAGATTGAATGATTCCCATCCTTTGAGCTTTTTCCATCGGTCAAGACTTCCGAAATATGCTGTGATTCTCCCCTCTTTCCAGTTTTTTATCCCCCACATCGGACCCAATCCGGGAGTATTCGCCACTCTTTTCATACCCATTTTCAAAGCCCATGCCGGAGCAAGCGGAGCCAATCCGTAATACCATGGCATCTCACTTTTCATCTGCTTAAAGTAGGCGTCGGGAGACGTTCCGCTCCTGAAATGCAGGATGGATTCGAGTTTATCTGAATCGCTGAACCAAAATCCATGAAAATTACGTAACGCAAACCATCTTGCATCGAATATCTTTTCCGGAGCAGGACATCGCATTGCTTTAAGTAGTCGGGATTCGAATTCATAGTTGGTCATCCGATATGGTGCTCCACCTCCTATGTTATAAAATTTTCTCCAGAATGACTCAGGCACCGTATCACGACAAACACGCTCCAATAGGCGCCCGCTGTCTTCAGCCGTGACCCATTCCAGCACACCTTCAATCGGAACATGAAAAGCTATCGGGTCATTGGCTTTCTTAAGCAATCCGGAATGAAGAATCCCTGTCTGGCGCAGACTCACCCACTTCGGGAGATCCGAATCGGCAAGGAGGCGTTCGGCTTCTGTTTTCGAATAGGCATATGCGTCATAATAAGCCGGACTAAGAGGGTCGCCTGCTCCACCCCAATGATTAGGAACATCCCTATGGCCGTATTGTGCCACTGATCCTATGTAGACCACTGCCGGAGGATCGGGCCTATTCTTGGCCGCCTCAATAATATTGCGCATGGCCCCTATATTGGTCTGGATAGTCTCCTCCGGATACCAGTCGGCATATGGAGAGACCATTCCCCCTACATGAAGTATGATATCGGCGTGAGCCACTCCCTTCGCCACACTATCTTTATCGCAAAGATCTCCCGTAATCACATGGATACGCCCGCTCGCGATTTCTTGTGCCAATGGTTTGAGTGCCTTTCTTGTATGCGCATTATCACGCACCAGAATGGTAACATCATATTCTTCTGGATATTTCAGCAGTTCCTCCAATCCCTTCGAGCCCATTACGCCTGTAGCCCCCGTAAGGAAGATTCTTTTTTTGCTCATCTGCCTTTGTTTTTATTCCGGGATGTAAGTTGGATGCAGTTACTCTCCGGTCTATCCGCAAATTTAGCTATTATTCTCCACTCCCACAATTATTTCTATTCCTTAACCGTAATAATTTCTTTTGAGGCATTGAAGTCGTAATTTACAAGTGTCGGGATACACTTCTTTCTCCAAAAAGAATTAACTTTGTATACTTATGAAGAAATCAATAATTATCATACTTATAATCGCAGCTGTATGCATCGCATACGGAGCCTATGGTCTGAGCAAGTCAGATTCAGATTCTGATTCCTCCATCGAATCATCAGAGTCTCCTACAGGACCGTTTGATGTGGAGTCTTCAATGAAAAAAGATTCCGGTAAAGATTCAAAGCGCAATTCGCCGAAAAATACCGGCAATAAGACCTCTGCCAATGGTGAGAAGTGGCTAACGGTGAAGATTCCGGATAATCTTCCTTCTGTCTTAAAGGATTATGAAGGATTCACCCTCTCTTTTAATCCGGAGACTCATTGTCCCAACTGGGTCGGTTGGGAATTATTGGGAGAGGAGACTCAAGGGAGTCAGACACGCAACAATCAGTTCTGGCAGGATACTGAAGTACCCGGATGCCCTACCACTAAGGATTATTCGCGTTCCAACTATGATCGGGGCCATATGTGTCCGGCGGCCGATCAGAAGTGGAGTGCTCAAGCCATGACCGATTGCTTTTCCTTGACCAATATGTGTCCCCAAAAGCATGAACTGAATGCGGGAGCCTGGAACACTCTCGAGAATAAATCGCGCAACTGGGCCCGACGGGATTCGGCCATCCTGATTATATCGGGTCCGATTTTCGAGTCGAAAAATGTCAAGACTATCGGAGAGATGGGTGTTGCTGTCCCGGATGCTTTCTTTAAGGTAATAGCAGCGCCTTTTGCAGATCAGCCCCGGGGAATCGCTTTTGTTTATCCAAATTCAAATGCTCCCGGAAATATGGAACAGTATGCCCTCACCATTGATGAGGTCGAAGAGCTGACCGGATATGATTTCTTCTCATCAATGCCTAAAAACCTACAGAATAAAATTGAATCAACTGCTTCTTATAAATTATGGAACCATCGCTGATATCTCCCATCAATCCCGATACTATCGCTGCCATCTCCACTCCTCCGGGTATAGGGGGAATCGCTGTTATCCGTATCTCAGGACCAGAGGCTATAAATGTCGTTTCTAAAATATGGAAGGGTCGCAATCTTGAGAAGATGGCTCCTAATTCCGTGGCTTTCGGTAAGATTTTAGCCGATGATGGTCAACCCCTTGATGAAGTGTTGATTTCCCTATTCCGTAATCCGGCTTCTTTCACAGGCGAGGATACCGTTGAAATCTCTTGTCATGGTTCTAACTGGATTCAACGCGAAATCCTCCATCGTCTCGTGGATGCAGGAGCACGTCCCGCCGAACCGGGCGAATTTACACGCCGTGCATTCCTTAACGGAAAAATCGATCTCGCTCAGGCTGAAGGAATCGCTGACCTTATATCGGCTTCTTCGCGTAATGCTCATCGCCAGGCAATGCTCCAGACCTCCGGAGTATTCTCTGCCCGGCTCGATTCCTTGCGTCAGCGCCTGATAGAATTCGCATCCCTCCTCGAGCTTGAGATTGATTTCTCGGAAGAGGAAGTGGAATTTGCCGACCGCCGTAAACTCGTGGATCTCTGTATGGAAATTCTCCACGAAGTAGGTCGCCTTGCCGATTCTTATTCTCGGGGGAAAGCATTCAAAGAGGGTATTCCTGTCGTAATTGCCGGTCAACCCAACGCCGGAAAATCCACCTTGTTGAATCTTCTCCTCCAAGATGATAAAGCAATAGTCAGCAACATTCCCGGCACCACTCGCGACATTATTGAAGATACGGTGGAGATTCAGGGCACCCTCTACCGGTTTATTGATACAGCCGGACTTCGCTCCACCGATGATACGATCGAACAACTCGGTATCGACCGGGCCATCCAGCGTCTCAAGCGTGCAGCCGTAGTAATATGGCTGATTGATCTTTCGGCTCCCCTCTCCCCTCAGATAGATCTTATCCGTGAGCAATCGTCACACCTTTCGTCTGAACACTCCCCAATATTCCTTCTCAATAAGACCGACCTCGTCTCACCAGATACCCTCACCATAGCCCGTCAGACCATTGCCGAATCCCTTATCAACCCCTCAATCCGAGATAACCATACTCCCGACATCATCCCATCATGTGCAGATTCTATAATACCCTTTTGTGCAGATTCAGGTCAAGGAGAGCAAGAATTAATTAATCGACTTACGGCTGTCACAGCTTCCGGCCGGGAATCAGAAAGCCAGATTCTCATCACCAATGCGCGCCACTACGCTGCCCTCACAGCCGCACGAACTCTTCTTGAGCGCATTCCGGATCAATTAGAGAATGGTCTCTCCGCCGACTTCATCGCGCAGGACCTCCGTGAAGTCCTCCACCACCTCGGCCAGATCACCGGAGCCATCACCACCCCCGATCTCCTCGCCTCCATCTTCACCCGCTTCTGTATCGGCAAATAGAAAACGGATTGAAAATCATATAATTAGCTATCAAATAACACAAAACGCCTCTTTTCAGGGGCGTTTTTTATTGCTCAAAATGTCCGATTTTTGCGCATTTTGGTCGATTTTAACGCTTTCTTGTATCACGATTGTACCGTATTCGTGGTTTCTGACAATCCTCTTCGGAGGTTGTGGACGACATGACACACAGTGACACGCCTTGACACGCCATGACACAGTTTTAACAGAAATAACAATGAGTAGTACAATCGAAATCACTAAGATTTGTGAGTTTTGCGGTAAGTCATTCATTGCTCGCAAATGCTCTACACGCTACTGCTGTAAGCGGTGTGCTGAACACGCCTACAAACAGCAGAAACGGAATCATCATGTTGCTGAACAGCAACAAATAGCAAACAATCAGACGATTGGAGATATCGCTGAACGCGAGTTTCTAAGTCCGACCCAATGTGCCATATTATTAGGCGTATCTCGAAGGACTTTGTATCGGTATCTTACNGCCAATAAAATCCCATGTTGTCAATTTAGAGGATGNACGAGAATCAGACGAAAAGATGTCGAAACCCTCTTTACTANTCCTGAATATATCAAGAGGGAGANGAAGGANNCAGAANCCATTGANGAGTTNTANACNACGAANGAGATTTTGGNGAAATTCGGNATCAGNAATTCGTGGCTCTTCAAGATGGCNAANGANCGNAANATNCCGAAAACCNTAGTCAGAGGAAANACNCTCTGGAGCCGGAAGCATATCGANAAGGCTCTTGCTGATAANNAGCCCACGGAAGTTGCNGAGGAGGAATGGTATTCGGTNGAGNAAGTNTGNGCNAAGTTNAATATGTCNAAGGAGGCTGTCTATNGGTTCGTGTCTGAACGGAAGATTGGGAAGCGAAAAGAGAAATGNAAGGTATTCTATTCGCGNCGNCNGTTNGATAAGGCTATGGGNGTTGAGNCAGANNTNGANCCGGAATANTATACNATGCCTGAAGCTATGGCNNNATATAATATGACNCGNGANCAGATTTCGCATTATGTCCGNACTCATAATATTNCGCGCACATACGAAGGGANATATGTGAGAATAGACCGAAAGGCACTTGACGCGCTGTTTNCGCCCCCCAAGATAAGTTAAAANTCGGTGAGTGATACAAGTGACTTCTCACTCTCTGGNTCACTATCAATAAGTTATATAGTTTTGCAGAAATTTAAACTTAANACGACATATTATGCTACCCTCAACNTGTTCTAAAGTGACGCTCCGTATGCGTCCGATCAAAAACGACAGACTCTCCCTCTATCTTGATTATTATCCCCCTATCCGTCATCCAAAGACGATGAAGATGACNCGAAGNGAGGGACTGGGNTTCTATATATTTGCAAATCCGAAGGGNAAATACCAGAAGGAGTATAACGATGCNATNATGATGCGTGCCGANGTGATCCGTTGCCGTCGCCAGGAGGCGGTGATAAATGAAGAATTNGATTTTATTGACCGCGAGCAGCCCAAGGCTGATTTCCTTGAATATTTCCGCGAGAAAGCNAAGAAGCAATATGAAAAGTGGACTGTCACNTATCGCCACTTTGAAAANTTCGTCAAAGGGAAGTGTTCTTTCGGGGAGGTGACGGTGGATCTTTGCAATAAGTTCCGAGACTATCTGCTAACNGCAAAGCAACTGCGACATCCNAAATTNAATATNTCCCAAAATTCAGCTGCCGGNTATTTCTCCACTTTTCGTGCATTGCTGAANGCAGCTTATAAGGAAAGACTCTTTAAGGAAAATCTNAATGACTTTATTGANGAGATTGAATATGAGGAAGTGAAGAAGAANTTCCTTACTGCCGAAGANGTAAAGCGANTGGCGGCAACTCCATGCGAAAAACCTGTATTGAAGGCAGCCTCACTATTCTCGATTCTCACCGGTCTGAGAATAAGCGATATTCTTAAACTCTGTTGGGAGGATATTCGTCCGGATGCCGATGGTAAATTAGCGGCTTTCATCCGTATTCANAAGACNCAGAAGGAGTCGGTNCATCCNCTGAGTGANGAGATGNTGGCTCTATGTGGNGAAAGAAANACGGGAATAGTTTTCAGGGGATTTAANCGTTCTATGACGCAGGCTCCTCTTAAGAAATGGCTGAAAGCGGCAGGTATCACCAAGCGTATCACCTTTCACCGATTCCGTGATACTTTCGCCACTCTCCAGCTCGCTGCGGGCACAGACATCTATACTGTCAGCAAAATGCTTGACCATGCCAACGTAACCACCACCCAAATATACGCAAAATTGGTGGATTCCACAAAGCGAGAGACTGTTGACAGAATCAAGTTGGTTTAACTATTGAAATACAGAATATTTTACCCTAAATCTTTTGTATTTCAAAATATATTAGTAACTTTGCAAAGAGACTTTAATTTATGCATATAATATCTCATAGAAAACTCAAAGAGTTCTATGAATCAGCCGGAAACGGAGATTCAAGAATTGCGTTAGAGCGATGGTACGACATTACTCAGCAAGCGCAATGGCATAATCTGTCGGAAATACGCGAGGATTTCCCAGCTACAGATTATGTCGGTAACCAGCATTATGTCTTTAATATAAAAGGCAACAACTATCGGTTAGTCGTAGTGATAAAGTTTACTATCGGAAGAATCTTCATCCGATTTGTTGGTACTCACGCAGATTATGATAAAATTGATTGTTCAACCATCTAATAGCAACGATATGGAAATTTCAAAACAGCAATATGAGTATGCACTCAGTCGCATCGAGGAATTATTGCCTCTTGTAACCGATGAGACTCCTGCAAGCGACAAGAACGCCGTTGAGCTTACCATTGTTTCAGATGTGGTTGAAGCTTACGAGAAAATTCACTATCCTATTGAGAAACCTACGATTGGAGAGCTAATCAGCTTCTCCATCGAAGAAAAAGGTATGACTCAAAAACAGCTTGCGCAGGAATTAGGGGTAAGTCCTTCGCGCGTAAATGATTATATTTCAGGAAGAGCCGAACCGACTTTGCGTATAGCTCGCGCCATTTGCCTTATTCTTGGAATCGCGCCCGCCGCAATATTAGGATTATAACTCATAATTTCACGAACGTNNTCCTTTAACCTTTCTGNGAAGCACAACGTGTAGTCGTTTCATTTTTAGGAACANGNGACGTNTANGTGTNACATNNNTGTGNATATGACCGACCGCTTCTACCCTTAAAATCAGGGTGGAAGCGNTCGTTTTCATTAGTGTAAGATAAAATCTCATATAANCNNCAAAAATAGCTGTCGCACATTTCTTTTTNATCTATCCTTTNTTGTACTTTTGCANCCTGATTTTTTAACCCTCTAAAATCCACTATATGAAACANTATCTTACACCCGTGCGAATTATCGCCNTCCTCCTGATCCTTGCCAAAAGTATCAGTGTTGGTTCAGGACTTGCCGATAAGTCATATTCCGATTTATCAGTTATAATGGCNATNCTAACACTCNCCATTCTCTTTTCCCTTCTGTATCTNTCNTTGGAGTTGGGNACCANGTTTTTCATCTGGCCATTATTATCAGAACNNCTCNTCTCNGCGAAATCNTCTCATACNCCTNTCGCTTTATCTNTATCCACAGANNACTNTAAGGATACTANTGATAATGNNCCNANANANGANGAAGANTCTAATCCNATCGACAATCCGAAAGTTCAGNCAGTTATCAACTATGCTTACGAGACTTTCCAGAATATCCTGCTNCCGGAAGAACTGTCTNNTCTCATNTNNAATATNAAANNCTTAATTCTCGNGCAGCCTTATTNTGATAATGTTGTCGATCGAAAAATTCCNAAACTTCGTTCTATCGATTTATATCACTTTGGCTGGAATCTATCGCGNCATCTNCANATNNANCAGATGNAATTNGCNAAGTTNGTNAAGTCTCAATTCTCATTCCCTCTNCGCAACTCGGAAGTCGANACNATATACAAGAAGATGGGANAGAANAATAATAAGTGTGCCTTACCCCGTGTTGAACCTGATCAACCNNTNCTNCCCTTCCCACTTGCCGAAAAACTGGGGATAGTTAGTTAAATATNCGGTGAGTGACTGANAATCAGCAAGTCACTNATTCACTCTCTGGCTCACCATTATCTTTTCCTATACTTTTGCGGCAGTTTTTAATAATCATTTTAAATCNTCCGCAATGGAAGAGAANAANTTATCTTTTGANNCNCTCCCGAAGATGGTAGNNAATCTCATTTCGGAAGTGCAGGGGCTGAAGAGCATGGTCAAGGAAGCTCTCTCAACAAAAGTTGATACCCATTCCGATGACAGNCTTATCGGTATCNACGAGGCGTGCAGTATCCTNCGNCGTAANAAATCAACAGTCTATCACATGGTGCGCGATGGCATTCTTCCTCATTACAAGACCGGGAAGATGCTGGAGTTTCGCGTCTCCGAACTCATTGCATGGCAGCAAAGCCATGCAAGCGAGCGTCAGAAAACTACTGATGAAATATTAGCCGAGATGAAATCCGGTATGCGTCGCAAACCTAAATCAGGATGGTGATATGGAGATGAGAGGAAACGATAAGAAGGGACAAAGAACGGTCGAAAAGCCGGAATACTTCCCTTATATCCGCGTAGGTACTGTCTATTATAAAATTGCCACTCAGCCGCAGCCGGATGGATCGCTTGTAATCAAAAGGCTCAGATGGGAACGGAGTGCGATTACCACAGATTATGGAAAAGAATATCTGCAATTCGTGCCTACCTATCATGGATTCTGTACTGTCCCCGTCCATATCGGATATCGACGGGATGTCGAGGGATTTTATAATATCTACGAACCCATATCTCATCAGCCCANGGAAGGAGAATGGCCCCATATNGAAAAACTCATTCGTCATATCTTTNGTNAACAGTATGAGNTGGGACTTGACTATCTCCANTTGCTNTANCTNNGNCCNTTNCAGAAACTTCCTATCCTCCTTTTGGTATCGGCTGANCGAAATACCGGAAAAACTACCTTCNTNAATTTCCTGAAATCTATCTTTCAGGATAATGCNACCTTCAANACCAACGAGGACTTCCGCAGTAAGTTCAATTCNGATTGGGCAGGTAAACTGNTGGTGATGGTGGATGAAGCNCTNCTCACCCGNCGNGANGATTCNGAGNGATTGAAGAATCTAAGCACNGCNAANACTTANAAGGCGGAGGCTAAGGGTAAGGATCGGGATGAAATCTGCTTCTTCGCTAAGTTTGTGATGTGTTCCAACAATGAGCGAACNCCCGTATTGATTGATCCGGGNGAGATAAGATANTGGGTAAGAAAGATTGAAATGTTGAAGTCGGATGATACTGAGNTTCTNAAACACCTGAGGACTGAGATACCCGCATTCCTCGGTTATCTTAACCAACGAACCCTGGCAACAAAGCAACAGAGTCGNATGTGGTTTGCGACCAAGGATATTGAGACTCCGGCACTCCGGCATATCATCTACTCTAACCGAAATCGTCTGGAACTTGAGTTTGCCGATATACTNAAAGATATNATGCAGGTAANCNGGCAAAAGGAAATCAGNTTCTGTCTTAACGATATGCTCGCGATNCTAAATTACAATAANGTCAAGGCCGACCGATCTCAGTTAAGATATATCCTTCAGGAGAGNTGGCATCTTTCCCCGGCTCCAAATGCTCTGACATATCAGAGATGGGANNTCAGCCCCTCTGATCCCGGNGGCTATNNCTCATCNTCNCANACAGGAAGATTCTATACNGTCTCNTTATCAATGTTGGAAAGCCTTGATAAATGATGAATTGTTGAGGTTCTGTNANANTCTNNTNATCTCTAAGGCATTAGAATTTCAACAACACCTCAACANGCNCGATTTACTAAAGGGAAAGGAAGAAGTGCCAATATTGGCGTATAGTATCTCCTCATTCATTTCCCTTAAAGTCTGTTTCTTCGTGTGTTGAGAGTATGTTGATTTAGAAAGTTATGATTTGCAAGTATTTAGAGTTCTCTGTCAACAATTCAACAAGTTTTTCTTAGGTTACAATCTCTAATTTTTAACGAGCTGATGGGAATGGCGGTGGAGATTGAGCGGCAAGGTTGTGTTTTGCGTATCTCAAAACTCCTTGCCGCGCCGCCTCCGGCAGCTTGAAACGTGATATTATGAAGACTAATTCTAAAAATAAGGGTGGACGCCCCTTGAAGCCTGACTATAGTAAGAAATCTAAAGGAGTTATGGTAAGATTTACCCCGGTCGATATGATATATCTAAAGTCGTGCGCCGGTGAGTGCGGTCTGAGGATTGCGGAATATATCTATCGGGCAGCCATGCACCAGGAAACCACACAACTTCTTACCAAGGATGAAATAACCGCGGTAACTCAGTTACGCAACATCGGAAACAATCTTAACCAAATCACTCATGCCNTNCATCTCGGNGAGGTAAGAGAGNCCGAGATTAAGGAAATCATATCCTTTATAACCGGGATAATCAGGAAAGTAAGATAGATCGACCGTGGCAACTTGATTCCATCAACTTCGGTAAAAGTTACCAAGGTAAATCTCATCTTCGGATAATTTTACCGAAGTAATCGGGATAATAAGATTAAAACAACATGATACTTCAAACTTAAATTAATGATAGCAAAGATAACCACACGTTCCGACTTCTCCGGAATTGTAAACTATGCAAACAACGTGATAGAGAAATCAGCGAGAGTGATTGGCTCAAACGGAGTACTGCTGATTGACAACCATACCATATCCGACAGTTTCCAGTCGCAGCTACGCATACCGGATGCCGACGGAAAACTTCACAATCTGAGTAAGCCGGTGAAGCACATCTCGATAGCATTCTCTCCGGAAGATATACACCGATTCCCTGACAATGAGGAGGGCGACCGATTCATGTCGAGGATTGCCGAGGAATGGATGAAAGAGATGGAAATTAATCCCGAAACCACTCAGTACATAATCGCCCGTCATTTCGACAAGGCTCATCCCCATTGCCATCTCGTTTTCAACCGCATCTCCAACGATGGCTCGGTTATCTCCGACAGTCACGAACGAAGACGTAACGAATCCGCTTGTCGGAAGATAAAGCAACGTTACGGGCTAACTTTTGGAAATATTAAACAGCAAAAGATCAACCCGGAACGCCTAAGAAAATATGAAGCTGAGAAATTACGTATCCGTCAACTCGCAGATGATTGTATCTCATCTTCTAAGGACTGGGAGACTTTCGGAAGACTTCTTGAACAGAATGGAATCACAATATCCTTCTGCATTGATGAAAAATCGGGTAGAATCCGTGGGCTTGCATACGCCTATAATGACTTCCGTATCTCCGGATCAAAACTTGGTCAGCATGGGAAATACACCTACGGTAATCTCAGCAAACTCTTCGGCAAAATAGAAGAAAACAGGGCGATAATCCCTCAACGTGAATACCTCCGTGAGAAGAAAATCATTTATATCCCCATCATTCGATACATCGAGAAACTGACTCATTCTTCCCTCAATGTCTCCGGGGGTGCTCAGAGTGCAAACAGAGAATATGAAGTCGGAAATCATAGAAGAAGCTGGGAACGCATTGATGACCGTATCGAAGAAGAAACAATCTCATATAAATTCAAAATGTAACCCCTATGGCAACCAAAAACGACTACTATCAGAAGATTTTAGCCTCTCATCAAGCTGAAATCACCTCGCTGAAAACAGCTCTCGTAGACCTTGGCAAAGAGCTTGAGTCGCTGAAAGAGAGTATTACGGAGACCTCGGAACCCGCTCCGACTCCACAGCTCAAACACGTCTACAATGAGTCCGATGAAATTCAAAAGTTCATGCAGAGAGTATCTGACGTGTGCGACTATAAGATTCAGCAGCGTGATGCACTTCTGTCTGACCGCTTTGCCGGAAAACAGGACTTTGAAAAGTTCAGTAAATCACTTGATGAGAAATTCATCTCTTCCGAGACTTTCACCAAATATCAGAAAGAATTAGATTCTCGATTGAATGCGGTTGAAGAAAAAGCCGGACAAGGAATATCTCTCATGTCTATAAACCGCTATTACGGTGATAAACCTAAAGGATATAAAAGTATTTTCGATAATTATATGGTTCTGAATCTGAAAAGAACTCAATTCCAAGGTTGTCTTCCGGTATTAGTATGGTTTATAATCGCTGCTCTTGCCGCACTCTTATGGTCTCTATCTAAATAACAAAACTATATTTATATATGAAGAAAAAATACACTTGTTACACCGATCGAGGTAAATGGACCTTCGAAGCCTACAACGACAAAGACGCTCTCCGCCTCGCCCTCTACTACTGCTGGCGCGACGATGAAGACTTTATCAAAGTCGAAGGCTACAAAGGGTTCATCCCATACACACTCTGCATCTGTAAAATAGGGAAAGGAGGATTACCGGAATTCGAGTTCTAAGCCTCTACACCGTCATCTCTATACCAGGCAAATCTCACATTTGCCCCGTGTAGAGCTACTGTTTTCGTGACCAGCCTCTTGCCCAATCCAAATTTTCTCCGTAATTTTGTAATATTTTTACAAGAAGTTGTAATAGGATGAATAACGAAGTTAAACCAATACCATTAAATAGAATTAAGGCTGTTTTAGCTGAGAAACAGGTTTCGGCTAAACGGCTTTGTGAAGCAGTTGGAAAGAACGAGACAACTGTGTCTCGTTGGTGTAACAACAAAGTTCAGCCTTCAGTTACTCAACTTCAAGAAATAGCTCACTTCTTAGATGTTGATGTGAGAGAATTATTATGTTCAACAAAATGATAATATATGTTCAAAGTTGAATGGGATATAGAAACAGGCGGCGTTAAGCTGTCATCCAAAGTGACGAAAGACACTTTGGGTATTTCGCCACGTCCCGTTTGGCATGAAGAACTTGACATACTTAAGCTCGATAACCTCGGATTTACGTATCCTCACACCGATGCTCCTATTTTATGGGCTGTCAACAAACAGTATTGGTATCGAGGACGAATGATTTTCGAGGTTAAAGGGGCTAATATCTATGACTCGCCTACTGTTGTTCTTGCCTCTGAGGTTAAGCCTATGGCTCTTGAGCCTGTAGATGTAAATGCTATGCTTGAACGCAATGCAGACCAGATGTTTCTTATCGAAAGCGAGGCTATTGAGTTTATTCGCGACACTTACATCGCATATGCAGGAGTAAATCGTGCACATGATATGATTAAGGCAAACAGCGCGGTCGATTATGAAGCTCTTGCTGCAAAACTTGAAAAGAAGACCAAACAGAAGATGGCTGTTGTAAAAGAAGACTGCGATAGCTTTGATATCGTTCCCCTTGAAACTGCCAATCAGGAAGGTAAACGAGTATTGCTTTCAACCAAGATAGACCGATTCATAGCCTCTTTCAGTGGCGGTAAAGATTCGCAAGTTGTGCTCGACCTTGTAACGCGAGCTATTCCTCCCACTGCATTCGAGGTTATATACTCCGATACCGGTTACGAACTACCTCCGTCGCTTGATCTTTACGAAGAATTAAAACAATATTACGGCAAGCGTTTTCCGGCCCTACGTTTTACAACTACTCGCAACCACGAAAGCGTCCTTAACTATTGGGACAAAATCGGTACTCCCTCCGATACTCATCGTTGGTGTTGCTCCGTCATGAAAACCGCTCCGCTTTATCGTTCACTCAAAGTCGAAGGCAATAAGCAAGCTCGTGTATTAGCGTTTGAAGGTGTACGCGCTGAGGAGTCAGCTAGAAGAAGTAACTACAATAGAATAGGTAAAGGCGTTAAACATTCTTTTGTAATAAATGCAAGACCTATTTTAAATTGGAATACAACAGAAATATTCTTATACCTACTTTTTCATAGTCTTCCAATTAATCCAGCTTATCGTGTTGGAAAACCCCGTGTTGGCTGTATCTTGTGTCCTTTTGGCTCGCCATGGGATGATATGATTGTAAATAAAGTCTATCACGATAATTTAACGCCGTTCCTTTCTAGAATTGAGGAAATCGTTGCAAAACGAAAAATTCCAAATGCAGGAGAGTACTTGCGTGATAGAAAATGGAAGTTGCGCTCTAGTGGAACAAATGTTGGAAATCCAACATTTGTGAAAATTAAGAATTCCACCAACGAATTTTCAGCTATTATCACAAACCCACAAAAGAAGATATTTGATTGGTTACCTGTTCTTGGAAGAGTTTCCGCAAACATAAAGAATGGTATAGGAAGTGGTATAATCCAATTTGAAAATCAAAGTTTTTCATTTGATGTTAAAAAACACTCAAATACATCCATAAAGTTTACAATTCACGATAATAACAATATACGTCTTAGGTATTATATTCGAAGGGTTTTGTATAAATCCGCATATTGCATAAATTGTGAAGCTTGTGAAATCGAATGTCCTACAGGCGCGCTCTCTACATATCCTGAAATATCTATTGATAATTCTAAATGCATACATTGCCTAAAGTGCTTAGATTACCATCAGCACGGATGCATTGTTGCAGACTCACTAGTTACAACAATGGGAAACCTAGAATCAACCTCAAAGATTTCACCCTATGGTACCTTTGGAATTCAGGAAGCTTGGGTGGAAGAATTCTTGAATAATCCCGAATCATTTTGGGATGACAATTCGCTTGGTGTTAAGCAAGTCCCCAGCTTTAAGGCTTGGCTGAAAGACGCTGAAATAATCGATGGAAAGAATAATCTTACAAAGCTTGGAAAACTGCTTCAAAGCATTATGGAGGATAACGACACTCTTGTTTGGGAAGTTATTCACATTAATCTTGCGTATAACAATCCGCTAATGAAGTGGCTAGTTCAGGAAATTACACCCTCTTCAATTCTTTCGCGTAAAGAACTTGAATTGCTTATTCTCGATTATTTCAATGAAGCTTTCAAGCCTACCACAATATCGTATGCACTTCAAGCACTCCTACAGGTATTCAAATATTCTCCAATCGGAACAGAATTTGAAATCCTGACTCCAACAGATACAAAAGGTAATAGTTATAAAAGAACAACTTATAATAGCCTTACACCTGAAGCGGTTGCTTATTCAATATATAAGTATGCCGCAGCAAAAGAGACCGATATGGTAAGGGTTTCAGACTTCTATAAGCCAGAGGAAAAGTTAGGAGTATATCGAGAGTTTGGGGTTTCTAAAAATGACCTATCGAAGAAACTTCGTGCTTTATCATCTGACACGAACCGAGTGTTAACCGCAGAACTTAATATGGGGCTTGACCATATTACTCTAAAACCGGAGTTAACACCACTCCAAGTTTTAGAAATGCTAACTAAGTAATACATCTCCGTGAAGTATATAGCATTACAAAGCGTCTAAGCATCTATAAACCTTAAATTAAAAAATTTATCATTGGAATGGCGAGCAAGTACAATGACATAATAAAAAAACGTGGAGGTAAAGCCGCGTACTCTATCGAAGAAGAAAAAGGTAATCAATGGGAGAGCTTCATTCCCAACGAGCAATTCAATGGAGTGCTCCGCACTGTACTGAGAGCCGTAAAGGGCAACGACATTGACTCTCATAAGTCATTTTGGATTGAAGGTACTTATGGCACCGGCAAGAGTCATGCCGTTGCTGTGATCACCCACCTACTTTGTGACCCAGTTGATTCCATCGAACATTGGGTGAACTTGGAGTACGGTGATGACAAGTTCAAGGTTATTCGTGATCAAATATTTAAACTTCGCCAAGAAAAGCGATTACTCCCGGTTAAAATCGAAGGTTTGCGCGATATGTCACATGTTACAGACCTTCCGCTCGTCATTCAAACCGCTGTTGTAAAAGCTCTCGAAGAACGAGGCATTGACAATCCTGTCAACACCGATTTCGAGGCACTAATTACTCATATTAAAGAGAACGAAGTGATATGGGATGACCTTATCAGCCGCTTCCCTCAATTGTCATCGGTTGCCCCTACACGCGATGCCCTGATTTCAAAGTTGAACAACAAGGATATGGGCACGTTCCAGAAAGCTCGCATAGCTCAACGTGGTGCTAACATCAATATCCGACTAAGTCAGGAGAATATAGGTTCATGGCTTATCGAAGTTCAGGAACAACTTCGCACTAATGATGACTATAATGGTTTGCTAATTATTTGGGATGAGTTCACCGATGTAATGGCTGATTCCCTCGGAATTTCGGTTCTGAAGGCGTTGCAAACCATCGTTCAGAAATTCGCTAATGAAGAAAACGACTCGTTTCTTTTTCTCATATCCCATCCTTCAGCCTTTGATAAACTTGGCATCGAGGAGCGTAAACAAACTGATGGCCGATACCATCGAATGAAATACAACATGGAGTCAGTATCAGCTTTCCGAATTATGTCTCGTAAATTCGAGATAATAGATCGTGAAAGACATGAGTCTATGCGCAACTACTTCTATACACTCAACGGAGAACTTCTTGACATATATACTCGGTCAAGCAACGACCCACAAGAAACTCGGTCTGATCTTCTGAATCTCTTTCCTATTCATCCTGCCACAGCTAATCTTGCTACGCACTACGCTACTGTAGTAGGTTCATCAAGTCGAAGCGTATTTGAATTTATTGGCCAGAATACACAGATGGAGGATTTTCTCAATAACGAGGATTCCTTCAATAATCGTTTGACTGTCACAGCTGATTATCTTTGGGACTTTGTCCTAAAAGTATTCCAAGATGATGTTACGAACTACGGAGCTGTTACCGAACGTTTCAGCAATTATCGCTCGCATGTAGCTAACCATAGTGCTGCTGCTTTTGCTGCGTTCAAGGGTATTCTCCTACTCAACGCATTCAATAACATATCAGGAGAGAACAATAACGACCTAGTCACGCCGAGTGAAGAAAATATTTTTAATCTCTTCGCTGGAACACAATACGCAGATGAACTTCCCGACGTTCTGAAATGGTTCAATGATGAAGGTATTATACAGCGTACACCGACCGGCATATATTCGGTACAATTCACAGCTCTTCCTTCAAAAGAGATAGAAAATCTCAAGGAGACTCTTGCTAACGACTCGAAACAATTCAAATTTGTGTCGAGTATACTTCGTTTCGCAGATACATCGAAGAAAGCGTTTGAAAAAAGCCTAAAAAAAGCAAAACGCCCGCTCACATTTGAATTCTTTTCAGAGGCGACTAACGATTCTATTCTCAAGGATTCAATCAAACGTAGCAAGCGTGATGCTCGTACCAGCAATGTCTATCTAGCTCTACTCTTTGGTAAGACTCATGCAGAGGTTGCCCATCTACGTCAATTTGCACAAGAGGCTTCATTAACGGCAAAAGAGAGTGATAAAGAACTTCGAGACATCGCGTTCATCGTATTTGACGCTCCATTTGGAGAAAAAGAGTATACTCGTTTCATCGAGTATATGGCTAACTACACTGTGGCGCAACAACATGGCTTGATTGAACAAGTTAATGTACACCGCAACCATGCCATTGAGATGATTGAAGACTGGCTAACTACAGCACAGCGCCAAAATGCAACCATATATGTAAACGGTGAAGAACGGGCTATTTCGGCAAAAAAGATGACATCGGAGATTAACGATTTCGTTGCTCCTTTCATTTTCCCTGCGGGTCCTGATGCTGTAAGCATACTTCGCGATAAGGCTCCTCAACCATTTTGGAATCCGCAGGTTTCCAAGGATATAATTACGCGTGTAATGTCTGCGACAACCAAGGGGGATATTTCCTCTATGGCTAATCCACGAAATCATATCCAGTATCTTATACAGGATTGTCTCGATGATAATTTACAATGGAAACCGGATGCACCTGCCAATCATCCGTTCAAACTGGTGTTTGACTTTGTGCAAAATCGTATCAAGTATGCAGACAAGTCAATGCTTTTCAATTTCATTGATAAATTTGATGATTTAGTGAAGCCTCCTTATGGTCTATCTGGTAACTTTGCCTCTGCAGCAATGATGGCATTTGCTATGCGTGGATGGGAGGGTAAGATTTTCGATACTCTCGGCAAACCACTTGATCAAGCTCGTCTCATGGAGGCCGTTACAGAACTTTTCAGAGTTTGGGAAAATGGAAAGGCAACTTCCAAGCTAAGCTTCAAGTTCCAGACACCTGAAGAAGGAAAGCTATGTAAGGCTCTTGTCAAAACCCTTAAGCTTGATAAACTTAAGGGTTATTCGGACGTAACGAGCCTCAAGGATGCACGTTTCGCCATCACTATGCTCTTTCTTGAACAGAAGGGCTTTCCTATGTGGGCGCTGAAATATATGGATGATGAGTTTATTAACTCCCATCCAGCCATTACTATGAACGATGATTTGCG
>JAAVFV010000006.1 GCA_014800525.1 Bacteroidales bacterium | reverse complement strand
GGCGGTCTCTTTTTGAGATAAATTCTTGAATCTCAGAGGGAGCAGCCTTTCGGCTGTAACCGATGAGATTCGGGAATTTAGCCAAAAAGAGGCCGTCTAAAGGTAACTTCTTCAGATAGACTGGAGTCCATGGAAATTAAGTATTAATATATTTAACGATTCAAATTTATAAAAATTACTCTATTCCGCATCTCAGGGGCATCTATGTCCTTTTGACTCAGTCACATAGCCCGCTATGCTCCTGAGTCTGCAAGAACATACCTGCACCCTGAGTTGCGACCCTGCGTTAACAGATTTTATTGGATGGAGTCTAAAAACCATTACCGTACATAAAACCAATTAAAGCCGCACGAGTCAGATGTCTGACTCGTGCGGCTTTAATTGGTTTCTTAGGGTCTATTTAAGTTTTTTTATATATAGGTCAGTGACTCCTCCATAATATCACATTACTTTTCCTGCGTTACCATAGAAGTTGTCTAAACTTCATATGAAACGTTCCACATTACCTTTAATATCGGATAATGATATTTTCAAGATGGTGGATAAAGCAAAATTCCTATAATTTCAGTAGGATATTTGGAATACATAAAATACTTAACTCACTAAGAATGAAAAGTTCAATTAAATTTCTTTCTGCCGGTATGCTGATAGCCACCGCTATCCCGTTGTCAGCACAAGGAATCGCGGGAGAGAGGGTCTCATCCTTTCCCGGCCTGAAAGTGGTTTCGGAATGGCAGGACGCTGTTCCAGATGGTGGAAGAAAGATCAGCTCCCGTGCTGTATCACGTGCCAAAGGGCCTTCTATCCAGAATCTGCGCATCAATGGATTCATGATGTACGACGACGACCGAAGCGAGGATGTGAAGGGCTTCTACGAATATTCCATCACCTCCCCGGTCTCACGCCGTCCCCTGGTGTTTGTCCCCCGCCAGTATGTCGGCGGTGATGCCGTGGTAAAAGATGGAAAGCTATATTCCTGCCATGTGGATTTACAGTATGGCTATATAAATTCAGCTTTCTACACTGTGATAGATGTAGCCACCGGAGAAGCGAAAAAAGGATCCAATATCAGCTATGATGTGGCTGTTGCTATGGAACATGCCGCCACTTCCTCGGCCCTCAATTCCACCGATGGGAAGGTCTATTGCTCCGGCTATACCTATAACTCCGATGATAAGTCATTGACTCCGACTCTAAAGATATGGGATGTTGAGAATAATACCAAGACCTCCGTGGGAGTGATGCAGGCCTCTTTGGCTGTGATGGCTTTCGACGGGAAGGGAAATCTCTATGGCATCACCTCCTGCTCAAGCAAAGGATCCGACGATGGAGGCCGACTGGTAAAGGTCGATACCGCTACGGGCCAGCTAACTATTGTGGGCGACACCGGGATCCGTCCATGGTTTGATCAGAGCGGTCTATTCGTTCCCGGAGATGGTCGCCTCTTCTGGTTCTCTAATGAGCCTTTGGCCGGAAACGATGCCAATGCCGCCAAGTCTGTGATGTATGCCATTGATGTAGAGACCATGAAGATGGAATCGATCGGTGAGTTTCCCAATGGTGATGAGGTAGTGGGTCTTTGGATTCCCTCATCGACAATTGCAGATGATGCTCCGGGTGTGGTATCCGCCATATCCACTTCTTTTGTAGATGCCTCTTTGAGCGGAACAGTTGATTTCAAACTTCCATCCGAGTCCTACTCCGGAGATCCCCTTACAGGCGAAATCAACTGGACCGTAATGAATGGTGATCTCCAGGCAGCCTCCGGCAAAGGAGCGGCAGGAGACGAGGTGAAGGCTCCGGTAGTTGTGGAGAAAAGTGGTGATTACACTTTCAGTGTCTCCGCATCCAACGCGCAAGGGACAGGCGTAATCAGCGAAATCTCCGCATACATCGGATATGGAACTCCCCAAAAGCCTGCCGAAGTGAAATTCTCTATCGAAGAAGATAAGAATAAAGTGGAATGGACCCCTGCAGATGGGCTCGAAGGGAAAGGATTCTTAGGAAATATTTCTTATAAGATCATCCGTCAGCCGGGAGATGTGGTAGTTGAAGAGAATTGGTCGGAAAACACTTATTCAGAACCTGTCTTGTCAGGAAGACTACAATCCACCTATTATGAGATCATTCCCGTAAACGGCGATATGGCAGGTGAAGCCGGCAAATCCAACTCTATCGTTACCGGAAATTCATTGGAACTCCCCTATTCAGAGGATTTCACTGATGCCTCCGCTTTCGACCTCTACACTTCGGTTGATGCCAATAACGATAATAATACCTGGTATTATAGCCTCAAAGCAGCCAAGATCCGGCAGGCAACCTCTCAGAACGACTGGCTCATCCTCCCTCCCGTAGAATTGAAAAAGGGATTGAGCTATGACTTCAAATTTAATTGCTATGGCACTCAGGTAACTAATGTCAATCTTCTGGATGTTGCGATGGGCCACACTCCCGCAGAGATGAATATTCCCCTCCTGAGCGATATTGAAGTAAAAGATACAAAGTCGACGGTCATGAAAGAGGTAACGGTCACTATCAAACCGGAAGAGACCGCCACTTACCGCCTCGGTATCCTGATTAAGACTGATTCCCGTCAGGGCACATTCACTGTCGATGACATCTCAATCTCTGAAGGAAAATCCACTGCGATTCCCGCAGCTCCCGAAGTGAAGGCGGAGGCCGGTGAGAAGGGTGCTTTGAATGCGAAACTCTCCATCACACTCCCCACTCTCACTGCCGGCGGAGAGGAGCTGACCGATCGTCCAATCCGGTTGGCTATCGAGCGGAATGGAGAATCACTCGCCACTTTGACAACCAATGATTCGGATTCCGTATATACCTATTCCGATACTGCGATTGAATCAGCCGGCAATTATACTTATTCAGTGCGTGCGGTGAATGGAAACGGTGATGGAGAGATTAGCGAGACCTCACTCTATATCGGCACTGACTCCCCTCTGGCTCCTACAGGCTTCATTGCCAAGGATAATTTCGATGGAACAGTGACTCTGAGCTGGGATGAACCCTCTGAAACTGGTGTGAACGGCGGATATGTCAACACCGATAATCTGCGTTACACCATCACACATCCCGATGGAACCACCTCCGCTGGTATCTCAGAGAAATCCAAGGTGGTTGACCATGAGACCACAGGCACTCAGAAAGAAGTGACTTACCGTCTTGCCGTTCATTATGCCGATGAAGAGCCCTTAGCGGCAAATACCGTAGCTTCAAATACTCTGATTGCCGGTGAGGCCTATCATGGCGCGTTCTCTGAATCATTCCCGATCAATGATGGTGTGGTGACTCCTTCCACAGCTATCTGGACCAAGGAACTTGTGAATGGTAAGTCTTCTCAATTCAGCATGGCGATGCGTTCCGACGACCATACAGGCGACGGCAGCGGATGCCTCCACTTCACCGGCTATGCCGCTGATGCCTCGGGACGTTGGATATCTCCTGTTATCGATCTTTCAGAGGTGGAGAATCCTGAGGTATCGATCTGGGTGAAGACCGCTGACAATAATTCTTCTATCGAACTTCAGGTCAGCAAGGAGTATGGCGATTGGGAAACCATCTCTGCCCCCGCGAACGCCACTGAGTGGACAGAGGTTAAGGCCTCATTGGCACCCTATCGTTCGAAGCATATCCGTCTTGGTGTGTTGGCTCATAGTTTGAGCAATATGAACTTCTCATACGCCGACGATATCAATGTCCATGGAGACATTCCATCAGCTGTGGATGAGATTATCACAGAAGATGAAGCAGAGGAAATTTACACTCTTCAGGGTATCCGCGTCAACGGTGGTCTCACTCCCGGAATTTATATCGTCCGGAAAGGTCAGACCACACGCAAGATTATCGTGAAATAAGCATTCCTCCAAATCACGGAAACAAAAATAAGCACACCCCGGAAGTTCAGATTAGAGCTTCCGGGGTGTGCCATTATTTCGTGGAATAGCCTATTCAATACATGTCGTAGTTGATTGATGTGACCTGAAATTCAGTCCGGCGGTTGATCTGATCGGCTGCCTCCTGATCTTCAGGTGAGAGGGTGCTGATATATTCTTCGGTGAGCTCCACTCCCTCCTCAAACTGCGGATATTCCCTGTTGATACGCTTTGTCACCTTCTTAGGCACGGTCTCTCCGTAACCTTTCCATGTCAGACGGTCGGGGCTTATTCCGGCTGCCACAAGATAGTCTACCACGCTTTTTGCCCGGCGGTTGGACAATCCTACATTGTATTCATCCGTACCTTTACGGTCGGTATGAGCACCCATCTCGATTGTTACATTCGGATTATCCCGCAACATCTGTGCCATCTCATCGAGCGCGGCCTTGGATTCCGGCCGAAGCGATGCCTTGTCGAAATCATAGAAGATATTCTCCACCACCTGTGGCTTGAATATGGCCGCCAACATGAAGTCGACCTCATAATCGGCATCCTCCTCTTCCATCGAGGATTCAAATTCCTGCTTCACGTTGAGGTAGCCTTTCGCACCGGCCATCATCACATATTTCACACCCCGCTCAAGCTTAAACCTGAAGCTTCCGTCGCTCCGCGCCACTTCCTTCTGATTCGACCCATCGTCTCCGACTATTCGGATAATCGCATTTGCTACAGGCTCCTCATCCTTATCTATTACATATCCTGAAATCGTAACCTTCACCTCCGGATATTCAAAGCTATAGATATGGTCGTAACCACGTGCATCGCCTCGGTTGGAGCTGAAGAATCCGGCTTCTCCCTCCCCGAATGTGATTCCGAAATCATCTCCCTGACTATTCAGCGGCAGCCCTACATTATCCACGCTCCAGCGGTCGCCGGTGCTGTTGAGGCGCGCCTTGAACATATCAAGCCCTCCGAATCCGGGATGTCCATCGGAGGAGAAATAGAGCAGTGAATCACTACGCAGATACGGAAACATCTCATCACCGGGGGTATTGATCTGAGGGCCGAGATTCTCGAGCGATCCGGAACGCTCCTTAAGATTTATACGCCAGATATCCTTTCCTCCATATCCACCGGGCATATCCGATGTGAAATAGAGATATGTCCCGTCCGGGGATACCGCCGGATGGCCGTAGGCCGACAATGTATCAGCTGTAATCTCGAATTTCTGTGGTTCGCTCCATGTTGCGTCGCTGCGTCGCGAGGTGTAGATCTCCACTGATGTATCAGCATCCGGCGCTCGACGTGCAACAGTGAGATACATCGTCTGACCATCCGGAGAGAAACTCACGATTCCCTCGTCATTCTCCGTATTCAGTCCACCCTCCACAAGCTCAGGACGCTTCCATTTCCCCTGTTCATCTTTTGTGGTTACAAAGACATCGCTTTTCTTCGTTCCCGTGATTTCTGATTTTAGTGTTCCTGTCGCTTTCTCGGTAGATGAGGTAAAATATAGCGTATTGAGGGTCTTATCAAGATACATAGGAGCGAAATCCGCACGCCTGGAATTAAAGAGCTTGGCTGGCTTCACGATATATCGGCTCTTCTTGGCATTCTTGGCCGCAATTGCCTGCCGGCAGCCACGCAGTCCCTCCTTTGCCAACTGATCATCAGGGCGCCAGGTACGGAATATCTCGTAATTATCCATAGCCGCCTGATACTTTCCTTCAGCCTGAAGCGAGCGCCCAAGCCAATAGTAGGCCATAGAGTCGGGATAGCCGTAACGCAAAGCATTGGTATAAGCCGCCGACGCGGCCGGAAACATATTCAGCCGTCGATAGCAGGTGGCCATCTTGTAGGCCACCTCTCCGCGCAACTCTCGGTCTTGCTTGGGATTAAGCTTATTATAGACCTTCTTATAGGTGCGCGAGGCATTATAGAATTCTCCCCTCTCAAACTGAGCATTAGCATCAGCGAGTTTCGGACCTTTACATCCTCCCAAGACAATCCCGAGAAGAGAGACAATTAAAAAAGCGCTAAACCATCTTTTCATAATGGTTTAACGCTTTTATCTTATGATTTAGTCAGTAGCCGGTAATTTTTAAGGCTATTTCTTAGCAACCGCGTTTTGCTCCTGTGGCTTTCTCAAGCTTTTCGGCAATATCATCAAAGATACGCTCCACATCGCCCTGACCGTTGATGCCGAGATATTTCTTCTCATTGGTATAATAGTCGCGGAGAGGCGAAGTCTGATGATGATACACCTCCAGACGATTTTTGATTGTCTCCGGATTATCATCGGCGCGCCCTGTGGCCTTACCGCGCTGGATCATGCGCTCCACGAGTTCATCCTCCGGCACCTCCAGACCAATCACGGCGTGAAGATCCGTACCGCGTTTGTTGAGGAGCTCCTTAAGAGCCTCAGCCTGCGGAATCGTGCGCGGGAAACCATCAAATACCACACCCTTCTTTCCGGCAGCTTCCTTATCAAGCACATCATCAAGGATGCGGATCATCAGATCATCCGGAATAAGCTGGCCTCGTGAGATATAGGCATCGGCGATACGGCCGAGTTCGGTGTTACGACGGATATGGTCGCGAAGCACCTCTCCTGTCGAAATATGATATAGACCGTATTCATTAATCAGGCGTTCGCTCTGCGTGCCTTTCCCGCTACCGGGAGCTCCAAACAAAACTATATTAAGCATGGGTATAAGTTAATATTGACTTCTTATTACGTATTGACTTCTTATTAAACAATCTGTGGTCCAATCAATCATGCTGTCACACTCGGCTTTCCTCACTAAGGATATAGATATCCTTCAGACTGCGGGCTTTGCCATCGAGATCCAGACCATAGCCGATTATAAACTTCGGGTCAATCTCAAATGCCACATAGTCGGGACGGAACCCTGTGACATTATTCACAGGCTTATAAAGAAGAGTGGCGAATTTCACTGAAGCCGGACCCTTCCCCTTAAGGTCCTCCACCATATGGGCTGCCGTAATCCCGGTGTCGACGATATCTTCGATAATCACCACCTCACGATCAGTGATATCCTCCTTCAGGCCCATCAGTTGCTTCACCTTCCCCGTGGTGGAAGTGCCCTCATAGCTTGAATAGCGCACAAAAGCCACCTCCGCTCCCGAAATCTCAAGAGCTCTGATCAGATCAGACCCGAATACGAATGCTCCGGTCAGAACACACAGAAACAAGGGATTATCGCTCTTCAGATCATTGCGTATCTCATCTGCAAGACGATTCACCTGCTCCGCTATCTGTTCCCGACGGATATAGGGCTCAAAAGTCAGTCCATTTATCGTTATCGATTCTTTCATTCCTTTTTCTAATACTATAGTGCAGCCATGGTTAATTCAGCTAAGTCACTGGATTGCAGTGTTTCAATTATTTATCGGAATCAAAATAAACCTCCTCCGGCAACTTTACAAAATTAATTATTAACTCCGAATTTATCAAGACTTTTCTCCAAACAGTGCGCAAAAAATCATGTCGGTGGCGCCGATTTTTGACCGGATATAGTCGCCTGCCCGTTTCCCGCTCTCTTTGCATTGTTCCGGATAGGATAACATCCCATCGGCTGTCTTCTCGAATTCTTTTTTTCCTTTGATCGGATATCCGCCTCCGGCTTCTGCCATCTCCCGTGCCTCGATAAATTTTGTGTTATTCGGCCCATATATCACCGGCACATCATACACCGCAGCCTCGTTGATATTATGCAGTCCGGCCCCGAATGCGCCCCCGACATAGGCCATATCGCAATAGGCATACGCCGACGATAGAAGTCCGAAACAGTCTATGATAAGCACATTAGCCGTATCGAGTAAGGCCGGATCTTTCCTCGCCTCACTCATGAGCACACATTTCTCTCCGAATCTTTCTTTCAGAGCCTGCAGACGCGCGTCATCGAATTCGTGCGGTGCAATCACTGTGCGCACCTCCGGATGACCCTTCACCCAATCGGCATATACATCCTCATCTGCCGGCCAACTGCTTCCGACCATAAAGGTCATGGCTGGAGATTTTCCATCGCGTGGGGCTCGGAATCTCTCCAATTCCGGAATCTCCTTCCCCTGGCTGCGGATTGCCGAGACACGGTCGAAACGGGTGTCTCCCGCCACCACTGCATCCTCAATACCCACCTTCCTCAGAAGTTCGGCACTCCGGCGATCCTGTACAAAGATTCGGCTGAACCATCGCAGCCATTTCCCGTACCATGCCGAACTCTTACGGAAAAATTTCTGATCAGGTCGGAACACGGCCGATATAAGATATGTCGGAATCCGATGATTGTGCAATTCCTCAAGATAGTTTCGCCATATTTCATATTTCACGAAGACGGCCATCTCCGGATTCACCTTATCCAGAAATCTCCTCACATTGGATGGGGTGTCAAAGGGTAGATAGCATACGCAATCGGCCAACGGAAAATTCTTCCTCACCTCATATCCCGATGGGGAGAAGAACGTAAGGAGAATCTTATATTCCGGACGCTCCTCCTTCAGGCGTTCAATCAGGGGACGCCCCTGCTCGAACTCACCCAACGAGGCGGCATGAATCCAGATATAGCGGGATGCCGGATCTATCTTAGCATCCAGAATCGACCACACTTCCTGTTGTCCCCGGGTCAGTTTCGCGGCTTTCGGATTTCTTTTCCCCGCTAAAGCCACAATCCCCCGGTATCCTTGGATACCGAGGGTATAGAGCGGGCGTTCAAATCCCCGGCGCATCAATGCTGCCCCACGGGAATGGAGTTCCTTTAGTTTCTGGATTTTCATATCTTTACATCGGAGAGATTCTCCCCGATATGTAAACCTTCATGATATTTCTTGGATTAATATGCAGTTTGGTATGTTACTGCCGGATTATTCCGCGGGAGCCGGAATGGTCTCTATAGCACGGCGAATACGCTTCACCACCTCTTCACGAGGCATCAGCTCCGTAATATCGAACATATGCGGCCCACGACACGCTCCGACCACAGCCAGACGGAAGGCATTCATCACATTTCCCAGATGATATCCCTTGGAGGCGATCCAGTCGAGCACAATTTTCTCCGCATTCGCCGAACTCATATCCTCAATTCCCTCAAGCACACCGATGAGTTCCTCCATGATGGCCGGAGTCTGTGCGCTCCAACGCTTCTTCACATCCTTTTCAGCATACTGTGTCGGCGCAATAAAGAAGAAATCTCCCTGGTCCCAAAGATCAGGAATCAGATTGGCGCGTCCCTTCACCATGCCGATAGCCCGGGCGATATAGTCATCTGAATAGCCGCTTATGCCCTTCTCTTCGAGAATAGGTCTGAAAAGCTCGGCAAGTTCGGAATCGGGAGCGGCCATAAGATATTCATGGTTGAACCATATTCCCTTCTTGAAGTCAAACTTTGCTCCTGATTTTGAGCAATGGTCGAAGGAGAATTTGTCGATGAGGGTCGGCATATCCATCACCTCACTGTCATCTCCCGGATTCCAGCCTAACAGAGCAAGGAAATTGACCACAGCCTCCGGAAGATATCCCTTCTCGCGATATCCGGAAGAGACCTCGCCTGATTTGGGATCATGCCATTCGAGCGGGAATACGGGGAACCCGAGTTTATCACCATCGCGTTTGGAAAGTTTGCCATTTCCTACAGGCTTCAGAAGCAATGGGAGATGCACGAACTGCGGCATCGTATCCTCCCATCCTAATGCGCGGTAGAGCAACACATGAAGCGGAGCCGACGGAAGCCATTCCTCTCCACGGATCACATGACTCACCTCCATCAGATGGTCGTCGACTATGTTGGCAAGATGATACGTCGGAAGATCATCGGTACTCTTATAGAGCACCTTATCATCAAGGATATTGGAATTCACCTTAACCTCACCGCGGATAAGGTCGTTGACCACCACTTCCTGATCCGGTTCGATCTTGATACGGACCACATACTGTGCTCCCTCATCCATCAGGCGCTTCACCTCCTCCGGATCCATGGCAAGAGAATTGCGCATACGCCCACGTGTCGAGGCATCATACTGGAAGTTCGGAATCTCCTGACGGGCTGCCTCAAGTTCCTCGGGGGTATCGAATGCAATATAAGCCTTTCCGTCATCAAGAAGCTGACGGGTATATTTACGGTAGATATCGCGACGTTCGCTCTGCTTGTAGGGACCATAGGCTCCTCCCTCCTTCACGCCCTCATCTATACCGATGCCGAGCCATGACAGCGAATCATTGATGTACTCCTCCGCACCCGGCACAAACCGGCGGCTGTCGGTGTCTTCAATACGGAGAATCATATCTCCTCCGTGCTTACGCGCGAACAGATAATTATAAAGAGCCGTACGCACGCCTCCTATATGAAGCGGGCCTGTAGGCGACGGCGCGAATCTTACTCTGACTTTTCTTTCCATATTGCAAAATTAAGAATTTTTATTGGATGGAGCCTAATGTTTACAGTCCTATTTGACAAGTGTATATTTCTTTTCACCAAGTATATACTTCTATTTGACAAGAGTATATTTCTTTCCGTTCCAATCGAATCGTATCTCTTTCTTCATATATGGCTTCACTTTCTCGTAATCCTCCTGCAACATATACTCTCCGACAGTGAGGCGTGCAGTCAATACGGGGGAATCTTCCGAAAGCCGCAGTTCCACCGTCGGGAACGGCACGAGCTGAAGTATCTCTTTCTCGGTTTTCTTATCCGGGAAGGTAAAGAATTCCCTTAGGTCAGGCATCCGGAATAACCGTGAAGCCGGGAGTTCCTTTACATCAGTTCCGAAAAACATGATCTGACTGTCGGCCGAGCGTCCTTCGGCTCCAATCGTATAGACACAAGCTGCCAATGGATTGCCTACCGGTCGTAAGACCTTGATGGTGAATGTGGACACCGGTGTAAGCTGGAGATTAAGATAGTCGGGAGTAATCTTGGTAATGTAGGAGAGTCCCTCCATTGCATTCGGTGCTTTCCAGATGCTGTCGATATCAATATAATCGAGCATATCCAGACGTGTACTCCTGCTCAGAATCTCCATATTCTTCAATGGAAGATTAAGAAACACGGAACGCGAGGTCAGGGTGTCCATTGCCACCTTAGCCTCCACTTCCTCCACCTTTACATTTTCATTATATGGCGAACGCGCATATACGGGAGCGGCAGCGACTCCTGAAGCCGCTGCCACTGCCAGTGTGAGATATTTAAGTCTATCCATATGGATATTCCATTTGCTTATTTATAAATTCAGTCTTTACAGGAGATTTCTCCGTCAAGACACTATGACTATTTATTCATAAAAACGTCGTAGTTACCATTATATTTCGGCTTCTTATCTTTTGAAGAGCCTTTCTTTGAGTCTTTCTTTCCGGAATCCTTCTTCGACTTTGAGCGGCTTCCGGATTTGGGAGTTCCTCCGCGATGGATCCCGCCACCACGACGTCCGCCACCACGACGGCTGTCGGCAGCATAGTCGCGGTCTGTGGCAATCTCCACGCTTACAGGCTGACCATAGAATTCCACGTGACGCATTGCATCGAGAATACGGCGTGCATCTTCCTTGCGGACATCGAAAAGGGTATATTCCGGAAGAAGATCGATTCGTCCGATTTCAGGCTTATTGCCCGGAACATTCTTATTGATAAGTTCCATCAGGTTGCCGGGGAAGAAGCCGGAGGCCTTGCCTATATCGACCATCATTCGCTCGAATCCTGCATCGGCTGTGCGGCGGTCTTTATTCTTGCGGGCATCTCCCTTTACGCGCTCNCCTTTCGAACGATCGCCTCGGCCACGATCCTCNCGGNCTGATTTAGCACTNGCNTTAAGATCAATGGCCGGCATCGTGCGGTAATATTCAAGCAGACGGTTAAATTCCAAAGAAAGCACACGCTTGAGAAGGTCTTCCTCCGAAAGCCATTCAAGACGCTTNCGGANTCCGGGAAGATATTTCTGAATCTCGGTCTCAGGAACGGCCACTTTCTCCAGACGGTCGGCAAGATTAAACAATTGCTTCTCGATGATATGCTCCGGAGTCGGAACCTTGCGGTATTCCATTGTCTTACCGATCTTCTTCTCAATCTCGCGCAGTTTATTCTGCTCGCGGGAATGGATGATGGCCACGGCCACACCGGTCTTATTCGCACGTCCCGTACGTCCGCTGCGGTGATTATAGGTTGCCGGATCGTCTGGCAGACCAAAGTTGATCACATGTGTAAGGTCGTCGACATCAAGACCGCGGGCCGCCACATCGGTAGCCACAAGCAGCTGAGTGACATGATCGCGGAATTTCTTCATCGCCAGATCTCGCTGTGCCTGCGACAGGTCGCCATGCAGACAGTCGGCATTATANCCGTCGTTGATCAGCTTGTCGGCAATCTCCTGNGTCTCTTTCTTGGTCCGGCAGAAGATGATGCCATAGATATTAGGGCTGTTATCCACCACTCGCTTCAATGCNAGATACTTATCATGAGCCTTCACCATATAATAAATATGGCGCACATTCTTGGAAGCCTCATTNCGGTTACCGGCNACAAACTCCACAGGATTCTTCATGTATTTGCGTGCGATTCCGGCAATCTCCTTCGGCATTGTTGCGGAGAACATCAACATCTTGCGATGCTCAGGCACATGAGAGAGAATCTCGTCGATATCATCAAGGAAGCCCATGTTGAGCATCTCATCAGCCTCATCAAGAATCACGGTATTCACTTTTTCAAGCTTTACTACTCCACGCTTGATAAGGTCGATCAATCGTCCCGGAGTGGCCACAATCACCTGCACTCCATTCTTAAGCGAACGGATCTGGCTCTCGATACTCGAACCGCCATATACCGGCAGAATCTTGATGCTCTCAAGATATTGGGAGAAGTCGGCAAGATCCCCGGCAATCTGAAGACAGAGTTCACGTGTCGGTGCGATCACAAGCGCCTGTGGAACTCGTTCGGATGGTTCCACACGCTGTAACACAGGAAGGCCGAAGGCTGCGGTCTTTCCTGTTCCGGTCTGAGCCAAGCCGATCACATCGCCCGGCTCCGTGAGAAGATGGGGAATCACCATCTCCTGAATCGGCATCGGATATTCAAATCCAAGTGACGTAATTGCTTTCAAAAGATCGGGNGCTATGCCGAGATCGGCAAATGTCTTTGACTTCTGCTCAGATACGTTCTCCTTAAGTTCCGCACCGGTATCTTCGGCATCAACCATGATTTCAGTATCTGTAGCGGGCACAGTCTCCATCGACTCTACCTTAATTCCGACCATTTCCTCGGCTGCCTGGGTGGCTTCCTCCACAACCTCGTGACTGATCATGTCGACCGGAGCACCTTCCTGAACTGTCTCCCCTACCGGAGTCTCATTCTTTATCTCAGTGTTTTCCGTGATATTTTCGTTATTGTCCATATTTGGGATTTTTATAATTTCTATCTTTAAAAAATGATTATATGAAGAGAAAGCTTAAAAATTGATTATATGAAGAGNACGGCTTTACTCAAACCATGAAACTCTCCTCACAATCNCGGGAGAATATCCCCGTTGTAATTCTATCGCCTATGAGTATAACGCACTTATAGCNGTTTTTTCCTTTTGACATAGAATATATTTGATTATCTTTGTGGTCTATTACTATTTTTCGCCTCCCTCGGTCAGCGCGAAGCTCGTNNNTGTGCAAGCCCTGAAAGGGATTGAGGCAGCAAAGCCTCGGTCAGCGCGAAGCTGTTTCCGTCCCGGCTCTGCCGGCCATCCTCGGTCAGCGCGAAGCTGTTTCCGTCCCGGCTCTGCCGGCCATCCTCGGTCAGCGCGAAGCTCGTTCCGTGCAAGCCCTGAAAGGGATTGAGGCAGCAAGAGAATCTTCCATTAATGCCCTCGGGAGGCATCNAATCATAAATTTCAGGCATCTAATCATAAATCTTATGAAACGATTCAACCTATATCTGGCTTCGGCCCTTGCCGCGCTTTCACTTGCCGGTCAGGCTGACGCCTGCACAAATCTGATCGCCGGCAAGAAGGCTTCGGCGGATGGTTCGGTGATGGTGACCTACGCCGCCGACTCACATAATCTCTATGGNATGCTCACTCACACGCCCGCTGCAAAACATGCCCCAGGGGAGATGCGCAAGGTGGTGGAATGGGACACAAATAAGCCTCTTGGTGAAATTCCCCAGCCCTCGGAGACTTATAATGTAGTCGGTAATATAAATGAACATCAGCTCGCAATCGGAGAATCCACATGGGGTGGTCATAAGGAGCTTGTCGANACCACAGGTCAGGCCATCATCGATTATGGTTCGCTGATTCAGATTGCCCTCGAACGTTGCAAGACAGCCCGTGAGGCAGTGGAATTGATGGGCGACCTCGTAAATAAGTATGGCTATGCGTCTTCCGGCGAATCATTCTCCATCGCTGATAANAATGAAGTATGGGTGATGGAAATGATCGGTAAGGGCGCTGAGAAGGGGGCTGTATGGATTGCTGTCCGTATTCCCGATAACGCCATCTCCGGCCATGCCAATGAACCGCGTATCCGAAAGGTGGATATGAAGGATAAGAAGAATGTGCTCCATTCCAAAGATGTGATCTCATTCGCCCGCAAGCGTGGCTATTTCTCCGGTAAGGATGAGGATTTCTCTTTCGCCGATGCTTACGAGAATCATGATGCCTCGACACGTCGCGGTTGTGATGCACGCGTATGGAGCTATTTCCGACGCTTTGCCCCCGATACTGACAAGTATTATGATTGGTGTGCCGGAAAGTCTGACGAACCCATGCCTCTCTATGTGGTTCCGGAGAAGAAAGTCAGCCTCAAGGATATGCAGGAGAGCATGCGCGATCATTTCGAGGGCACTCCTTTCGATATGACCCAGGATGTGGGTGCCGGCCCCTACCATGTTCCTTATCGCTGGCGTCCGATGGAATATGAAGTGGACGGCAAGAAGTATTGTATGGAGCGTGCAATTGCCACTCAGCAGACCGGCTGGAGTTTCGTTAGCCAGAGTCGTGATTGGCTCCCCGACCCTGTAGGAGGAGTTCTATGGTTTGGCACAGACGATACAAATACTTCCGTATACATGCCGTTCTATTGCGGCATGACTGAGGTTCCTTCCCAGCTCAAACCCGGAGATATCAACACATTTGATATGGATGCCAATTTCTGGATGACCAACTGGGTGGCTAATCAGGCCTATAACCGTTACGACCAGATGATTCCCGATATCCGTAAGGTGCAGGGTGCTCTGGAGGATAAGTTCCAGAACGATAGGCCGCTTCAGGAAGCTATCCTAAAAGGTCTTGTGGAGGCCGGAGATATGGATGCTTATCGTAAGGCAGTCAATACAGAAGGAGCTGAGATTGCAAAGGACGCCACAGATGCCTATCGTGATCTCGCCATATATCTCTTTGTAAAATATATGGATGGCAATGCCAAGAAGACTGATGAGAAAGGCGACTTCAAGATTACAGAATATGGAATCCCCGAATATCCCTCTTTCCCGGGATATGATAAGAAGTATTATGAGAATATCGTAAAGGAGACAGGCGATCATTTCCTGATTTCCGAGTAATTCTCCAGGCTATACCCGATAAACCAACATCCCCTGCACTCGACTTCGTGTGCAGGGGATGTTGTGGTATCCAATGGAATTCAGATTATTGATTCTCGTTAATCAATCGCTGATTCCTGTAATTTTCTCCTTGATTTTAATGAGTATAGAGGAAACGTTTGATTGAGCGTTTCGGGGTCTTCTCAAATTCATTAGGCATAAGGATGATCTTGGCAATCTGCTCATAGGGCGCCACTAAGGCATTGAGCTCCTTACGGATATTTTCCATTGTATCATCCATATCATTCACCGACACTCCCAGTCGGTCGAGGGCATCATAGTCAGGATAGACAAGAGCGGCAAGCTTTCCATCGCGTTCCACCACCAGACTCTCCGCCACAAAGGGGAAGTTATTAAGCTTGGCCTCTATCTCCTCCGGATATATATTCTGCCCGGAGGCCGATAGAATCATGGTCTTCGAGCGTCCACGGAGGAAGAGCGTGCCATCCGCACTCCGGGTACCCATATCGCCGGTATGCAACCACCCTTCGGCATCAAATACAGCTTTAGTGGCTTCCGGATTCTTATAATATCCCTTCATCACATTCACTCCCTTCACGCAGATCTCTCCAGGTATATTCTCCGGATCGGGAGAGTCAATCTTGGTCTCCATCGTGGGAAGCGTACGCCCGGATGAACCGACTATAAATTCACGCCAGGGTGTATAGGAAATCAGCGGCCCGCATTCAGTCATGCCATATCCTACTGTGAATGGGAACTTAATCTTATGCAGGAATTCCTCCACTTCATGATTCAGCGGAGCGCCACCTACAATCACCTCCTCAAACTCTCCTCCGAACGCATCCACAAGCTTCTTACGGATCTTAGCATAGATATATGAATCGAGTAATGGCACAGCTAATGTCCAACGCATCGTCCCTTTTGAGATCATCGGTAAGATCTGATTCTTATAGATTTTCTCAAGGATGAGTGGCACACAAATCACAAGATTCGGCTTCACTTCTCCCAGGGCTTTGATGAGTACACGTGGTGAGGGGGTCTTGCCCAATAGAGTGACATGGGATCCGGCTGCCAATGGAGTCAGCATATCGAATGCACATCCATATGCATGCGCCAACGGAAGGAAGGCCAAGGCGCGTGAACTACGGAAATGTAACACAGTATCAAGGCCGAAGCAGATATTCCCGGCGAGATTCTCCCCCGTCAGCATCACTCCCTTCGAGAAGCCGGTGGTTCCGGAAGTATAGTTGATCTCAGCAAGCTCGGTATTATCCCGATCCACATAATGGATATCATGAGAGGTATACCCTTCAGGATAGCGACGCTTAAAACGACGGCGGACCAATCGCATATTATTCGACAAGTCAGTGCCGGGCATTTCATGCAACACCTTTGTGCCCTCTATCGTAAGAACACCCTTCACATTAAGCAGTTTCTCAGGATCTATATGCTCCCAGATATGGTCGGAGATGAATAGAAGTTCCGAGCCGGAATGATTTACGATATGAATGATATCGACCGGATTGAATTCTGCCAGAATAGGCACAACAACTGCTCCATAGGTGAGTGTGGCCATATATTTAATCACCCATTCCATAGAATCTTTACCGCACAATCCTACTTTCGACCCAGGCTTAAGTCCGATTGTATCATAGAAGAGATGTATCTCAGCTATGATGCGTGCCAGTTCTCCATAACTTATCGTACGCCCGGATATATAATCCGTAAGGGCCGGCAGATCCCAGTTTTCGATAAAGCTCTTCTCATATATCTTTATCAGATTTTCAATTTTAATTTCCGCACGCTCCACTGGAACACTTTCGGAACTACCGCTACGCAGTAGATTATTGGCTCGCGATAGAATATTAGACATAATGAATGAGTGAATGAGTTTGAGTTTAGATACAGGTGGAATGATCATGAGCGGCATTCATCCGGAGAATGCCGCTCGAATATATTTCATTAAGGCTGTTCGCAGGCGATACGATAAATCTCCTTACAGTCGTCCATTGTCAATGGCACATAGGCTCCTAAGATATCTCCCATATTGCGATGGAGACTCTTCACCATTTTATCGATATCCGGCTCGCATCCGATAAGAGTCTTCAGGTTGGTGGTCATGCCCAGGTCATGATAAAAGCTCATTAGCTCATGGATACCTTCATCTATAATTTCCTCAGTGGTCTTTCCGGCCGGATTCACAGACATCACATTAATCGCGAATCTCCATAACTTATCAGGATTCCGGCTCGCACAGAATGTCATCCATGCAGGAATAATCACTGCCAGTCCTGCTCCATGAGCCACATCATAAAAGGCCGAGATCTCATGCTCCAGACGATGCGAGGCCCAATCTTCCTCCTTGCCCACTCCGCAGAGGCCGTTATGAGCCAGGGTTCCGGCCCACATCACATCCGCCCGAGCATCATAATCCTCAGGATTTATTCTAAGTGTAAGCGCACGGTCGGCTATATCGCGAAGTATAGCCTCGGAATAGGTGTCGACAAGCTCTGTTCCCGGAGTATTGGAAAAATAACGCTCGAAGATATGAGCCATCATATCCACTATGCCATTGGCTGTCTGATTCCATGGCAGACTCATGGTCAGCTCAGGATTCATGATAGCAAACTTCGGACGCAGACACATAGGATAGCGCACGGATATTTTCTGATGGGTCTCTTCATTGGTGATCACCGAGTTTCCGCTTCCCTCGCTCCCCGCGGCCGGAATCGTCAGAACCACACCTACCGGATATGCCCCCTCCGGGGTGCGCTCTTTGGAATAGAAATCCCAGAAATCACCACCGTTGGCAAGTCCGAGCGCCATAGCCTTAGCAGCATCTATCGGACTTCCTCCCCCGACTGCTAAAAGGAAATCAATTCCCTCTTCTTGCGCTTTGGCTATACCGTCATACACACTTGAGGCCACGGGATTAGGCTGGATTCCTCCGAATTTTACATATTCTATTCCCTCCTTCTCCATCGAGTCGGTGATCTCTTTCATGAGTCCGTCGCGCTCAATGCGGTCGGATCCATACACGATCATCACTTTCTTTGCTCCAAATCGCTTGAGTGTCTCGCCTGTCTTCTTTTGGGTCTCCTTTCCGAAGATAAATTCCGTCGGCGACCAATATGTGAAGTTTTCCATTCTTATTTCACTTTAAATTTTGTATTAGACTCCATGAGCTGTAACACATCTATTCTATTACTTCAACAACCGGATTACCCGAAAGGATTAAGGCATCATCAACAAACGCCCTCCGAATTCCGGAAATTCCGGAATTCGGAGGGCGTTTATATCTGAATAACACCATGTCAATATGTCATGATGTAATAATCACAAGATCTCACGCTTCAATATTTGCTGCGATAGCCTCAGCTATCTCCTGCATACGTTTCGGATCGGGATTGGAAATCTTGCTCTTGAAATCCATGTCTCCTTCTTTCTGAAGCGGAACGAGGTGAATGTGTGCATGCGGCACCTCAAGGCCCAATACTGTGACACCGACTTTACGGCATTCTATCGCCTTCTTCATGGCCTTGGCCACCTTCTTGGCGAACACCATCATTTCAGCCAGTTCTTCATCGCTAAGATCGAAAATATAATCCTCCTCTCGCTTAGGAACTACCAAGGTATGGCCCCAGTTCACTGGATTGATATCCAGGAATGCAAAGAATTTATCATTCTCTGCCACCTTATAGCAAGGAATCTCTCCGGCTATGATTTTTGAAAAGATTGTCATGGTTAGGATAACGCTTTTACCTGATTCTTATAATTCAGCTCTTCTAAATTCAGTCTGTTCAAAGCCTGATATTCACAGCTGCTGATTATCAGATCTCAATCTTTATAATCTCGAAATCAATCACACCGGCCGGAGCCTGCACCTTCACCTTATCGCCCACCTTATGACCCATAAGAGCCTGAGCAATCGGAGTGTTCGAAGCAATCTTGCGCTCGCGAAGGTTTGACTCGCTTTCCGTAACTATGGTATACGACATTGTCATGCCGTTTGCGATATTCTTGATTGTCACCGTATTGAGAAGCTGAACCTCCTCAGTATTAAGTTTGCTGTCATCTATGATACGTGCGTTTGCCACAAGTTCCTTAAGCTTGGCGATTTTCATCTCAAGCATTCCCTGAGCCTCCTTGGCTGCATCATACTCCGCATTCTCGGAGAGATCTCCTTTATCACGTGCCTCGGCGATGGCCTGCTTGATCGCAGGACGCTGAGCCTCAAGAGCCGCAAGCTCCTCCATTTTCTTATCATACCCTTCCTGGGTGAGATATGTTGCCATAATTCAGCGTTGATTAATGGTTTTTTTAATTTATTTATTGTGTTTTTACAGTATATCCTTTCTGATATGAGTATATACATGCTTCATATTCATCATTCATCATCCACCATCCATCCCGAGAAGTATATGTGATATCCAATCTTCTAAGGTTAGGGTAATGGTATAAAAAATAAAGGAATCCTTTTTCGGAAGCCGGCATCTGCACTTTCACAGACCCGTCAAAAAAAGATCCTTCATGTCCTCCGAGGGGAGGCCGATGATATGTGGTTGCAAAGTTACTACTTTATTTCGGTTCCGCCAAATTTTTTATCCCTCCTTTCTTTTTTAGGCCTCATTCTGGGCTAACCCAAATTATTTTATTACCTTTACCAATAATAGATTTTAGTTATCAATAATAGATTTTAGTTTTTGTTTAAGCCCCGAGCTTCTGCGAGGGGGAATTGTGAATCTCTATTCCTATGACTATCAATGAAACTCAAGACGAAATAATCGAAGAATTCGAAGGTCTCACCGACTGGATGGACCGCTATCAATATATCATCGACCTCGGGAATACCCTTCCGGAGTTTCCCGATGCTCTCAAGACTCCCGATAATCTTATCGAAGGATGTCAGAGCCGGGTATGGATCGATGCAAAGGAGGATGCTGACGGTGAGCTCAAGTTCCAGGCAGATTCCGATGCTCTTATCGTGAAAGGTATCGTGGCCCTCCTCCTTCGGGTGCTCTCCGACCATACACCCGATGAGATTCTGAATGCCGATCTCTATTTCATTGATAAGATCGGTCTGCGCGACCACCTCTCTCCCACCCGTTCAAATGGTCTGGTCGCTATGGTGAAGCAGATGAGAAACTATGCTCTCGCCTACAAAGCAAAACAGGAGAAGGCCTGATTACGTTTTCTGAAAATAATTTAACTTAACATAACCAATCTGACCTATGTTCAAGAATCAACCAAAAGGGCTGATTCCAGCAGCTCTCAGCAACATGGGAGAACGCTTCGGCTATTACATCATGAACGCCGTGCTCGTTCTTTTCCTATGCTCTAAATTTGGCTTGAAGGAAGAAACATCCACTCTGGTCTATTCTTTCTTCTATGCAGGTATCTATGTGCTAAGTCTCGTCGGAGGTATGATCGCCGACAAGACACAGAACTACAAATCGACCATCATCTGGGGTCTGATAATAATGACCCTGGGATATGTGGTACTGGCCTTCCCGATTCTGGCCACCAACGAGAATACCACCTGGCTGCTTACTCTGACATGCGTGGCTCTATTCTTCATCGCCTTCGGCAACGGTCTGTTCAAGGGCAATCTCCAGGCTATTGTCGGCCAGCTTTACGATGACCCCCGTTATGCAGCACAGCGTGACTCCGGTTTCCAGATTTTCTATGTCTTTATAAATATCGGTGGTCTGATTGCTCCATTCATAGCACCGATGCTCCGTAGCTGGTGGCTGGATGTCAACAGCATGACTTACGATGCCTCATTCCCCGCAATGGCGCATCAGGTGCTCAGCGTCACTGATTCCATGAGCATGGAAAATATCAATGAACTCTACGCTATGGTTAGCGCCCGCGCTGCTGAAGTAGGAGCTGCAGGACTCGCCAACATGCAGGATCTTCAGGCTTTCTGCACACGCTATCTTGATGTCTTCAACACCGGTATCCACTATTCATTCATCGCTTCAGTGGCTGCCATGCTCATCTCCCTCTTTATCTTCATCGCCACCAAGAAAGGTCTTCCTTCTCCTGCAAAGAAAGAGAAAAACGAAACAGTCACTTACACTGCGGCCGAGAAAGCTGCCATGGCCACCGAAATCAAACAGCGCATGTATGCTCTTTTCGCAGTGCTCGGTATCGCTATCTTCTTCTGGTTCTCTTTCCACCAGAATGGTACATCAATGTCACTCTTCGCTCGCGATTTCGTGGATACATCCACAATCGCTCCTGAAATATGGCAGGCCGTTAACCCCTTCTTCGTTATCGTGCTCACTCCGGTGATCATGTGGTTCTTCGGACGTCTTTCTTCTAAGGGTAAGGAAATCTCCACTCCCCGCAAGATTGCCCTCGGTATGGGTATCGCAGGTATCGGTTACCTCTTCCTGATGGTATATTCGATTGTGATGAATTATCCTTCCGGCACAGAGTTCCGCGATATGATCACAGCCGGTGCTTCCGTTGTCAAGTCCGGTCCGTGGGTTCTTATCCTTTACTATTTCTTCATGACAGTGGCCGAACTTTTCATTTCTCCGCTCGGTCTGTCGTTCGTTTCAAAGGTTGCTCCCAAGCATCTCCAGGGTCTGTGCCAGGGTCTATGGCTCGGGGCTACTGCTCTCGGTAACCTGCTTCTTTGGATCGGCCCGCTGATCTACAACAATTCCCCGATTTGGGTAGCTTGGGCCGTTTTCCTCGGTGTCTGCTTCATCTCGATGGGTATTATGCTCGGCATGGTGAAATGGCTTGAGAGAGTCACTGCCTGATTCCTTTTATATTGGAAATACTGAATTTGAAATACTTATAGTATTCGAATCTCTGTCCAATCAGATTTGAATCCTCAACAAAATTATTCTCCCGGAATTAAATGAATAATCGTAAATCATTTCTTACGGCTGCCGCTTTAATGGCGGCGGCCGTTTCCGCTTCTGCCATACAACCCCTTTGGGTTCGCGATGTTAAGATCTCTCCCGATGGGAAGCGGATCGCTTTTACATATCAGGGCGATATTTACACCGTCCCCTTCTCCGGTGGTAATGCCACACGTCTTACCACCGAATCCTCTTATGAGTCGGCTCCAATATGGAGTCCCGATGGCTCCATGATAGCCTTTGCCTCAGATCGCAATGGCGGCAAGGATCTCTATATCATACCTTCTGCCGGAGGTGCGGCACGCCGGCTCACATTCAATTCCTCTGCAGAAACCCCGCAGGCATTCTCTCCTGACGGAAAGCAGGTGTATTTCTCTGCCGTAATTCAGGATCCGGCCGTAAGCCCTGCTTTCCCTTCAGGTCGCCTTACGGAACTCTACGCTGTAAATATCGATGGGTCCGGACAAAAGCAGATTCTGCCCACTCCGGCTCTAAACCTTTCAGTATTGCCCGATGGAAAATTCTTCTATGAGGATATGAAAGGTATGGAGGATATCTGGCGTAAGCATCACACTTCTTCGGTGACACGCGATATATGGCTCTTTGATCCCGCCACCGGTAAGCATACAAATCTTACCGACCATGCAGGCGAAGACCTATCCCCGGCTGTTTCGCCCGGAGCTGCCACTCTCTATTTCCTTAGCGAAAGAAATGGCGGTTCGCTCAATGTCTACGCCATGCCTCTTACCAATCCTCCCTCCGCACCGCAGAAAATCACTGATTTCAAGGATCATCCTGTCCGCTTCCTGAGTGTAGGCGATGACGACCGCATGGCTTTCACTTTCAATGGTGAGCTTTATACAATGCTTCCGGGGGCAGCTCCTGTACCTGTAAAAGTCAATGTGCCCGAAACCACTCCCCCCGATGTGCAGAATGTCGCAATCAGTTCTGCCGATGAGGCTTTGCCCTCTCCGGATGGTAAACAGGTGGCATACATCTCCCGTGGTGAGGTATTCGTAACTTCCACGGAATATCCCTCCGTAAAGCAAATTACCAACACTCCTGCTATTGAGACGGGGCTCTCATGGGGTGCCGACGGCCGTACGCTATATTACGGCTCTTTACGCAATGGAAAATCGAATATCTACAAGGCTTCCATCGTGCGTGCGGATGATCCTAACTTCTCAAATGCTACGCTGATTAAGGAGGAGCCATTGTTTGCAGATGATGGCATCGACCGTGGATATCCCGTTCTATCACCCGACGGTAAGAAAATGGCGTTCGTCTACGACCGCAACAAACTCACGGTGATGGACCTGAAATCAAAGGAGGTAAAAAAATATGATTCCTCCCCGATCACCAACTATCGCTCCGGAGGCTTCAATATGGAATGGGCTCCCGACAATCGTCTGATCGCTATCGAGGTGATGAATCCTATGCATGAGCCTTATGGAGATATCTCAATCGTGGATACAAAGACCGGTGAGTTCATTCCAGTAACTATGACCGGATATTTCGACCAGATGCCCCATTGGAGTGCCGATGGCAATGCTCTGATATTCTCCTCCGAACGATATGGCATGCGCAATCATGCTTCCTGGGGGTCCGAGGGAGATGTAATGATGGCTTTCCTAAATAAGGAGGCATATGATAAGTTCCGTCTTTCGGAAGAGGATTACACTCTTCTCAAGGAAGTGGAGAAACAGCAGAAGAAAGATGCTGAGAAGAAAGATGCTTCCAAAGACTCCAAGGGGAAGAAGGGTAAAGACAAGAAGAACAAGGCTGCCACATCCGATGAGAGCAAGAAATCCGAATCAAAGGATATCGTGCTTGAAAAGGATGGTATAATGGATCGTATCGTGCGTCTCACCCCCAATTCGTCTCATCTGGCAGATTATATCCTTTCTAAGGATGGAGAAACCCTCTATTTCCTTTCTAAGGGAGAGAAGGGTTATGATCTTTGGAAAAAGAATCTTCGGAAGGGAGATGTCTCCATAGCCAAGAAACTCGGTGGGTCGCCCGCTATGATGGTGGCTGATAAGGATGGAGAGATTTTCATAATAGGTTCCAATGTACAGCGCTTCTCTCCTAAGGGAGGCGATCTTAAGTCAGTGTCGATCTCCACTAAAGCCAAGATTGACCCTGCGAAGGAACGTGAAGTGATGCTTGATTTCGTGGAGAATGAGGCTCGCGAGCGTTTCTATCTTCCCGAAATGCCTGTGGATTGGACTGCCTATGTGAATAATTACCGTCGCTTCCTGCCCCATATCACCGACAACCACGACTTCGCCGATCTCCTCTCCGAGTTGCTCGGCGAGTTGAATGTGTCGCATTCCGGGGCTCGCTATTTTGGTAGCGCAGCTGTCGACCAGACCGCTTCCCTTGGTCTTATCTTCAACCTCACTCAGCCCTCCAGGGGTCTGGAGATTGAGGAGGTGATGGCCGGAGGGCCTTTCGACCGCGCCACATCCAAGGTTAAGGCTGGAGATATTGTCACGGCTATCAACGGAGTGGAGATCACTCCCGACTCCGACTGGGCCACGGCAATGAACAATGTTGTCGGTAAGAAGACTCTCGTAAGCTTCTCCCGTCCCTCCTCAGGAGAGAAATGGGATGAGGTGGTGTTGCCTATCTCGGCAGGCAAAATGAATTCTCTCCTTTACAACCGTTGGGTTAAAGCGCGTGCCCATGAGGTGGATTCTCTGTCGGGTGGTCGTCTTGGCTATGTTCATATTCAGTCGATGGATGATGCCTCATTCCGTAAGGTCTACGCTGATCTTCTCGGCAAATATGTGGATCGAGAAGGAATCGTGATTGATACCCGTTGGAATGGCGGCGGCCGTCTGCATGAGGATATCGAGGTCTTGTTCAGCGGTCAGAAATATCTCACTCAGGAGATTCATGGGCGGAAATCGTCAGAAATGCCGTCACGTCGTTGGAATAAGCCGAGTATCATGATCATCGGTGAGGCCAACTATTCCAATGCTCACGGCACACCCTGGGTATATAAGAAGAAGAATCTTGGTAAACTTGTAGGTATGCCCGTTCCCGGCACAATGTCGAGTGTCAACTGGATCGATCTTCAGAATCCCCGCATGCTTTTCGGCGTTCCGGTATGCGCATTCCGCACCGAGGAGGGGACAGTGCTTGAGAACTCTCAGCTCGAACCGGATGTGAAGGTGGCTAACTCCCCCGAGGATATAGCCAATGGCTACGACCGTCAGCTCGAAACAGCAGTCCGCACACTCCTCCGCGACCTCGACGCAAATAAAAAATAAACAAGATTAACCCCACTAATCCCCGATTAATCAGGATAATCCCCAATCATCCCGATTAATCTCGGCTACTATTAAAAGATTCGGCACTGACTCCTATTGGAATCAGTGCCGAATCTTTTAATATTTTTTGGCTAAAATCAAAACATATATTAATTTTGCCGTAAAATTTCTATGCAGGGTTTAGCCCTGCCCTATGCATATGTTTCGGATTTCTGTCCTTACATTGATTACAACATTAGCACTCGCAGGAGTCGTTACATCCTGCGGAAAGAAAGAGAAAACTGTTTCAGTTGAGAGCCAATCTGAGATGCCGGCCGATACTGTGCCAGAGATTCCGGTATACCATGCGGATAACGACATCGCCATGACTCTCAGAAGTCTTGTCGATGCACTCCGCGAAGACGAGCCCCTTGATTCGGCCTCCTATAATTTTGAAGGAGTCCTGACTGATGGTCAGGGGTATCCTCTTTACACTGATGTTCAGGGGGGGCCAGGTGTGTGGAAAGTAGAGGTGTTGGGTGAACACACTGCCGCTATTCGCAACCTCTATCTTGGAGACCTCTTCCCCGACGATCTCCGTACATACATCATATCCTCCCTCGGCATTGACCCTGACTCAGGAGCTAATGATGAGAGCTTGGATCATGACGATCATAACTCCGCCATTGTCTATCCCATTGAAGGAGGAGAAATGCGCGTAGAGACTCATTCGGCCCTCACCTCAAACGGCCGGGAAGGCATCATCATGCGCATTATTATCCGCGATACCCCGGCTACTATCCACAACAACTGAAATCCAGGAAAGCCAGATCTTTAAAGACTAACCATCCATATATTTAAAGCTCCATATAATTAAAGCTCCATATATTTTGAAGCCGTAATTCATAGATGAAGCCTTATTTCATCAGCGCGAAGCAGTTTCCGTTCCGACTCTGTCGGTTCTCCCCCTCCTCTCTCCATTCTTATATGAAGGCTTATTTCATCGGAACATATACCAGCGCGTAGCTTCAAACCGAGGCAATACACTCAGCTGTACATCCGCCTTACGATCGGATAGAGTGTCCTCATCCCCCCCTACTTTCACACCCTTCGCCTCCAAGGCCTCTCTCACAGCCTTCAAAGCCTTAGCCGGCGTATTGTTGTCCTGAGAGAGATGACATAGAAATATATTCTTCAGATCGGGATTGACGATATCCTGTAGGAATGCCGCTGTTTCTTCATTTCTCATGTGTCCGCGGTCAGTGCGGATGCGGGCCTTCAGATATTCCGGATAATGACCTGATCTAAGCATATCATCATCATAATTTGCCTCAATCACCAGATAATTAGCCTGACTCATATAGAATCGCGCACGCTCGGTCACCGCCCCTAAATCCGTGGCAAGCACAAACCGTTTACCCTCCCATTCGATTGAGAAACCCATATTATCCGTGCCATCATGAGGAACATCAAAGGCTGTGATCTCAAAATCCATAATCCTGAAGGGTATCTCCTTAAAGATAGGCTCATGATATTCCTTAATACGCTTCGATATGCTATGCCGACGCAATAGACCGCTAAGTACGCGTGGCGTACAATAAAGACCCATATGGCGGTTGGTACGCAGAATATTATAGGCATATCTCACATGATCCGAATGATCATGCGTGAGCAAAAGACCTTTCACCATCTTCATAGTTACGCCATGTGAAGCCAGCTCGGCTTCCACCTGATCAGCTTTCAATCCTGCATCTATAAGGAATCCTCCCTTGGAATTTCCGATATAACAACTATTCCCGCTCGAACCAGACCCAAAACTGATATAGCGCAACCGCCGATCAATTCCATCTCCGGGAGTATCCTCTTCCGGAGTCTCCAGATCACTATATTCCTTCATCACAGCTTCACGCTTGCGACGACCTTCAAGCAAAGCCTCATCACCATCCTCTAATGGAAGTTCGGGATGGTCGAGATATATCTTACGTCTTCTTGTCATCGGCGCTCACCTCCTTCCCGATGGATAAGGAAAATCGCAGGCCGCTTGTCGTAATTCTCCATATTCTTTTTCCATTCCGATGCCCGGCGCGTTCGGATTGTTTCCTTCTCGGGATCCGTGATATCACAGGCCACACATAATAACGTGTCCGGCCTGAGCGTATCGGCCAGAAACTTAATCATCTTATTATTTCGATATGGAGTCTCAATGAATATCTGGGTCTGACCTTTACGGCTGCATATATTTTCAAGTTCACGCAACGCCTGTCTACGCTCGTTTTCTCCGATAGGCAGATAGCCGTTGAACGCAAATCCCTGTCCGTTGAATCCCGAGGCCATAAGCGACATAAGGATACTCGACGGGCCGACCATCGGCACCACTTTCAGTCCCTCCCTCTGGGCGATAGCCACAACATCCGACCCCGGATCTGCCACAGCCGGACATCCTGCCTCACTCATCACTCCCGTAGGTTCGCCCCGACGCAATCCATCAAGGTAGCCCGTCACATCCTCCGCACGGGTATGGCCGTTTAGTTCATAGAATGTCACCGCATCTATATCAAAAGCCGGATCCCACCGACGCAGAAATCGACGGGCCGTACGCACATTCTCCACAATGAGATGGCGAAGTCCGCGCACTATTGCCAGATTGCCTACAGGGATGGCATCCTCAAGAGGGGCTCCGCTTATATCAACGGGCACAAGATATAATGCTTTCTCAAGTTTCATAATACAAATTTACTAAAAACTCCCCATAATTCCCCTTTCCCGAACACTCCACTCACCACTTTACTTCCCCCATTAACAATTTATAAGAATTCTCCACCCCTTTCGTTCCCCTATCTAAGTAGTTGCTAAAAATTAATGAACCTATAAAACGCAGTTATTTGACTCGTCCTTTCCTTTTTAATAAAACTATAGGAAAAGTATAGTTTATAAATGGGCGGAGGTGGCTACCGTTATATAGTTAATATATTGGCTGTTATATCATTATGTCGTATAATAGCGTATGTAGTAAGAAGTTAAAGGAACAAAATATTTATGTAGGTAGAAACCGTCCATTTCTCTCAAATTTCCTTTATATATTAATATCTAATGGCAATTATCCCTACTGCTATCTACATTCAACATAAACCCCTATAACCACCACTATATCACTGCCATATCATATATATTTCACATTTGCTTTCTATAACTCATTGATAATGTTTGGAGTATAGCGATTGATGCCGATAATAGGCATAACGAAAGAAAGGCAATCGCCGTTTACTTATATATAGATATTATGGGCAATCCTCTGTTAATGGGTACTAATTCCAAACGGTTTAAGCTAATTTATTAGTTTCCACTGTGTTAGTGAATAGTATTTTCGATTAGGTCATATATGGAGATAGTAAATGACTTTTCTTTTATATATAAATACTAATGGCAATGCCTCCGCTCATTACCTATCAATCAACTTTTATCACATAATCACCACTATATCACATAGATAAGCGACATCTTTTGTGCATTAGTTCCTCTAAGTGTTAAAATTATGTTAAAACGGTATTCTCCACTAAATACCTTACCATTTCCTCTATATTGGAGTGTTACCTTTTAATGACGATTAGATGGTAATGAAAAAGAGAACATTGAAATTATAGAAAGGAATGTATAAGAGCCTTTTTTACCTCCAATTTACACCTCATACTATACCTCATTTTTTCTTTTATCCATTACCCTATACCTCCTTTTACCTCTAAAATTACCTCCATTAATGGGTTATGGTTTTTGAAAAAAATGAAGTGAAAAAAATTGGGTATCGGACTAAATTTTTGACCTTTATTTGGGATATATGGCTGTAGGAAATAACAAACCATATATGACAAATAAGGCAATCATTTTGAGTAGAGTAAGTTCCAATCATCAGACGTTGGAGCAACAAACAGAGGCTGTCTTAAAGGAAGTTAGAAAAGATGGCTATACCGATGACAACATCATCATTATTGAAGATAAGGAGTCGGCTATAAAGTTGAGTGAAGAAGAAAGAAACGGACTAAACCGAATGAAAGAGTACATCAACAATGACCCCTCCATCAATGCGGTGTACCTTTATGAGATTAGCCGTTTAAGCCGTCGCCAAACTATACTCTTCAATATTAGGGATTACCTAATTCAACGCAAAATCCAACTGATAATCCTACAGCCCTATATGAGATTGTTGGATGAAAATGGCGAAATGCAACAATCCACTTCACTTATGTTTTCCGTCTTTTCTTCCTTTTGTGAAAGTGAAATGGCACTCAAAAAAGTGCGTATGATGAGAGGGAGAAGACACAATATTTCTATCGGAAAAATCGGCAGCGGTCGCCCTCCATTCGGTTATGCCATCAATAAGGAGAAATACTATATCGTTGACCCCATCACCTCCAAAATAGTAGAACGCTTTTTCCTCCAATATTCAAAAGGCGATACCACAATAGCCGATATAGCAAAGGAACTGAAAGAGGAAGGGCATTTTCCAAATACCTCTTTCGATACCCTCCAACAAAACCTATTACGATGGTTGGAGAGGGAATTTTATGTGGGTATTCCTCCATATCCTCAAATCATATCCAAATCACTTTTCAATAAGGTGCAATCGGTTAGGAAGAAAAGAAAATGCGCTCCCAAAAAGAAAAACAACAACCGTTTCCTCCTAAAAGGATTGTTATATGATGGTGAAAACGGAAAAAGGATGAGCGGATGGACTAATGGTGACAGTTATAACGTATCGCATAATAAGGGGTTAACCATAAAACGAAAACTAATTGACCCACTGTTATGGGAATACGCTAAAAAGCTGTATCGAAAGCACATTATGAACCCCTCCATAATGAAACGCCAACTGCAAAAGGATTTAGCCGTTATCGGTAAAAAAGTTGACACCATAAGAACAGAAATGAAATCAATAAGGGATAAGATGGATAAGGTAGAGGAGAGAATGATTTTCGGTAACCTCTCCAATGAAAGAGGGGAGGAACTGATCGAAAAACTGAAAGACCAATTATCCGATAAGGAACGGCGTTTGTTGGAACTTACCAATGAAACGGTATATAAGCAACAGCAAATGGTTGAAGCCGAATTTTTAGGTGACTTCAATGAGGACACAATGACATTGGACGATAAGATAGCCATTGTTAGAAAAGTAGTGAAGAAAATAACGATAGTCCGTACATTGAAGTTTACCGCCCATATTTCAATATTCAACAACCTAAACGACATTGTTTCTGTATATGAGATAAAAGGGAGACGCTACACTTCAACACTGATTGATGAGTACCACCTAAAGGAGAAAAAGACCTCCTAATCATATCAAATCCGCCATCATATCAATTTAACATTGTAGAGCGGAATAAAAGTAATTGAAAATCCTATCTTTTTAAGGTTTTATCTTAAATTGATAGGGTTTCTTTGTTATATATCTTCATCTAAAGATGAAAATATATAAAGCTATGGATAAGGTAGTTATTTTAGCACGGGTCAGCACTGACCGCCAGGAGTACCAACGGCAGATAAACGAACTGTCAGCCTATTGCGAAAGCCGTCAATGGGAAGTAACGGAAATCTTCGCCAATAAGGTCAGCGGTGCAAAACGAATAGAGGAAAGGGAGGAAATAGTATCGTTAGTCGAATACGTTAAGGCACATCAGATAAAGAGGGTCGTATGTCTGGAGATAAGCAGGGTCGGACGCAATACGTTGGAGGCTCTAAAGGTAATTCAGTTCCTTACTGAAAACGGAGTGAGCCTATATGTGAAGAACTACAATTTGGAGACGTTGGGCGCAAACGGCAAACCAAATCCGATTACATCCCTTATCTGCACTATCCTTTTGGAGATAGCGTCTATGGAACGGTTAACCATAAGGGAGAGGATGGAGAGCGGAAGAAATCAGTATATAGACCGTTGCCGAAAGGAGGGTATCAAAATGGGTCGCCCCTCAACTTATAGAAAAAGCAAAGACACCTACAAAGAGCAGTACCCAAAGGAAATATCCCTTATCCGCAAAGGACTATCGCTAAAGAATATATCAGCCATCACCGGCACTGCCATAAACACCATACGGAAAATAAGGGATACCGTACTCTAATCCCCATAAAGAACCCTCCAATCAATCGCACTGCAAAAGATTGGAGGGTTCTAACGGTATATATGACGTATAAGGCAATTACGCCCCTTAAACCAATAATATATGTCACTCAGATACTATCCCCTTTATAGCCGCACTTAAATCGCCTATAAACAGCGTTTTCTGAGCAGGGAAGAAAGCGACATTGCGATACACCTTAGAATAGATCTCATAATCCTTTTCATAATCGGCACTGAAAAAGGCGTATGTGTCTCTTATCGTTTCGGGTGTAACCCAATTGAGGTCGTTGAGGGTGACAGTCGGATTTATAAGTATCTTCTTTTGGCGTTTGTATGAAATAAGGATAGTGGCGGTGTTCTCTATGCCGATTACCCATTGGGGGCATTCTTTTCTTATTACCTCCCTTATAAATTCCTTTGGCTCTTTCTGATAGTAATCATTGCTTGAATACACCTTATCGCCAATCTTCATACATTCATCCTCCTCAAACATTTCAGAAATCATAAAGCCAGTTTGGTCTTCCAATGTGGGATTTTTCTTATCCCAATATTGGAGAAAGAAGATTATATCGGTTGTTTTCTTATCCATTGATGATGTGCGTTTTATAAAGTGTAAAGTTAATAAAAATTCCGCTGATAGCCAAATGATTTGCTGTAAACGATGGCAAATGTAAACAAATGTTAAAGTCATTCTCTTTACTAAATTTCCGACCCTCATTTGGTATTTATCGGTGTAAGGGAAAAAGAGAGCCACTAACGGCATTAACCCACACAAAAACAGAATATAAACATCCAAAAATACAGAACAATGAGAAAGTCAGCTAAATCAGTAATCCGCAACACCAACACCAACAGCGTAAAGAATGTAACCGTTAAAATCGTTGCCCCCAAAGTAACCGCCAATGATGTGGAGGAAGTGGTAGAGACCATCGTTGAAAACGGTGTCAACTATGGATCGCCTAACATTAAGGTGATGAATGTAATCACTATCTTCACCAATAAGGACTACAACACCGAACAACACTTCTACATCAACGGCTATAAGTTCCGTATGGATGAACTTATGCGCCACTCCATCAAACGCTATCTTATGGAGGTAATCCCCTC
>JAAVFV010000005.1 GCA_014800525.1 Bacteroidales bacterium | reverse complement strand
TGATTTATGGGTCGTACTTAGTTTCTTTGACTTTTATGGAATCATATCATCTCAGGAGCCTTCATGTCATACTCCGATTCAGAGAATATTTCATTAGGAGTGAAAATTTCAAGAGCTCGCGCTCCGGCGCGGGTACCGGTGAGATAGGCGATACGGCTATCGGGATCAAGTAGTTTCCGGTCCACAAGCTCCTGGATTGCGGCAGTGGAATGGCGCGGAATAAAGCCATCTTTAGAGGGATGGTAGTGACTGGAGACACCATAGCTTAGCGCCAGCCAATGTTGTACACGACGATTATGACAGATTGCAAAAGTCGGGTTATTTCCACGGAACGACGCAATCACCCGCGCTGACACACCACGATAGGCATCAGTAAAGATAGCCTTTGTGTTGAGTTGATATTCTGAGAGCACAGCCTGACGAGCGATGAATGATGTGATATCGGAATCTTCCAGAGGGGGAACAATCTTTTGGCTCTGGAGCGACTTCTCCACAGTTATCGCGACCTTAGCCATTGTTTCTACGGCCTGGATAGGATATTTACCATAGGCAGTCTCTCCGGAAAGCATAAGAGCGTCTGTGCGTTGATAGACGGCATTTGCGATATCCGATATCTCAGCGCGTGTCGGACGCGGATGTTCAATCATGGTATGAAGCATCTGTGTGGCCACAATCACCGGTTTATGAGCCGTGATAGACTTATTGATCATCATGGCCTGTATTCCGGGAATTGTTTCTGCCGGCACCTCGATTCCCAGGTCCCCCCGAGCAACCATAATACCATAAGATGCTCCGAGAATTTCATCGAAATTATCTATACCCTCCTGGTTTTCTATTTTAGATATGATTTTAATATCTGAATTAAGCCCATCAAGAATATCCTGAATCACTCTCACATCCTTAGCGGAGCGCACAAAAGAATGAGCTATGAAGTCGACACCTAATTCGACTGCATATCCGATATTACGACGATCGCGTTCAGTTACGGCAGGAAGGTCTATAGAAACGCCGGGAACATTGACACTCTTACGGGAACCGAGTTCCCCATCATTTTCGGCAGTGGCATATATCACATTATCCTGAATGGAATCCACAGTAAAGGCCAGTTCGCCATCATCAATAAGGATTCTGTTTCCGGGAGACAGACAGGCAGCGACATCCTTATAGTTAAGGTATATGTCAGAAGAGGAGGTTTTTCCATCGGGATCTCCATGGAATTTTACATGGCTACCGGCAGTGAATTTCACAGGTTCACCGTCTAAAGTCACGGTAGTTCGTATTTCCGGACCCTTTGTGTCCATAATAATTCCAAGAGAATCATTGGCTGCGCGGGTATTGGTGATGATTTTTTTAAATCCGTCGTAATCGAGGTGGGCCGAATTCATACGGACCACATTCACACCGGCATTAGCCAGCGATCTGATAAATTCAACGTCACAACGTTTGTCGGATACTGTGGCGACTATTTTAGTGAATTTCTTCATAACAGCTGTCAATATAATTGCGGAGCCCTCCGGAGGGCGCGATAGTTTTGCGTCTTAGCTTAGACAATATCATCTGATGACTATAAGTAAGTATTTAATTTTGAACACTTACTTATCAACAATGAGTCTATCATCTGATGAGAGAGATAGTAGATTTTAGAGGATGGTCGTAAATAGGTGCGGTAATAGGTCGATATTCCATTTAAAAATCGTCATCGCCACCGAATATGGAATCCCATATAGAGCGCTTACGTTCGGGACGCATATGAACCTGCAGGGATGAATCCTCCTTACCGAAGAATAAGATATGTCCTTGAAATACGAATCCCACGTATGTATCGAATTCGATAATAGCGTTGAGACCCCGGATAAGAAATCTGCGGAATGGATTGAATTCTTCGAGATCTTCCACGATGATCTCATCGTCATCCTCGATCCGGAGATTATGGTGCTCTTTGAGGAGCTCCATGAAATATGGAAGCTGCAATTCCTCGCGGTGCTTGCATGGCTTGCCGAATTTCTTGTATATTTCTTTTATTACTTCGTCCGTGATCATATGGATTGATAGGAGTTTTCATGAAGGCCTGATGCAGATCGCTTTAGGCCTGAGTGAGAAATATCATTCAATGGAATCAATGACTATCAGAGTCTAAACCATATGTTTTAGATTCTCCTCCGATATCTTTTGAGGAGAGGAGGGACAATTTAATAACGCCTCGACTTCTTAGTTTGTTTAAGAGTTTCGAACTTTGTTTAAAATTCCTGAAGATATACAGGCATATTCCATTAACAGTATCGGCTATATCTCCGGGAAGATATAGCCGATACTGTTAATGATGTTATTTATGAGTGAGGTAATCGTCGATATTATCCAAGGAAGCTGAGGAGTACACCGGCTGCAACTGCAGAACCGATTACACCAGCCACATTCGGGCCCATGGCATGCATCAGCAAGTAATTGGTGGGGTCATATTCCAGACCGAGGTTATTGGAGATACGGGCTGCCATCGGAACGGCTGATACACCTGCATTACCGATAAGCGGATTGATTTTACGATCTTTCTTAAGGAAAAGATTGAATACCTTCACTGATAATACCCCTGCACAAGAGGCTATAATAAAGGCGCAGAAACCAAGGCCAAAAATCAGGAGTGTATCTAAAGTGAGAAACTTATCTGCTTGAGTCGAAGCTCCAACGGTGAGGCCAAGCAAAATTGTAATAATATCTGTCATGGCATTGCTGGCAGTCTTGGCAAGACGGGTGGTGACACCGCTTTCCCGAAGGAGATTACCAAAGAACAGCATACCGAGAAGAGGAATACCGGAAGGAACCACGAAACATGTGAGAAGTAATCCTACGATTGGGAAGATGATTTTCTCATTTTGGCTCACAACGCGTGCCGGTTTCATTTTGATATGCCGCTCCTTATCGGAGGTGAGAAGGCGCATTATCGGAGGCTGGATGAGCGGAATGAGAGCCATATAGGAATATGCGGACACCGCCACGGCTCCAAGGAGATCCGGATTTAGTTTGGAGGTGGTGAATATGGCGGTCGGGCCATCTGCGCCTCCGATAATGGCCACACATCCTGCGCTTAAAGGATCGAATCCACACAGCAGGGCAAGCATATAGGCTCCGAAGATACCGAACTGCGCACATGCACCGATGATCATCAACTTAGGATTTGCAAGGAGGGCCGAGAAATCAGTCATGGCACCAATGCCAAGGAAAATTAGGGGAGGATACCATCCCTTCTCAACACCATTATAAAGAATGTTGAGAACAGATCCGGGTTCATAGATACCGATTTCCATACCAGACTGAAATGGAATATTACCTATGAGCATACCGAAACCGATCGGAACGAGCAGCAGGGGTTCGAAGTTCTTTTTGATGGCTAACCAGACGAAGAAGCATCCGACAGCCAGCATCACGAGATTCGACCATTCGCAATTATAGAATCCGGTGAATTTCCAGAATGACTCAAGCGTCTGCATGAGAAATCCTCCGAATGTGAATTCTGATGTTACTTGTAAAAGCATGGTTAGTTAAACTTAATTCTATCAACGTAATAAAAATCTGAAGATTAAGAATTTATACGTCGAGATAGGAGATTCAGCAACTGTTGATCTCTAATAGCGAGTAGGCTACTGATCTTTACTGTTACTTATTCGATAATCATAATATCCGATCCTTCCGGAACAGCATCACCTACATTGACGAGAATCTGTTTCACGGTACCGGCTTTCATAGTTTTTACATCATTCTCCATTTTCATGGCCTCAAGCACACAAACAGTCTGACCAGTATTGACTGTGTCTCCGACTTTAACATTGAAACTCATGATTGTACCGGGGAGAGGGGCCTTTACAGCATCAGCGGAGTTGGAAGTGACCGGACGGGGGGCCGGGGCCGGGGTTGAACTGGTTACGGCGCCTGAAATTCCGGCAGTCTTACCTGACTGGCTAATCGCAGGTTTTTGTTTTATGGGGCCAATAGGAGTGCCTTTCTCGATCTCAACCTTGTAAGCAACGCCATTAACCTCGACTTCCACTTGGTTGTCGATCACATCGCCTACAGTGATATTGAATTTCAAGCCGTTGATCTTATATTTATATTCTTTCATGGATGAATTTTATCTGGTTATTAGAAGGCTAATTTTAGGTAGGATTCTTTCCTTTCAGCGAAGGGGGCGACGAGTTCCGGGAAGATGTTCTGGAATTTGACGCAGGTTGTAGATTTTCGAATTCCAGGGAGAGTAGGCCTTACGCATTCTTTTAATGGTGAGGATAGTGTCTTCGAGGTCATGTGTCTGGCCGAAATGTTCGGCAAGAGCCAATCCTATAGCTGCAATAACTTCCCCTGAGTCGGGCTCTTCATGATGGTCTTCAGCTTCATGGTCGGAAATACCGTGAGCCTCTTTTTTCTTACGTGAGAGTGTCTTTGAGGAGATTTTTCCAAAAAGGAGGAAGAGGAGGCTTAGAATTATTAGAGCACCGATTACGATACCCATGGCAATAATTGTAATTGCAAAACCATGAGCATCATTTTCTTGAGCATTGCGGGCTTTTTCTTCCTGAATCATTTTGCGGGTAAGCTCACTCTGCTGCACAATATTTGTTTCTGAGCTATTGATTCCTTGAACGGGAATATTAAGCTGCTCTCCATCGACTTGAGTCTGAGGTGTGGTAGTTTCCACAGGCTCGATCACCTCAATAACCTCTACGTTTGTCTCCGACTGCATCCCGGATAACGTTGCTCCCATGGCAGGAGCCGATGAGAGCAACGCTATACAGCATGCAGCAGTCAAAATGTGCTTCTTTGACATATTGATTGCTTAATGGAATCTTATTATAGAGGAATATTGCCGTGTTTCTTAGCGGGGTTGGTCTGCTTCTTGGTAGCAAGCATATTGAGGGCTTTGATCACACGGAAACGAGTGTTACGCGGTTCGATAATATCATCGATATATCCGAATTTAGCAGCCTGGTAGGGGTTTGCAAAGAGCTCACGATATTCCTCCTCCTTTTCTTTGATGAATTCGGCAGGATTCTCCTGAGACTTGGCTTCCTTTGCATAAAGCACGCCTACAGCACCTTCCGCACCCATAACGGCGATCTCAGCTGAGGGCCATGCATAATTGACATCACCACGAAGCTGCTTACAGCTCATTACGATATGCGAACCGCCATAGCTCTTGCGGAGTGTGACAGTCACCTTAGGAACGGTGGCCTCACCGTATGCATACAGAAGTTTGGCACCATGCAGAATCACTGCATTATACTCCTGACCTGTACCGGGGAGGAAGCCCGGAACGTCAACGAGTGTAACCAAAGGAATATTGAAGCAGTCGCAGAAACGCACGAAACGGGCGGCCTTACGGGATGCATTGGAGTCGAGAACACCGGCAAGCACCTTCGGCTGATTAGCCACGATGCCGACAGACTGGCCGTTCATGCGCGCGAAGCCGATGATGATATTCTTTGCGAAATCTTTCTGCACCTCCAGAAACTCGCTGTTATCCACAATAGCAGCAATCACCTCATACATATCGTAAGACTTCTTAGCTGTATCGGGGATGATATCATTCAGGCGGTCTTCCAGACGATCGATGGGGTCGGTGCATTCCACAAGGGGAGTCTCCTCCAGATTGTTCTGGGGCATATAGCTTATGAGCTTACGCACGAGTTTGATGGCATCCTCTTCGCTTTCAGCGGCGAAATGAGTAACACCACTCTTAGTGGAGTGGACTGAAGCACCACCGAGTTGTTCCTGGGTCACATCCTCACCGGTAACTGTCTTGACCACTGTCGGACCTGTGAGGAACATATATGAAAGACCCTGAGTCATGATTGTGAAATCGGTGAGAGCGGGGCTATACACAGCTCCACCGGCACAAGGACCGAGAATTGCGGAGATCTGGGGAATCACGCCGGAAGCCAGGATATTACGCTGGAAGATCTCAGAATAGCCGGCAAGGGCATTGATACCCTCCTGAATACGAGCACCTCCTGAATCGTTAAGACCGATTACGGGAGCTCCCATCTTCATGGCCATATCCATAACCTTACAGATTTTCTGAGCCATAGTCTCTGAGAGAGATCCGCCAAGAACGGTGAAATCCTGTGCGAAAACGTATACGAGACGGCCATCGATTGTACCGAAGCCCGTAACGACACCATCACCGAGGGGATGTTTTTTCTCCATGCCGAAGTTGGTGCAACGGTGAGTCACGAACATATCGAGTTCCTCGAAGCTACCTTCATCAAGGAGCATGGAAATGCGCTCACGCGCTGTATATTTTCCGCGCTGATGCTGCTTTTCGATAGCCTTGGCGCCACCGCCGAGACGAGCTTCATTACGCTTCTCAATAAGCTGGGTGATTTTTTCTTCTTGCTTGCTCATTGTTGTTGTATTGTTGTTTGGGCATTCCTTAGAGGAACTGCCTATATGAATTTGCTTTGGATAGTTACTGTCAGTGACAGAGTTTACTTCTTTGCAGGATCCTCGCAGAGCTCTGTGAGCACAGCCTCTGTGGATTTCGGATGAAGGAATGCGATCTGAAGACCATCGGCGCCCTTACGCGGTGCCTTGTCGATAAGCTTAACGCCTTTCTCCTCAACTTCAGCTAGAGCCTCAGCCACACCATCCTCTACGGCAAAAGCCATGTGGTGCATACCGCCGCGACCACCATTCTTCTCGATAAACTTAGCGATGGTGCTATCAGGAGAAGTAGCTTCGAGAAGCTCGATTTTGGTGTCACCTACCTGGAAGAAAGCGGTGGTAACCTTCTGATCCTCCACTACTTCGGTCTTGTAACATTTCAGACCAAGGACATTCTCATAGTACTTGATTGCTTCTTCGAGATTGGGAACGGCGATGCCGATGTGTTCAATATGTGAAATTTTCATCGAACTATTGATTAAAGGTTAATGAATTTTATAGTTATCCGGAGCGAAGAATCGCCCGAAAGCTTTTCATGCCCGGATTTGGTCCGGAAGCGTAAATCGCATGCAAATATAATCAAATTAAAAATATACTCCTAACTAAAACTGAAAATTGGAATAAAAAATATTTTTCTGTTCTCGGATCACATTGAAAACCGGATACCCCTTTCAGATACCGCTCCTCTCCATAAGTATATTAGGGAATAATAGGTATTATCCAATAATTTGATTAAATTTGCAGAAGATTCAGAATTACTCCTTCTGACTATTGATAGGATATATAGGCAGTTTTTCCTAAGAGGATATATTGTTAATTCATAACTATCATGGCAATAGCGTGTTAGAGGAGCATATAACACTAATAAATATTTACATGGAATTAACTCCGGCATTCATTGCCTCCCTTATCGGAGGAAAGGTAGAGGGAGATCCTGATGTTAAGATTTCCGGCTTTGCGAAAATAGAGGAAGCGAAGCCGGGAGATATCACATTCCTGGCTAATAAAAAATATACCCATTGTATATATACCACAAAGGCCGGCGCTGTACTGGTTCGTGATGATTTTCAACCGGAGGAGCCCGTATCAGCCGTACTTATAAGAGTGCCCGACCCCTACATCGCGCTTGCCGAACTACTTAATAAACTATCGCATACAGATACCACTCCCGTTGGTGTGGAGCAGCCTGCGATGGTAGCTGAGGGAGTGGAAGTGCCTGAGGATTGCTATATCGGTGCTTTCTCTTATCTTTCGAAAGGGGTTCGTCTCGGGAAAGGTGTGAAAATCTATCCACAGGTATTTGTGGGAGAGAATGTGGAGATTGGGGAGGGTACAGTGATCCGTCCCGGAGTGAAGATCTATGCCGGATGTAAAATTGGTGCAAATTGCACACTTCATGCCGGATGTGTGATAGGAGCCGATGGATTCGGTTTCGCACCTCTTCCCGATGGAAGTTATGAAAAGATTCCCCAGATTGGAAATGTACTGATAGAGGACGATGTGGAGATTGGAGCTAACACTACTGTGGACCGCGCCACATTCGGATCCACCCGGATCGGGAGAGGTACCAAACTTGATAATCTGATCCAGATTGCCCATAACGTGGAGTTAGGTCGTTGCAATGTCATAGCTTCTCAGGCCGGAATAGCCGGATCCACAAAGATAGGCAACTACAACCAGATTGGCGGACAGGTCGGTATAGCCGGACACCTCCATATCGGAAGTTTCAATCAGATCGGGGCCCAGTCGGGAGTGCATTCCTCATTCGGAGATCATGAGCGTATGATGGGTTATCCGGCAGTAAAGGCCGGTGAATTCGCGCGAACCACTGTCTATTTAAAACGACTCGGTGATCTATTCAAATCCAAGAACTAACGCACAACACATATGAATCAGTTGACACTCAATTCCGACTTTACAGTCGAGGGAAAAGGGCTCCATTCAGGCCTTCAGATCAAAGCCATATTCAAACCGGCCCCTGAGAACCATGGATATAAATTTAAACGTATGGATCTCGAGGGAGAGCCTGTGATTGATGCTGTTGCGGAGAATATTATTGATACCACGCGTGGTACAGTACTCGGTAAGAAGGACGCTGTGGTAAGCACAGTTGAGCACGCATTGGCAGCACTCTATGCTTTGGGTGTGGACAACTGTCTCATAGAAGTATCAGGTCCGGAGATGCCTATTCTTGATGGAAGCGCAAAACAATACGTGGAGGCAATCGAGTTAGTAGGTGTGAAGGAGCAGAATGCAGATAAGGAATTCTTCATTATAAAGGAAAAAACTCAGATTAAGGATGAGGCCACGGGTTCGACTATCACAGTTTATCCTGATGACAGCTTCAGTGTGGAGTGTATGGTGGAGTATAATTCTTCTATTCTTCCCAATCAGTTTGCCATCCTTGATGATATAGCTGACTTCAAGCAGGAAGTCGCTTCCGCCCGTACTTTTGTCTTTGTTCGTGAAATCCAACCTCTTTTAGAGAAAAACCTCATCAAGGGTGGAGATCTTGACAATGCAATTGTGATTTATGATGAAAAGCTTTCTCAAGAAAAGGTAGACTCAATCTGTGATATCGTAGGAGTTCCTCATCTTAATCTCAATGCACTTGGCTATATCAATCCCAAGCCCCTGACCTGGGATAATGAGCCTGCCCGTCATAAATTGATGGACATAATCGGCGATCTTGCTCTTATTGGCCGTCCGATGAAAGGTCGGGTAGTGGCTATTCGTCCGGGACATACCATCAATAGCAAACTGACCAAGATGATCCGAAAAGAACTCAAACATATGGATGCTCAGGCACCTGTGTATAATCCGAATCTTGCGCCTCTGATTGATATCAACGGCATCAAGAAACTTCTGCCTCACCGTTATCCCTTCCTGCTGATCGATAAAATTATCGAGATCGACAAGAAACATTGTGTGGCAGTGAAGAATGTGACAGTCAACGAACCATTCTTCCAGGGTCATTTCCCTCAGGAACCTGTGATGCCCGGTGTTCTCCAGGTAGAAGCTATGGCACAGGCAGCCGGTGTACTTGTGTTGAATTATCTCGAGGATCCGGAAAGTTATTCCACCTACTTCCTCAAAATTGATAATGTTAAATTCCGTCAGAAGGTTGTTCCGGGTAATACATTGTTGCTCAATGTAGCTCTCACCACTGAGATCCGTCGAGGATGTGCGGTGGTCAAGGGATATGCATTTGTAGGAGAGAAGGTGGTATGTGAGGCTGAGTTTATGGCTCAAATCATTAAGAATAAGTAATCATGGGAAATCTGTATAGTGTAGATCCGGGAGCTAAAATTGGAAATAACGTATCCATCGGAAACTTCACCAATATTTATGATGATGTAGAGATCGGGGATAATTGCCGTATTTATGGTAATGTCACCATCTTCCCGGGAGCCCGAATTGGTTCGGGAGTCACCATTTTCCCCGGTGCAGTAATTTCTGCAATCCCTCAGGATCTTAAATTTAAGGGAGAAGAGACATATGCCTATGTAGGCGATGGCACCACATTGCGTGAATGTGTAACTATAAATCGTGGCACCGCTTCAAAAGGAGAGACTCGTGTTGGCAGCAACACCCTTCTTATGGCCTATGTCCATGTGGCTCATGATTGTGTGATAGGAAATCGAGTAATTGTGTCTAATGCCGTGCAGTTTGCCGGCGAGGTAAGAGTTGACGATGCAGCTGTAATCGGTGGCGGAAGCCTTATTCATCAGTTCTGTCATCTTGGACGCAACATCATGTTGCAGGGAGGAGCGTTGGTAAATAAAGATATCCCTCCGTTTGTAAAGGCGGCGAGAGAGCCGATTTCATATGTCGGGTTAAATTCCATCGGTCTGCATCGCAATGGATTCACTGACGATGAGATTCGTCAGATCGGCGAAATCTATCGTATCATTTATCTTTCTGATCTGAATGTAACGAATGCCATTAAGCTGGTGGAGGAGACCATTCCAGACTCGGAATATCGGAAGGAAATTGTCAACTTCATCACTCATTCACAGCGCGGTATTATCCGCTCCGCTATCTGATAATAACTCAATTAACGATACCAAAAAAAATCATCTGAATAATTTATTCAGATGATTTTTTTATTAGATAACGCTTATAGCACACCATAAGAGATTGTTGAAGGCAGATGTAGAAATTATACACCACAGAATGATTAGCCGAATTTCGAAATCTTGCGGAGAGCCGGCTCATCAATGATCTTAATTTTACGCCCATCCACAAGGAGAATCTTATCGTTGACAAACGAGGTCAGCGTTCGGATTGCATTTGATGTGGTCATATTAGAAAGATTTGCCAAGTCTTCACGGCTCATATAGATCTTAAGAGTCATATCATCATCCTCATAGCCATAATTATCTGCCAAAAGGAGGAGGGATTCGGCGAGACGACCACGTATATGCTTCTGAGTAAGATTGATAATCTTAGTATCCGCACCTCCGAGATTTCTGGATAGCTCATGGATAAAGAACATTGCGAGATCATTATTCTGCCGAATAAGTTGTTCGACAATTTTCATGGGAATAACTCCTAAGACGGAGGGCTCGATTGCCGCCACTGATGAGACATAATGCTCATTCGCGAAATATGCTCTGTATCCGAAATACTGCACAGGACGATACAGTCGAAGAATCTGTACTCGGTCGCCGACACCACTCTTAAACATCTTAACCTTTCCTTCGAGAAGGCAGAAAAGATTTTCAGGAGATTCGTTTTCGGCGTAAATGAGCTGATTCTTCCGATAATTCTCATACTTGAAATTATCAGTCACAATTCTCTTTTCTTCCGGCTTGAGGGCTTTCCAGAGATCGGTTAGGTCTTCGCTTATAATGCGCTCTAATGTGCTCTTGATTATCATTTGTATCGTTTTCCGAAACCATCGGCATCATTGCCTGGTATCTCGCCCTTCTTCCACGAGAAATACCCGAGATAGGGTAGGGGCATATTTCCCGAAGATTCTGGAGGGGTAGAGTATGATATTAATGTTAAACAACACAAATTTACAACAATTTTTTATAACATAAAAATTGATTGTAAGATATTTTATTAAAAGGGCAGTTGAATTTACCTGATTCTACTATAGTGCGACATATGAAAGATATCTCAACAATTCTCTAAACTCCTCTCCGCAGCCTGTTCCTTTAGTTTTTTACGGCTTATCTTCCCACCTGAAGTGAGCGGCAATTCTTTGAGATATATCACTTGCTTAGGCACTTCATATCCCTCTAAATGATCGCGACAGATCCCAAGGTAGAAGTCATCTTCATGATTTTCCCGGGTATCAGCCATTGCAAGCACCACTCTTTCTCCCCATTTATCATCGGGTAATGAAGTAATGCAGAACTGCCCCGGAATATGGGGAAATAGAGCCTCCTCTATCTTTTCCGGGATGATTTTCCTTCCTCCTGATATGATTATATTATCCGCGCGACCATCGATATAGAATGAAGTCTGTGATACGAATCTGACAAGATCATTTGTAACGATGCGTTGCCATCCCTCGATTTCTATTTCCATGCGTCCATCTGAACCGAATACCTTGATTCCCGGTAAAACTTTGAATGGTTCTTGAGGAATAGTGATCCGCCGCAATGCGATATGGGAGGCAGTCTCGGTCATACCATATGATTCATACACTTCCAATCCCGATTCCACGATTTTTTTTCGTAGCATTTCATTGATGGGGGCACCCCCAACCAGGATTTTTCGAAGAAATGGCTGGATTGAAGGATTGGCAAGGATATAGATAAGCTGGCTTGGCACTACTGATATCAGATCAATCGCACCGCCGTGGTAATCCTTAAGTGGAGTGTTCGTCGGTGTTTCATATCCGAATCGGCACCCGAGAACATTAGCTCTTATCCATACCATTTTCCCTCCGATAAACTCAGGGGATATACAGGAATATAGCAATGAATCAGCAGAAAGTCCGAAATAATGAATACTCCGGAGCGCACTGGCGATCATCTCCTTTTTTGGAAGATGTATCATTTTAGGCTCACCGGTCGAACCCGATGTATGGCATTCAAGCCATTCCATCGGGTTTTCCCATTCTTCCATTAATTCTTCATAAGATCGGATCATAGTATCTTATTATTCCTTAATCTCTCAATCTCTAATCTCTCAATCTCTCCAGTCGAGATTTGCGATTGCTTCTCGAGAAAGCGATAGGGAAGGGTTGTACCGCAGATTCTGCCCCTCGATATAAAGGGCTGAAGGAATATTATTAGTGAATAAGGCTCCTGTTCCAAGACCCTGGGCCATGGTTGTGGGCAAGGCCGCGACCCATTGCGAGAGGGCTGTAAGACCGACATTCGACTCGAGTGCCGATGTGATCCACCATCCTATCTCTCTTTGCTGTGCAAGAGTGATCCATTCCGAAGCTCCGGAGAAGCCTCCTGTCAAGGATGGTTTGATCACAATATATTGCGGGCGGATTTCCTCAAGCATAGCAATCTTTGCTTCGGTAGTGAATTTACCGATCAATTCCTCATCTAAAGCAATTGGAACCGGAGAGAGTCGACAAAGTGTTGCCATCTCATCCGGTTGGCCCTGACGGATAGGCTGTTCGATGGAATGAATGCTATATCGGGCCAGCTCTTCAAGACGCTTTAATGCATCATTTGTAGAGAAGGCTCCGTTGGCATCCACACGAATCTCGACCTGATCGGGAGTATAACGTTTACGTATCAGTTCAAGCAGAGATAGTTCCTGCTGCCAGTCGATGGCTCCGATTTTTATTTTGATGCACTGATATCCTTGTTCGAGTTTAGAATCAAGACGTCGGCGCATTTCCTCGAAATTTCCCATCCAGATCAGGCCATTAATCTGAATCGACGACTTTCCTAAGGTGAAGTCCGATGGGAAATAGATACCTTTCCCTCCGGAAGTGAAATCAATCAGAGCCTGCTCAAAACCGAACTGAAGGGATGGGAAATGACTTAAATCAGTGGGGAGTCCGAGCCGCAGATTAGTGGATAATTCCACCACCTTATAGAAATATCTCTCATCCGCCTCCGGAGACAATCCCTCAAATATAGCAGCTTCCCCTATACCGTATACATCAGGATTATTTTCGTCAAACACCTTAAGAAAAGCCGTGAGCTTCCGGGTAAGAACCCCCCGGGACGTTCCGGCGGGTTCTTTAAATTCCAATATATAGGGAGCGAATTGCAAACGCATTTATAGACAATTTTATGCAGTAATGTACAGAACCATGATAATAGATATTCGGATCAGGGGAACTTGGGGAACTGATCGAAATCCGGTTTTCTTTTCTCGAGGAAGGCATTTTTCCCTTCTTGAGCTTCTGCCATAAGATAATACATCAGAGTGGCATCTCCGGCGAATTCCATCAGACCATGTTGACCGTCAAGCTCTGCATTCAAACCTCGTTTGATCATGCGGATAGCCATCGGAGAACGCTGGAGAATCAAGTCGGCCCATTCCATGGCTGTTTCTTCAAGCTTATCAAACGGCACCACAGTATTTACCATTCCCATCTCAAGAGCCTCCTGAGCAGTATATTGTTTGCAGAGGAACCAAATCTCACGAGCCTTCTTCTGCCCTACACAGCGGGCCAGATAGCTCGAACCGAAGCCGGCATCAAAGCTTCCAACTTTCGGCCCTGTCTGACCAAACCGGGCATTTTCAGAAGCAATCGATAGATCGCATACCACCTGGAGCACATTGCCACCACCGATTGAATACCCATTCACCACAGCGATTACAGGCTTCGGAATTGAACGGATGGCATGGTGAAGCTCCAAGACATTAAGACGCGGAACACCATCCTCTCCGACATATCCACCGACACCCTTAACATTCTGGTCGCCGCCGCTACAGAATGCCTTATCACCGGCGCCGGTGAGCAGAATTACGCCGATATCGCTTCGCTCGCGACAGATTGCCATAGCATCAAGCATCTCCTGATTGGTGAGAGGACGGAATGCATTATACACTTTGGGACGATTGATGGTGATTTTCGCTACCTTCCCGCATTGCTCGAAGAGGATATCGGTATAGGTCTTAATAGGTGTCCAATTATACATGAGATAGAATTATATTTTTAGTTATTACTTATTGATCGGTTGAGGACTCTTGTCTACGTCCGGCGCGCATATATTCGATTAAAACCTGCGCGGATGAGTGTTCCGGAACCACGATTTCCATTAAAGCCTTCGGGCCATTGGAGAAGAATATGGGCAATGTTGATTCCAGCTCATTTTGAGAAGAAACATGGAAATATCTGAATCCGTGAGATTCTGCTATAGCTCTGACCGGAGCATGGGGATCTGCACAGAAATGAGATTCCACACAATCGAGATTGCGGGTGGATTTGATAAAACGGAATATTCCTCCCCCCTTATTATTAATCACAATTATCCGAAAACTTTCAGGAATATTCATGATCCCCAGCGCTTCAGGGGCGTATGCAAACGACATATCTCCGCTTATGAGAAGGGTAGGGCCGGAATAGGCCATCGACGCACCGACAGCTGTGGCTGTGGTGCCTTCAATTCCTGAGACACCACGATTGGAGAAACTTGCGTGCGGAAGCCTCTCCGTAAAAAGCTGTGCATAACGGACAGCGGTTCCATTTGAGAGGAAGAGATTGTATTTATCCGGCAATTGGTTAAGTATGTGGCGGAAAGCCGTGAGCTCCGACCAGTTCTGCATATCAACAAACCGTGATTTTGCATCCGAAGATTTATAGCGCAGTTCTGTCCATAGTTTAGAATATCCTTCCACTTCAGGTGAGGGTGATTCCTTACGATAGAAATGTTTAAGGCGTGCTCCCATTGCTGAGAAGAAAACTGTCGGAGGAATCTGAATATGAGTGGTCAGACCCTGCATACAATCTGCTCCTAATTCCGTGTCTCCAAGAGTCCATACCTCGAGATCAGGAATTGAACGGCAGAAATCCTTCAGCATTCTCGAAACCGGAGCACCACCGATCTGAATCACAAGATCAGGGCGCAATCCAAGCTTCTCTTCCGGAGTGAGGGTGCTTAGAAGTGTATCAATAGCGCATAAATTATCGGGAAGATGAAGATTAGAAAGGGTCTCGGTGGCCATACTCACTCCCGGAATCCGGGAGAAAAGAATCAAGCTTTTATTTAACCCTGCATTAGGAGGCATATATCCGGCCACAACCAGGATTCGGCGTCCCGCCATACGTTCTGTGATTTCGCTGAGCATGCGAGGGGAGAAGCGTGGTTCGGGAGACAGGGTTCGGATAATACGTGGTACGGACGGTTCTATATCGCAGGTTTCTTCAAGCGGCGGGGCAAGCTGAATGTTAATGTGGACCGGCCCACATATTCCATCCATCGCCCTATTATAAGCCTCATTCGCTATGCGGTTGACATACCATTCCACCTCTATGTCGCCCTCCTTCATCACAGGAATATCGAAACTCTTCTTTACGATTTTATCCAAAGCCCCGGGTTGATGAAGAGTCTGAGAATCATACTGATCTATCCATTGGAAGGGACGATCTGCCGTAATGACTATCAGGGGGATGTGCTGATAGAATGCTTCGGCAATTGCAGGCGCATAATTATATAGGGCAGTTCCGGAGGTACATGTGAGAATCACCGGTCGTCGATTCACCATTGCCATTCCCAATGCCACAAAGGCGGCGTTGCGCTCATCAGCCACCATAAGGGTATTTATTCCCTCGCGGGATGCAAGAGAAATAAGAAGGGGAGTATTACGACTTCCGGGAGAAGCCACAGCTTCTCTCACACCGTGTGCCTCAAAGACATCGAGCAGGATACGGCAGAACGAATTGGATGTATCTCTTCTCATCATCCTACTGTGTCCGGAGTGTAACCTTTCAGAAATTCCGAAACCTTCATGCGCTTTTTCCCGGCCGGCTGGATTGTAAGAAGCTCAATTGATCCATTACCCGTGGACACGAACATTCGACCTTCTTCAACGATAACCTTACCGGGTTGCTCATTGAGCGCCCGGGAAGACACAACACTGCTGAATACCTTTACATCCATAGGCTTGCCATTAGCAAGACGCATGGGAGTCCAAGCTCCGGGATATGGAGACAGACCTCGGATATGATTGAATATCTCCCGGGCACTTCTCGTCCAGGCGATGCGGCAATCTTCCTTGAAGATTTTGGGGGCAGGAATAAAGTCTCCATCCGGTTGGGGTTCCGTTTTCAGGGATCCATCTTCAATTGACTTTACAGTGTGGAGCACACATTCCGCTCCGATTTCCATCAGGCGATCATGAATGGTTCCGGCATTATCCTCATCAGTGATATCGATTCTCCTCTGTTCGATCATATCTCCGGTGTCGATCTCGTGCTTAAGGAAGAATGTAGTGATTCCGGTCTTGGATTCACCATTCATAATCGCACGGTTTATGGGCGCCGCACCACGATATTTAGGAAGTAGCGAGCCGTGGAGATTGAATGTCCCCATAGGGGGCATACTCCACACCACTTCCGGAAGCATCCTGAATGCAATCACAATGAAGAGGTCGGCATTGATTGCCCTAAGAGCCTCGACAAACTCAGGATTCTTAAGTTTTTCGGGTTGTAGAAGTGGAAGGCCCCTCTCAACTGCAAATTTCTTAACATCGCTTTCAATGATATGATTTCCGCGACCTCCGATTTTATCAGGAGTGGTGACCACTGCTGCCACATCGTAACCACCGTCGACCAATGCTTTAAGACTGGCTACGGCAAATTCAGGGGTTCCGAAAAATACTATCTTAGGTTTCTTGTGTTCCATCTTGTAAGTTGATTCTTAATTTTAAGAGATCAATCTTTCGACTGATCAGATTTTATTAGAGATTAATCCTCAGTGAAATGACGTAAAACTCTACGATAGGAGGTAAAAATCTTTGACTTTGAAACGAATCCGACATACTTTCCATTATCCACTACAGGAAGATTCCAGGCATTTGTCCGGTCGAAGGTCTGCATCACTTTATCCATCGGGTCTGAAATCTCAATCACGGCAGGAACCGTAGACATGAATTTCGAGACATGCATCTTTTTATAGAGATCTGAACGGAACATTACATTTCGGATCTCATCCAATATCACAACGCCTTTCAGGTATCCCTCGGAATCCGTAACGGGGAAAAGATTTCGATTGCATCTGGCGATTGTATCGACCATCTCCTTGAGATTCATTTCGGGATGGACCTCGCTGAAGTCGGTTTCGATCATATTCTCTACCTTCAACATCGTCAGAACAGCCTTATCTTTCTCATGAGTGATAAGGTCGCCCGCTTTTGCCAGACGCATCGTATAGATGCTATAAGGGAGGAACATCTTAATGGTCATATAAGCGAGAAGAGACACAATAAGCAGGGGGAGGAAAAGCTCATACCCTCCGGTCATCTCAGCCGTAAGGAAGATTGCCATCAGCGGGGCATGCATCACCCCCGCCATCACGCCGGCCATTCCGATAAGCGCAAAATTCTTTTGTGATAACTGCACTCCGAGATCAAGGTTATTAAGAATATAGGCAAATAGGAAACCACATAATGCTCCTACGAAAAGAGAGGGAGCGAATGTTCCGCCCACTCCTCCGGCACCATTGGTGGCTGAGGTGGCAAAGACCTTGAACATCATCACGGCTCCGATGAAGAGGGTGAGAAACCATATATTCTCGCGATCGACATAAAAGAGCGTACCGTCCACCACGTTGGCAATATCGCCCTCAAGAAGATAATTGATCGCGCCATATCCTTCTCCGTATAGAGGGGGGAGGAGGAAGATGAGTCCGGCAAGGATTATGCCGCCAACAAGAATCTTGAGCGATTTTTCCTTAATTTTTCCAAACATGGATTCCATCCAGAACATCATCTTTGTGAAATAAAGAGATACAAGCCCGCATACGATTCCGAGAATGATGACCCAAGGGATGCGGTCGGTCAAGAAAGGCTCGCTCTGATAGAAATAAAACTCTGAATTGTATCCTTCCAATACGTAAGCCACAGTTGCGCCTGCAATGGAGGAAATAAGGAGAGGCATCACCGTAAGCCCCGTAAGATCAATCATAAGCACCTCTAAGGTGAATAGCATTCCGGCGATAGGGGCGCGGAAAATACCGGCGATACCGGCGGCCGCCCCACATCCTACGAGAATCATGAGCACCTTCGGAGAAAGCCGGAACGCCTGGCCCACATTCGATCCAATCGCTGCACCGGTGAATACGATCGGTCCCTCGGCTCCGACTGATCCTCCGAATCCGATTGTGATCGAAGACGCTACTAAGGAGGCGTACATATTTCGCTTCTTAAGGCGCGATTTATGACGCGAGATAGCGTAAAGCACCTGAGTCACACCATGTGATATATTCTGTTTCACAACATAGCGCACGAAAAGAGTGGCCAGAAGAATACCGATCACCGGATAAACAAGGTAGGCCCAGTTAGCGGTTGCGATATTCAGGCCCGATGTCAGGAAGTGGGCAATCAGATGAATCAGGTATTTAAGCAACTGAGCGGCAAATCCGCAGATTATCCCCACCACCAGGGCCAGAAAAATCACAAATTGGTTTTCCTTAATATGATGTTCTCTCCATATGATGAGTCTCAGCCAAAGTTCGGTGAATTTATTATGTCTTTCCTTATAAGCCATGAGCAAGCAACCTATCCAAGCCTTTAAATTCGTATTGTTTGTATTTGTTATAAAATTATTTTCCCACTCCGCGGATCACGGTAAGAACCGTGTGGACGAGAATCTTCATATCCAGCAGAAGCGACATATTGTTGATATATATGAGATCATAGGGTGTGCGGGCACACATTTGTCTAAGAGTGGAGGCATAACCATATTTCACCATTGCCCATGATGTGATTCCCGGACGGATCTGAAACACCAGACTGTACAAAGGTACGTGTTTCACAATCTGACGTATATAAAATTCGCGCTCGGGACGGGGCCCTACAATTGACATGTCGCCCTTGATCACATTCCAGAACTGAGGAAGTTCATCAAGGCGGTATTTTCTCATTACACGTCCGATGGGGGTAATCCTCGAATCGGTATCAGATGAGAGCTGAGGTCCGGAAGCTTCGGCATCCTCATACATCGACCGGAACTTTATTATATGAAACGGCCTATGGTTGCGGCCGATTCTTTCCTGGCGATATAACACCGGGCCTTTTGATCCGCATTTAATAGCGATTCCGAGGCCGATAAGAAGAGGAGACAAGAAAATTAATGCCAAAGAGGAAAGAAACACATCAAATGTCCGCTTAAGATTCTGCTGCAAGGGGCCTATAGGGGGGGAAGCGAGATCTATGAGCGGAATGCCGGTCACATCATTAAGCCGGATTCCTGCAAGAGCATAAGAAAAGTCGTCCGGGGCAATCTTTATGGGAATATTGAGATCTATGATCTCATCTACTATACTCATAACTTCCTTATCATTCCTCGAAACGGGAACCACCACCACTTGATCCACATTATACCTTATACATGTTTCACGAAGGTTTTCACGAGGAAAGATAGCATCCGTTTGTTTCTCATCCGAGTGATTCTTAATCTTTTCTCCTGATAGGGGAACATATCCTAAAATTTTCGGAATGAAGAATTTTTTTTGCTTCAGGAGCATTGCCGCCACAGCGCGTCCCTTTTCCGAATCTCCCACTATGAGGCTCACATATGGGCGTGGATGCCGGATTGCCTCATGGAGGGCTCGGGTGGTGATGAAGAGCCGGGCGAAATAAGTGAGGATGAAAATAGTCAGGAAAAGCATCACCAATAATCCATACTCCTCAGTCTTACGCGGAGTAGGATCATTGATAAGAAGCCCGAGGAAGATAATAAGGGCTATTACTCCGGCCGAGCCCAGCGTTATCATCATTTCGTGTAGTCGCGAGCGCGGGAACGGAATGTTATAATATCCCGAAAGAGCGTATATCACCACCATCATCAAAGGGATGGAGATCTGTTCCAGAATAAGTTTCGGCTCAAGCAGAAACGATTCAAGAGTATAACTATCATTTCCCTGATGGATCACGATAAAACGCATGATATCGAATATGAAGAATGCCAGCGATCCGGTGATGAAATCGCTGATAATGTAGAAAATCCTTAGACCGGACTTATTATTGAATGGATTGAATCTACTCATTCTTCATGAAATGCTTATTCCGGCTGCAAGGGCCGGGCGAGGGGAGAAGAAAATTTGACTCGAGACTCTATCAGCGGATCACTGTCACAACTGCACTGTCTGTCACCTTAATGATGTTGCTGGGTCGGCCCGGTGCTTTATCTCCCGGCCGTCCGCGACCGTAATCCACCACATAATCCACTCCCTCCAGTATCTCGGGAGTAATATCATGAAAGCTCTTTGGAGCCGGTTGGCCGCTGATATTTGCGGAGGTGGATACCACCGGCCTCCCCAATCGCTGGCACAGAGTGCGAGAGAAAGGTTCGGACGTGATCCGGAAACCGGCCGATCCATCCGGAGCCAGAAGTTCCGGAGCCACACCACGGGGATGGTCGTAGATGATGGTCATCGGATGGACTGCTACATCAATGAGGTCCCACGCAATGTCCGGCACATTCTCCACATATCGTTGTAGCTGGCCGTCGGAGCCGACGAGCATCAGCATTGATTTTGCATCAGCGCGTTTCTTGAGATTGTAAATCCGGCGTACGGCATCGGCATTTGTGGCATCGCAACCGATTCCCCAGATAGTATCTGTCGGGTAAAGGATAATACCTCCATTTCTCAAGATTTCGAGAGCTTTATCAAGACTTTCCTTCATTAACTCTGATTCTTTCAAATTATAAGTTGTCCGCCTCCGGGAAGGTTTCCCTCTCCAGGTGGTCTATTTCTTCCATCCATACAGCTGCTGAGGCATCTGAGGGCATACGCCAGTCGCCACGGGGAGAGAGGCATACACTACCCACCTTTACCCCATCAGGCATACATGATCGTTTGAACTGCTGGGAGAAGAAACGGCGATAGAATGTGCGGAGCCATTTCAGGATAGTAGCACGGTCATAGGTTCCTTTGAAGGCTTTTTCGGCCATTTTGAGAATCTTTGCCGGGCCATAGCCATGACGCAGCATTGCAAAGAGGAAGAAATCATGGAGCTCATATGGCCCGACTGTATCCTCCGTCTTCTGAGCAATTGACCCATCCTTAGCGGCAGGTAGAAGCTCCGGACTGATGGGCGTGTCGATAATATCGGCTAATGTCGCGCGGATTTTCTCATTTGGCTCATCAATCATGTATCCTTTCACAAGATCCCTGACAAGAGTTTTGGGAACTGATGCATTGACTCCATACATCGACATCTGGTCGCCATTGTAGGTACACCAGCCGAGCGCGAGTTCGGAAAGATCGCCTGTTCCAATTACGATACCTCCGGTTTGATTGGCGAGATCCATCAGAATCTGGGTGCGTTCGCGCGCCTGGGAATTCTCATAGGTTGCGTCATGAACGTCCGGATTATGATTTATATCGCGGAAGTGTACCTCCACGGCCTCATTAATAGGAATCTCACGGGCTGAGATTCCGAGTTCCTCCATAAGACGCCAGGCATTGCCGTGGGTGCGGCCGGTGGTTCCGAAGCCGGGCATCGTAACACCGAGTATCCCCTTGCGATCGTAACCGAGCATGTCGAAAGCCTTGACCGTGACAAGGAGGGCGAGCGTGGAATCAAGACCTCCGGAAATCCCGATCACAGCATTTTTGCAATTGATGGCCTTCAGACGTTGGGCGAGTCCCCATGCCTGAATAGATGATATCTCCGCACAACTTTGACGGAGTCTTTCCTCATCATGTTCCACAAATGGTGTGGGGTCAATATGGCGGTATTCAAGAGGATCGCTGACCACGGGCGTGGAAAGATAGGCATCTTTCGGAGTGACTGTGAGCCACATACTTGCCGACGGATCAAGTCCGGCATTAAAGGTATTATGTTTCAGCCGGTCATTGCGCAGAAGTTCCATATCTATATCCGCGATAGCCATTTCCGCTTTCATTGAGAATCGTGGAGCAGAGGATAGAATGGATCCGCTCTCCGCAATGATGCAATTTCCCGAGAATGCCAGATCTGTGGATGATTCCGCGCTCCCGCATGATGCATAGACATACCCGCAACGTCCCCGGGCAGATTGCTGGGTGATCAGGCTCTTGAGATAATTGTGTTTGCCGGCCAATTCATCGGATGCAGAAAGATTCAGGATGATGTTTGCCCCATTTTTTATCATGTCAGAGCTCGGTGGAATCGGCACCCAGAGGTCTTCGCAGATTTCCATTCCGACCTTTGCGTAATTGAGATCGAAGATGAGATTAGGACTGAATCTCACGAAATCCACATTCTTTCGTTTATGATTGCGGAATGGAACGATGGTATCACTCACTTTCCCCGGTGCGAACCAGCGGCGCTCATAAAATTCGCCATAATTGGGAATATATGTTTTAGGCACAATTCCAAGAAGACTACCTCCCTTGATAAAGAAAGCGCAGTTGTAAAGTTTTGACTGATGTTCGAACGGAGCGCCCACGGCAAAAGCCACAGACTTATCTGAGGAGAAGTCAAGCAGGTCAGCAATAGCAGCTTCTGTGGCTTCAATGACAGATGATTGGAAATATAGATCTGCGCATGTATATCCGGGAATGGAAAGTTCCGGGAATACCATTATAGCCACATTCTTACTCTCAGCTTCCTCGATCTGCTGCTTAATCTGACTTACATTATATGTCACATCTCCGGGGCGGACGAGTGGCTTTGCTGCTGCCACGCGAACGAATCCATAGTTTTCCATCTGCATCTCGGATATTGTTACTGGTTAGAGACTCGATTATGATGAATGCATTGATATTGCTATGCAAATATAATGAAACATTTCGAGAGTTAAAACCATGTGCATCTCACACATTAAAATTTATAAGATCAGCGGGTCGGAATAATCTGTGAATATTGAAGAAGTAAATACTAATTCGATGACTGGAACGTTTAATAAAGTATAACTATAAACTAACTCGTATTAACTAATCCAAAAGCTGATTATGAAAAAATTGCTTGCAGGTGTATTGATGACTATGGGAGTTCTCTTCTCCGCTTTTACCGCTAATGCTCAGAAGGGAGAGATGTCATTAGGTGTGATGGGTGGCTTTTCCACTTACAACAATGGTGGTTTTGTCAACGCCAATTTCCAGTATGGAATAGCGGATCACGTAACCCTTGCTCCGGATCTTGGATATAGCTTCCGCAACGAAGGAAAGTCGGCATTCCTTCTTGATGTTGACGTTCGTTTTCCGTTCCGTTTAGCCAAGGCCTTCAGCCTCTATCCTCTGGTGGGTTTCACATTCAACAACTGGAGTTATCAGGGCGGTGGATCAGCCAGTCGTGCCGGTGCAAACTTCGGAGCCGGTTTTGATATTTACATGACTTCCACATTGAAGTTGACCCTTATGGGAAAATATTCCGTAATGAACGACACAAGCGGTGCATTCTTCGGCCTTGGAATCGGCTATCTTTTCTAATAGACCCTGTATTGTTCCTTTATGGAAGCTACAACGATATAAAAATAGAGAGTCGCAATCTGCGGCTCTCTATTTTTTTTATATTTGTATTACTGTAATTACGTGTTTATTTTGTGAAGGGAGCGATAAGATCGCGCAGGAATTCACCATATTCCACCCAATCCTCGATTGGCTTTGCTGCCACCCCGGATTTCATTGCCGCTTTCGCTACAGCAGGAGAAATCTTATAGAGCAGGCGAGGGTCCAAGGCCTTCGGGAGCACATAATTCCGCCCGAATGTCCATGTTTCCTCAGTGCCTTTATAGGCATCCTTTACGCTCTGCGGCACGGGTTCTTTAGCAAGATCTGCCAATGCATGCACAGCTGCAATCTTCATCGGCTCATTAATCTCGCTTGCTCTGCAATCCAAAGCTCCACGGAATATGTAAGGGAAGCCCAATACATTGTTCACCTGATTGGGATAATCGCTACGACCCGTACAGATGATCAGGTCATCTCGTGTTTCCTTTGCAAGATTATAATCGATTTCCGGATCAGGATTGGCAAGGGCGAAAATGATAGGCTTCGGAGCCATAGAAAGAACCATTTCCGGTGTAAGGACTCCGGCCACACTAAGGCCGAGGAATACATCTGCATCCTTTACAGCCTCAGCAAGGGTGTGAATGTCACGGTCGGTGGCAAACTGACGCTTCATTGCGTTGATGTCAGTGCGGTCTTTGCGTATCACACCCTTGGAATCACACATCACGATATTCTCCGGTTTCACACCGAGCTCGACATAAAGTGCTGTGCATTTGATTGCGGCGGCTCCCGCACCGTTTACCACCAATTTGATATCTCCGATCTTCTTATCCTGGATTTCGAGGGCATTCAGCAGAGCGGCACCCGAGATAATTGCTGTGCCATGCTGATCATCATGCATGATGGGAATATTACATTCAGCTTTCAGACGATCCTCCACCTTAAAACATTCAGGGGCTTTGATATCTTCAAGATTAATGCCGCCGAAAGTAGGAGTAAGGGCTTTTATTATGTCCACCAGTTTATCCGGATCCTGCTCATCTATCTCAATATCGAACGAATCTATCCCGGCGAAGATTTTGAAGAGGAGGGCCTTACCCTCCATTACCGGCTTTCCTGCAAGCGCTCCGATGTTACCGAGTCCGAGCACTGCCGAACCATTGGATATCACGGCCACAAGATTTCCTTTATCGGTATATTTATATGCCTTTTCTGGATCGTCCTTTATTTCAAGACAAGGATAAGCCACACCCGGAGAATATGCCAGGGAAAGGTCTTTCTGAGTGGCATACTCTTTAGTGGGAAGAACTTCAATTTTTCCCGGACGACCGTTCTCATGATAGAGAAGGGCTTGTTGTTGCAATGTATCGTTCATTTAGAGAGTTTCTTTTAATAATGAAGTTTAAATGTGGAAGAGTCCCTTGAAGGATAGCTCTTACATCGTTTAAAAATATTGTTTATATTTTAACATATTGGAAACCCTCCGGGTTCATATCCTGTTTTTAAAAATTCAGCACAAAATCTTTTCTGTCCCCCAATTAGAATATGTAATAGTGGAGCGAAATATGATATGTCATGATGGAGCGAAAATAATTAATGCTCCATCCAATCCTTGTAGAGACTGAATGGAGCACTGGCCCGATATATTATCGTTTAGTTTTTCCAGAAAGCGGGGGTGAATATTAATAGTATTGTGAAGAGTTCCAGACGCCCGATAAGCATTATAAATGAGAGCAACCACTTTGCCGGGTCGGGAATGAGACCGAAATTTCCCGATATGCCGGTGGTATCCGTTCCTAATCCGGTATTGGAAATCGCAGAGAGCGCACAAAAGAAACCGTCTTTTAAGGGAAGACCCAATAGACATAGAATCATTCCTCCCACGATGATGATAATGATATATAAGAGCAGGAATGCTAATGTTTTTGATACAATCTCGGGAGATGTTCCTTTCCCATTGATGCGGACTGTGGTGATGGCATTGGGATGCATCATTTTATAGAACTCATTTTTGAGAAATTTGAAGAGTACTATAAAGCGGTCGATTTTTGCGCCGCCAGATGTGCTTCCCGCACACGCCCCCATGAACATCATTACGATCAGTACTAACGTGGAGAGACCTCCCCAGTTGGCGAAATCAGGCTGTACTATCCCTGTAGATGAAAGAATGGATATGGCCTGAAACAGTGGATCGATCATGATGCTTGCCGGATTAGTGTATAGACCCTCGGTCAGGATATTCAGACAGAGCAACCCATAGCAGATAATAAGTATATAGACATACCAACGGAATGATTCGTTTTTCCAGAATAAGTTCTTACGGTTCCAAGCCCCTGTATATATCAATGAGAAGTTTACACCGCCGATAAACATAAAAATGGCGAATACAATTTTGATATAGAGGGAATCCCATGTGTGAATACTCATATCGGATGTGGCGAATCCACCGGTGGACATGGTCGACAAGCCATAGCAGATGGCATCATAAGCCGACATATCCGAAAAGGCCAGAAGGATCATCAGCACACCAGTAAGGATGATATATACCGACCAAAGTCCTTTTGCTGTGAAACTAACGCGAGGACGGAGTTTATCGTGGGTAATCCCCGTTACTTCTGCGTTGAACAATCTCATTCCTCCGGAATAATTCAGCATGGGAATCACAGCCAGGGTGAAGAGAATGATTCCGAGACCTCCGATCCATTGAATCACGCATCTCCACATCATTATGGCTTTAGGCACATCCTTCAGGGTGTCAATCACTGAGGCACCAGTGGTGGTGAAACCACTGCAGGTTTCGAAAAATGCGTCAGTCACACTAAGATGCGTCCCGCTGAGAAGAAACGGCAGCATCCCGAAGAGCGAAAGGATGATCCATATCATTCCGGTAAGGAAAATTGCATCTCTTTTCTTCATTTCCCTATGACTGGAACGCAGGGGCATCATTAAGGCGCCTGCGCCTGCGGTGATACCGATAGAGAGCAGAATAGGGAGGAAGCACTTCTCCTGATAAACGATAGCAGTGAAAAGAGGCACAAGCATGAAAGCTGCCTCAATCAGAAGCAGCAGACCGCTTATGCGGAGGAGCATCCGGAAATTTATAAAGGCGTGATGTCGATACACGATAAATCAGTTAAACCATTTCTCAATCTTGCTGATGGTACCCGTGAGACAGAATACCACCACATAGTCACCGGCCTGAATACGCGTAAAACCATTGATGAGCTGAATATCATCATTACGCACAAGAGCCGCCAGAGTCATTCCATGGGGAAGACTGAGATCTTTCACCGGGGCACGGGTGATCTTGGCATTGGGCTTCACATCAATTTCTGCTACTTCAGCATCGGCCAGAGCCAGGAATTTCGAATTGCTTTGGTCGGCATCGAGTAGAATCTTGAAGATATGGCTCGATGCCAGGAGTTTCTTATTTATGGTGCGCCCGATATTAAGATTCTCTGCCTGGGAAAGGAACTGAAGATTCTCTACATCGGCTATGGTCTTGGGAACGCCAAACTCCTTGGCTGAGAGACATGTCAGAATATTGGTTTCCGAAGAATCTGTAAGAGCAAGGAAAGCATCATACTGATAAATATTGTTTTCACGGAGCACCTCAATATCGCGTCCGTCTCCGAAGACAATTTCGCAGTCGGGGAGGTTGGTGGCCATCACCTCACAGTTATCCCGATCATTATCTATAATCTTGATATGATATTTGTCGTGATAAAGAGTAGCGAAACGTCGGGCCATCCGTGTCCCTCCCATTATGAGAGCTTTCTTAACCACACGCTTCTTCTTTCCACACAGTTCCCTGACTTCATTGATATAGGGAGGAGTAGTGATGAAATAGACGATATCATCGAAGCGGATTTCATCATTACCATTCGGAATGATTGTGGAGTTATTGCGCTTGATTGCGGCGATGTGGAAGTCGTGCTGTTGCACGGGGAGATCTTTCAGCTTACGATCGATCAGCACGGAGTCACCATGTAATTTCACACCAATAAGGAGCAGGCCCCCCCCATGCAGTTCTCCCCAATAACGGGCCCATGTATGTTCGAGGGAAACATCTATCTCCTCGGCAGCAAGATTTTCAGGATAGATCAGGAAGTCGGTTCCCAATTCTTTTAGGATACGTCCATTCTCCATGATGAGAAATTCGCTGTTGTCTATTCGGGCCACAGTCTTTTTAGCTCCTAATTTCTTTGCTATGGCACAGCTTGTGATATTTCTCGTCTCGTAAGGAGTCACAGCGATGAAGAGGTCGGTATCCGCAATACCGACATCACGCATCGTCCCGAACGAAGAGGGCGATCCATTCCAGGTCATAAGATTATAATTGGAATCGATCATGTCCAGACGTTCCTGATCATTATCAACCAGAATAATATCCTGATCTTCATTGGAGAGCAGTTTTGCCAGATGCGAACCTACTTCTCCTGCGCCTACAATCACAATCTTCATGGGCGATACAATTTATTGGATGGAGCCTTAATGGTATCGGCAAACTCAGCTATAGATCTTACGATGGAATCTTTGTCTAATCCTGCTTCCTTATGAAGTTCGGCCACAGAGGCATGCGCCATCCAGCGATCCGGTATTCCCAACCGTCGGATAGGAGAGGCATACCCATTATCCACAATCCATTCGGCCACTCCGGAGCCCAATCCTCCCTGGAGGGTGCCATCTTCAATAGTGATGATGCCATCATATTCGGTAGCGGCCTGGTGGAGAATTTCCTCATCGAGTGGTTTCACCCATATAAGATCATAGACATCAACGCCGATTCCCTTTGTTGCCAATTCTTCCGCTGCCTTGACAGCATTGTCAAGAATCGGACCGACCCCGACTAAAGCTATTCGGGCTTGGGGGGATTCGGGACTACTTTGGAAAATTAGGTCGCCCTTACCAATCTCAATCGTATCTTGTCGGTCGGGGAGTTGGGCGACATCCGAGGCCCCGCGCGGATAACGTATAGCCATGGGTCCCTGATGTTTTGCCGCTGTTGACATCAGCTGACGAAGTCTCGCGGCAGTGCGTGGCACTCCTATCAGCAGATTCGGGATAGTGCGTAGATATGAGAGATCATATAGACCATGATGGGTCACACCATCTTCTCCCACCACACCGGCACGGTCGATGCAGAATGTGACGGGGAGACCCTGAATGGCCACATCATGGATGATATTATCATAAGCGCGCTGAAGGAATGATGAATAAATAGCCACAAAAGGATGTTTCCCGGCAGCGGCAAGACCGCCTGCGAAGGTAACAGCATGCCCCTCCGAAATCCCCACATCGAATGTTCGCTCAGGGAATCGTTCCTGCATCATGCATATGGAGGTGCCGGAAGTCATGGCAGCGGTGATACCCTGAATGGAAGGATTGTTTGAAGCGAGTTCTACAAGTGAACGACCGAACACATCCTGCCAAAGCATATTTCCTTTCTTAGACTGTCGAATACCGGTTGCGGGATCAAATTTTCCCGGGGCATGCCATTGGCTGGGGTTTGCCTCGGCAGCCGGATATCCTTTCCCTTTGCGTGTGGCAAGATGAAGGATGCGGGGTCCCTTCATATCCTTAATCTCATTGAGTACCTTTACTATCTTCTTGACATCATTGCCATCAAACGGACCGAAATATCGGATATCAAGACCCTCAAACATATTCTGATGCTTGGATATCAGAGCTTTTAGGGAATTGTTGAATCGGAGGAGAAGCCCTTTGCCATGGTCGGAGATTATACCATGCTTCCGGAATTGATTATAAACTTTATTGCGGACTTTATTATAACCGGCGGAAGTGGTGAGTTCCGACAGATAACCATGAAGTGCTCCGACATTATTATCTATCGACATATCATTGTCGTTGAGAATAATGAGCAGATTATTGGGATTGGAAGCGGCGTTATTGAGACCTTCAAATGCCAGACCATTCCCTATCGAAGCATCTCCGATAAGAGCTACGGTATGACGGTCCTCATCTCCGGGCGTAGCCATATCGGCGATTGCCATACCCAAAGCGGCTGAAATAGAATTTCCGGCGTGACCGCATACAAAACTATCATATTCACTCTCCATAGGGGATGGGAATCCGCTGATTCCACCTTTGGTACGCTGTCTGGCAAACGCCTCGCGGCGTCCGGTGAGAACTTTATGGGCGTAGGCCTGATGACCGACATCGAATACGATACGGTCGCGGGGAGTATTGAATACATAATGAAGAGCCACGATAATCTCCACGGCACCCATGCTTGATCCGAAATGGCCGGGATTAACAGCAAGGTTGCGTATAAGAAATTCCCTCAGCTCTGTGCATACCTGCTCAAGCTGCTCGGGCGACAGCTGCCGGAGATCGGCAGGACTTTGCAGGGTAGCCAGCAGACTTTCAGGCTCAGGCTTCTGCAATTGTGGATTTTCTTCGTTATCGGTTAGTCTCATGGCAGATTTATATTATTGCCTCTCTTGTCCTTTGGTAGGAGAGTCGTTCCGGATATACCGCTTGTATAAAGGAACGAAAATGATAATCCCTGTCATTGCCAGGATAAGGAGATTAAAGAGAGTGATTCCTTTTGCAGAAAGGAATCCCCATCCGAGCCAGCCCCATACCAAAGCCAGCACTCCGATCATCAGGAATTTTAAAACTTTGCGATACATCTAAAACGCGAAGTTAATAAAAATCTCCCATATTTCCGCATCTAATCATCTTGGGGATTTGAGCAGATAAGGAGGTAGACCGATAATTTACCATCTATAGTCAGTATAATTCCTAAGATATTACCTCGGGAATAAAATAATTTCGTTAATTTTGTATTCTATATCATCCGTGGCATACAACCATCTGTATGAGTCGGACGTATCTATAGTCAGAGACGAATTCAATTCACGTGGATACCATGCCGGATATCTGCGTAATTGATTATTCTTTATATAGCCTTTTAATTCAGTTAAGCTGATGTATATCAAACGACTATTACCTCTTCTTGTGCTCCTGGTTGCTGGATGTGGCCATCGGAGTGCATCATCTGTAGATACAGTTATAGATATTAATGAACCATCATCGGAATTCCTTGATTCCATCTCACGCCTGGAAGAGACTGATACGGTAAAAAAAGAGGAAGACCGTGTGGTGCCGCAAGTTCATTTCTCTTCCGTCGAGGAGCTGCAGAATTTTATTGATGCCTCACCGGAACGTAATGCCTATCGTCAGGGGATTATCCCGGAAATAGCAAATTATTCACTTGACTATGCGTCTAAATTGCTTTCGAACTCATTCGATGGCTTTATCATTGTTGATAAGAGCAGAATGAAGGTGATCTACTACGATAAATATGGAAGGGAGCGTCTCAATTATGGAATGGCATGTGGAAAGAAGCATGGCACAAAGCATAAGAAAGCAGACTCGCGCACACCGGAAGGCTTTTTCTCCGTAGCAGGAATCTACGACAGCACGGATTGGCTCTTTACCGATGATGATGGAGTAACCTCCCAGAAGAAGGGACAATTTGGCCCCCGTTTTATCCGTTTAAAATGTCCGCAGACATCGCAGATAGGTATTCACGGCACCGTGGCTCCTTGGTCGATAGGCCATCGTACAAGCCATGGTTGTATAAGGGTAACGAATGAGAATATCATGGAACTCGTGAATTACGCCAAAGTCGGTATGCCTGTAATTGTGGTGCCGGGAAAGAAGGATATGGAGGTGAATAGATCTGAAGGAGTGGATATCCCTTGGATTCCGAGCTCTATAAAATCTAAAGAACCGAAATTGCCTGAGCAGAAGCCGGAGGAGGAAACAAAGACTGAAACGGATACCGTCAGAATAGAACCTAAATCCGTTGAAAACCCGAAGGATACCGTATCTCAAGATGTGTCGCAATCTTCGGTCGAACTTCCTGCCGATACTCTGAAAATCAAAGAAAAACCGATTGTCCCAGAGGAATGATCGGAGCCAGATAATACTTACTGAATTAGAGTAAATGACCAATTACGATAGCCCCAGACCCGATATATCATATATTGATGATCTTCCGCTGGATTCCGAGATTCATCCCCAGCCGGAAGAACCCAAGAATGAACCATCCCCTAAATCCGACTCTCGAAGAGGATCGGATAAAAAAGGGGGAAAGAAGAAGGAGAAGCCGAAGCCTCCAAAACAACCGAAGCCTAAGAAGGAACGGTCAACCTCGGATATAAATATCGGGGAAAAAATAACCCAGATCAAGGAGGCTCTCACCGGAACCTCCGCACGCATCATATTCGGTATATTCCTTGGGTGCCTTGCCGTTTATCTGGGTGTGGCGTTCGTATCATATTTCGTGAATTGTGTAAATGACCAGTCGTCCATCAATTCATATTCTATTGGTAATGCCACTGATATAGCCAACTCAGCAGGGGAGGGGGGAGCCCGACTCTCAGAATTTCTTATCAACGAATCTTTCGGGTTAGGTTCTATAGTTATTATATTCTGGATAGGAGCTATTTCCTTAAAGATGCTGATCGGCCATCCCCGTTTTAAGACAGTGAATTTCACTATCAAGTGTCTGGTTGCTCTCATCACAGTGTCATTGATTGTCGGTCTTTCCACAATTGCGCTACATTCACCCATTAATTGGGGGGGATTTCACGGACGTTATGTAAATGAATGGATCATGCACATGGTGGGCAATATCGGCGCAGTGCTGGTATGTGTCTTTATGATATCTCTATTCGTAAGCATTTGTCTTTCCGACCTTGTGCAGTGGATTCTGCGGCTTAAGAGAAAGCGTGATGAGAAGAAAAGGCTGATTGCCGAACAGATTGCAGCCGAGCAAGCTCGTGCCGAGGAATGGCGCCGGAGATTGGAGGAGGAAAAAATTGCCGATATTCAGGCGGGTGAGACTGTGGATCTCACCGCTGAGCGTGAGGTGGTGATTTCCGAAGATTCTGTATCTTTCGGAGAAGATGCACTCTATAATATTGAGGTGAAGCCCACTGAAGAGAACTCTGACTATAGAAGCGTATACAAGATCAATGAAGAACCGGATGTGGATTCTTCTGATACGAATCAGAATAATTCTCTCCATCTGAAGACTGCATCGGATGTCTCCACTGTCGGTGTTACAACAGCGGCACCGGTTAATTATACGCAATCGCCGACTTATTCGTCAGTCTCAACACCAGATGAACCAAACGTTACAGCTGAGGCTCCCACTGTTTCTCCTACGCCGATGGCGGCTCCCGCTGTCTCTCCTGCGCCGATGGCAGCTCCTGCTGTCTCTCCTGCGCCGATGGCGGCTCCTGCTGTCTCTCCTGCGCCGATGGCGGCTCCCGCTGTCTCTTCTGAGCCGATGGCGGCAGCCGGAGTAGCATCTGTTCCTGTTAATACAACTACAGGGGGGCAGACTCAGATAGAACCTACTGTTTCAGAGGAAACAGCTGAGGAAGACGTAATGGTGGTCAATGTAAACAGTATTGATCAGGTGTCCAAACCTCATTACAGAGTAGGAGATTCTCCGGCCGATCATCGTCCGTATAAGTTTCCTCCATTTGAAATTCTGCGTCCGGGAATCGATAAAATTCCTGTCGATATAGAGGAACAGCGGTTGAATAAAGAGAAGATTGAAGCCACTCTGCTTGATTTCGGAATTCCAATCACACGCATTGAGGCCACGGTCGGCCCTACAGTCACTCTCTATGAGATTGTTCCGGACAAAGGTGTGAAAATTGCCAAGATTCGAAGCCTTGCAGATGATATTGCCCTTCGGATATCAGCAAACGGAGGAGTGCGTATCATAGCTCCGATTCCCGGAAAGGGCACAGTCGGACTGGAAGTCGCCAACCGTGATGCTCAGATAGTGTCGATGCGTACCGTGATACAATCCCGCAAATTCCAGGAGACAAAGTATATCCTTCCGGTAGCCATGGGATCCACTATCTCCAATGATGTATATATTGCCGACCTTTCCAAGATGCCCCATCTCCTGGTGGCCGGTGCTACCGGACAGGGTAAGTCTGTTGGGTTGAATGCCATTATAGCATCCCTGCTATATTCCAAGAAACCGTCTGATCTTAAATTTGTAATGATCGACCCCAAGCAGGTGGAGTTCAGTCTGTATAATAAGATTAAGGACCATTATATGGCAGCCATCCCTTCGGAGATGGATGAGGAACCAGTGATTACCGATATGAAGAAGGTGGAGGCTACTCTCAATTCCCTTTGTGTCGAGATGGATAATCGCTATAATCTTCTGAAGAATGCTCATACACGTAATATAGAAGAGTATAATACAAAATATAAGGAAGGTCGTCTGAATCCTAAGGAGGGACATCGTTATTTGCCATACATTGTGGTGGTGGTGGATGAGTTTGGTGATCTCATCATGGTATCAGGAAAGAATGTAGAGATGCCGATTGCCCGCTTGGCGCAGAAGGCACGTGCAGTGGGCATGCATGTGATTATCGCCACACAGCGACCCTCAACCAATGTAATCACAGGTATCATCAAAGCCAACTTCCCGGCACGAATATCATTCAAAGTGTCATCAGGTGTAGACTCCAAGACAATTCTTGATACGACAGGTGCCCAACAACTGATCGGTCGGGGTGATATGTTGATTTTCAATAATTCCGAGATGGTCCGCGTGCAGTGTGCATTCCTCGATACACCGGAGGTGGAGGAAATCTGCGACTATATCGAGAAGCAGCCATATCCTCAGGGTGTGTATCCACTCCCGGAGCCTCAGATAGAGGACAATGAATCTCCGACGGGTGCAGGAGGAGCAATCGGAGAGCGCGATTCATTGTTCGAGGATGCCGCGCGTCTGATAGTGAATTCGGGAGTGGCATCAGCCTCAATGCTTCAGCGGAAGATGTCGGTGGGCTATGCGCGTGCCGGAAAGCTGATTGATCAGCTTGAAGCCGCCGGTATAATAGGGGCTTCTCAGGGTGGAAAACCTCGTCCCGTGCTGACAGATCCGAATGGCCTGGAAACAATTCTTAACTCTCTTTGATTGAATCAATGCCGACCTCTCTCCGATAGATGAGCGTCTTAAATAGCTTCATTGAGTATTTAATTGCTAAGAATATGGTGAATAAAAAGAGAAATATCGTAATCCTCTTCTCCTTGATAATGTTCATTGGTGTCTCAAAACCGATGTACGGTACCACACCAACAGAAATTCTTACAGCTGTAGAAAATAAATTCAAGTCGGCCGGAGGAGTGGAATGTCATTTCACAGTGACCGCCGGAGGAAAGAAGATGAATGGGGAATATCGTGCAAGCGGAAACAAATTTAGTGTGCTTTCACCGCAAGGCTCGACATGGTATAACGGCACAGCCATGTATACATATAATCCCTCGACAGCCGAGACCACAATCTCCTCTCCAACAGCCTCGGAGTTAGCTGAGAACAATCCATTATATTATCTCACATCAGCTTCACGTGCATTTACACCCGTGTTGGCGGGTACACAGCCTAAGGGCGGCTACTCGCTTGACCTGACACCACGCACCCGAAAGGCGACCGTGAAGAAAGTGAATATTACAGTTACTTCAGGGTATGTTCCTCAGCAGGTGATAATCACCGGTTCAAACGGAACTGTGACAACAGTGGATATACGCAACATCTCGTATAATGCCAGGCACGCTTCCTCGGCTTTCGAATACCCCAAAACCCGCTATTCGAAAGCTCAGATTGTAGATTTGCGATAGATGGCTTTGATTCCGCAGAAACCTATTTCACTATAAAGACGTTATAAGAGAGTGGATGTATAAATTAATGAAATTACATCAGATCTTAAAAAAACGTAGGAAGCTGAGGAATCAACTCCAAAAAAAATAATGAAATGAAAGAAGACAAAGTTAAGGTTCTTATTATTGGCTCCGGGCCGGCCGGTTATACTGCAGGAATATATGCATCTCGTGCCAATCTGGCTCCAGTGATTTATGAAGGTGAGCAGCCCGGCGGACAATTGACTCAGACCACTGAGATAGAGAATTTTCCGGGATACCCTCATGGAATCGACGGACCGCAGATGATGGAAGAATTCCGCGAGCAGGCTATCAGGTTTGGAGCGGATATCCGGTCAAGAACCATTGCTGAAGTCGATTTTTCAAAGAAACCGTTCAGATGTGTGGATGATCGTGGTGATGTTGTGATTGCAGATGCTGTGATTGTCTCCACCGGCGCGAGTGCGAAATATCTTGGCTTACCGGATGAAAAGAAATATATGGGTCTGGGTGTAAGCGCGTGTGCCACATGTGACGGATTCTTCTATCGTAAGAAGAAGGTAGCCGTAGTCGGAGGTGGTGACACTGCTGCAGAGGAGGCTCTTTATCTCTCCACCCTTGCCGAAAAGGTGTATATGATTGTCCGTAAAGACTATCTGCGTGCTTCGGAGGTGATGAAGAAGAGAGTGGCGGAAAGAGAGAATATCGAAATTTTATTTAATTGCAACGTACTCGGGCTCTACGGAATAGATGGTGTGGAAGGAGCCAAAGTGATCCGTCATAAGGATACTCCTGAGGAGGAGATTTTTGATCTCCCGATCGATGGATTCTTCCTTGCAATCGGACATACCCCGAATACAGGAATATTCCGCGGACAGCTCAACCTTGATAAAGAAGGCTATATAGAAGTGAAAAGTCCGACCACTCATACCAATGTGGAGGGTGTCTTCGCGGCCGGAGACTGTGCTGATCCGATATATCGTCAGGCAATCAGTGCTGCCGGAACCGGATGTCGTGCCGCTATGGATGCCGAGCGTTATCTCATGGACCATTATTTCCAGGAGATGGCTTCTGATAAGTAATGGAAGCCTAAATTTGTCAAACCTATGGATTCCAAAACAAATAATACAAGCTGTAGCGCGGAAGATAAACAGCGGATCCTTGATAAGCGCTATCTCCGGATGGCCAGAATCTGGAGCGAGAATTCCTATTGTACCCGTCGGAAGGTTGGAGCGATTCTTGTAAAAGACAAGATGATAATCTCCGATGGCTACAACGGAACCCCTTCTGGATTCCCGAATGTATGTGAATCGCCGGAGAATGTCACATATCCATATGTATTACATGCTGAAGCAAATGCAATAACAAAAGTGGCACGTAGTAACAACTCCAGTCAGGACAGTACCTTGTATGTAACAGCCAGTCCCTGCATGGAATGCTCCAAACTGATCATTCAGGCTGGAATAAGAAGGGTGGTGTTTTCTGATCTTTATCGTATTACAGACGGAATAGATTTGCTTAAGGAAGCCGGGGTAGAGGTGGTCCATATTCCAATGGAAAATGAACAGTAAAAAGACAAAGAGAAATTTAGGATATGTATTACTCCCATTGTTCCTTTGTATAGGAATAGTGGGAGGAATCCTCATTGGTGCATATGTGGAGAAGCGGACAATCTCTCCCGCACAACATAAATTACAGACCATCCTCGGACTGATCCGGGATCAATATGTGGATCAGATTGATATTGATTCTCTTATGGAGAGTTCGATTCCGGACTTGCTCGCATCGCTGGATCCTCATTCGGCATATATTCCTGCCTCTGAACTGACCAAGACCAATGATGAACTCGAGGGCTCTTTCGGAGGAGTTGGCGTGTCGTTTCAGATTATCAGTGATACTGTCCATGTGATTGAGGTCGTGGCCGGAGGACCATCAGAGAAAGCCGGAATCCTTCCCGGCGACCGAATTCTCAAGGCCGGAGATAAGGAACTGTCGGGACATGGCGTATCCTCGGAGGATGTATTCAAGACACTAAGAGGTCCGGAGGGAACACCAGTGAAACTGACTGTGAAACGCTCATCTGCAAACAAGCCTCTCGAATTTGAAATTGTGCGTGGGCAGATTCCGCAGAATTCTGTGGATGCTTCCTATATGATGAGTGATAATATAGGTTACATAAGAGTGGGGAAATTCGCAAGGACCACATATTCGGAATTTGCTCAGGCACTTAATAAGCTTCGAAATCAGGGAGCTGAGAAATATGTTGTCGATCTGCGCAATAATTCCGGAGGATATATGGATCAGGCGATATATATGGCCAATGAATTCCTTCCTTCCGGAAGAATGATCGTCTATACCAAGGGTCGTCTGCCCGAGAACGAAACCATGGCAGTGAGCGATGGATCAGGAGATTACCAGGATGCGGAACTAACTGTGCTGATGAATGAGTATTCAGCTTCGGCTTCCGAAATCTTCGCGGGAGCAATTCAGGATAACGACCGCGGTCTTGTGATCGGTCGCCGTTCATTTGGAAAAGGTCTGGTGCAGAATCAGACACAGCTGCCGGATAGTTCTGCAATACGTCTTACGGTGGCAAGGTATTATATTCCTTCGGGTCGATCTATTCAAAAAGAATATTCAAGAGGCCGCGATGGAAAATACGATCTTGACATTGTTTCGCGGTATAATCATGGGGAATTCTATTCTCAGGATAGCATAAAGCTCGGTGACAAGAAATTCTCAACAGTAGGTGGGCGCACAGTCTATGGTGGCGGCGGCATTATGCCTGATGTCTTTGTCCCTGAAGATACGGTGGGTATCACAAGCTATTATATAGAAGCAATCAATAAGGGATTGATTCAGAAATTCTGTCATAATCTCTCGGAGAAGTATCGTCCGTTGATGAAGGAGAAGACACTGGAGGCCATGAATAGGGTTGTTCCACGCGATCAATCATTGCTGACAGCGTTTGTTGACTTTGCTGCGGCTAACGGACTACCTGCAAGATGGTACTACATCAATAAATCACGTAATCTGTTGCTTAATCAGATTCGTGGAGTTTTGGCTCGCGATCTGATAGGGTATGAAGCGTTTATTGAGATTCTGAATGATCAGGATAATACGGTCCGTAAAGCCGGTGAATTGCTAAGGGATGGAAAATCTCCTGTGACGATTCCGGCCAAAAAAGAAAAATAATAAGGCAATCCGTATGTCGTATCAAGGCCATCCGGATTGCTGATGCGAATATTCTTAAAAACATATACTATGGAAAAGAATGAGATAAGACGCAAGATCAAGGCAATGCGTAATCTGCTTCTTGAGACAGAGAAGCAGAGTGCGGCCGATGAGATATTTGCACGTCTTGAGAACACGGCAGCATTTCTACTCGCTGACCATATACTGATGTATCATTCGCTTCCGGATGAGGTGTCTACGCGTGGTTTCCTCAGAAAATGGAATGGTAGAAAGAAATTCTATCTTCCGAGAGTGAATGGAGTGAATCTGGAAATACTTCCTTATGAGGAATCGCGGCTTGAATTAGGAAGTTTCCACATCGAAGAGCCTACCGGAGAGAACACCGTATCGCCTGAAGAAATTGAGCTGGTGGTTGTTCCGGGAGTGGCATACGACCGTATAGGGAATCGTCTTGGGCGTGGCAAAGGATTCTATGACCGTCTGCTTGCCACCACGCACGCCACAAAAGTCGGGGTAGGTTATGAATTCCAGATTGTGGATTCAATTCCTGCGGAGCCTCATGATGTAAAGATGGACATGGTGATCGGCCAACAGACCTTTATCCATATCCGGTGATCATTATAAAACGCATTTGAAATCCGGCTTTTCAGGCCGGATTTTTTATTAAAAACTATTCCATAAGTAGCTGCTAAGAATTAATGAACAGATAAAACGCAGTAATTTTCGAGCAGATTAGTCCGCGGAGCGAGGGAGCATAGCGGGCTATGCGACTGAGCGACAAGGGCTAAGATGCCGAAAAGAACAAGTTTTATCGTTCAAGATTTTTTCAACTACTTAATAAATATATATCGATTAATTTTTAGTAGCTACTTAATGCCTATCTATAATAAAGATTCACGGCTTGCAGAGCCGATATTGTATGATCCGGGAGTGATTCAGGTGATCCGGAGATTCGGATTTTCTATTGGAGTGGGGGAAGTCACAATTCGTGATGCCTGTAAGTCACACGGAATTGATGTTGGTTTTTTCCTATCTGTGGTCAATACATTTCTAAACAGTCGTTATTATCCGGAGAAAGCGGCGTCCGAAACTGAGATTCCTATCCTGCTTGATTATCTCGCTAAGACTGATCGGTATTATCTTGAAGTTTTACTTCCTAATATCGACCGTCATTTCGGCTTGTTGGCATCGCGGAGGCCTAATGACAAGGGGGTGGAAAGAGAATCCAATCTCGGAATGCTGATGAATTTTTATAAGGAAGTGAGACACGACATGACTTCCTTTATAGAATATGACCTGAATATATGGATTCCGGCCAGAAGAGAACTATCGAAGACTGAAGGAGAAGGATTGCATGATTCTTCTCTCATAGAAGAGAAACTTGAGGATATGATGCGATTGTTTGTGATGCATCTTCATGGCCCTAATGATCCTAATCTATGTGTCGCGGTGTTATCCGCACTGCATTCCTTGGCAAAGGATGTGAGACAAAACAACCGAATCCGAACCCGACTTCTTGCGCGTGTATGAGAAAGATAGCGTTGATAGGATTCAATCCTTTGGAGATTGCCGGACTTCAATCTATACTTGAGAGTGTATCGGATTGTGTAGCGATCCCCATGAAGGGGGATGATACCGATGCGCTTGAAAAAGCTGTAGGGTATATTCTGACGCCTGAAGTGTTTGCCATAGAGGCAGATTTTTTTCTTTCGAGATCGAATAGGGCATGTATTATTGTGAAAGGGAGTCTTCCTATTGGGAAAGTATGTCATCCGATCAGAGTATCGCTTAAATCAGATTATGAGGATATAGCCGCAGAGCTCGTATCTTTTGCCGGGACGTTGGATTCTACAGATCAATCCCCGGAACTATCCAACAGAGAGAAGGACGTGTTACGCCAGTTAGCCTCCGGTAAAACAAATAAGGAGATAGCGGATGCTTTGTGTATATCGGTCCATACAGTGATATCCCACCGTAAGAATATATCGGCGAAGTTAGGTGTGAAATCCGTATCCGGACTCTCCCTCTACGCTTTAATGAATGGGTTGATATGACAATCAAAGGGTTTGATACAGCTGAATGTGTTGAAATATAAAAGCTGACTAATAGAATTTAACGTTTCTTAGCAGTCTTAAATATTTGAAAGTGGTATCTTTGTATATTAAATCTGAAACTACTTAACTAAAAACATAGGGTTTATGATTAAGAAAACGATGAGCCTGCTGATGTTGTTATGCGCACTCATGACGGCTCCAGCTTCAAAGGCCCAGGAAGCCACACCGCTTCCACTTCAACCGGAAGTGAAGTCGGGTGTATTACCCAACGGGCTTTCCTATTACATCCTCCACAATGAGGAGCCTAAAAATCGGGCTAACTTTTACATTGCGCAGAAGGTGGGTTCGACACTTGAAGAGCCTTCTCAGGCCGGTCTTGCTCACTTCCTGGAGCATATGGCATTTAACGGCACAGCCCACTATCCCGGAGATAAGATGCTTGAATATCTGAAGTCGAAGGGTATTCGCTTTGGGGCTGATATTAATGCTTACACTTTCTATGATGAGACTGTCTATAACATCAATAATGTGCCTACTACAGATCAGGCACTGATGGATAGTGTGCTCCTTTGTATCTACGATTGGAGCGGATCGATTCTCCTTGAGGATGCGGAGATTGATGCCGAGCGCGGAATCATTGAATCGGAATGGCGCGACCGCAATGATGCCAGCTTCCGTTTATTGGAATATGCTCTTCCAAAAATCTATACAGAGGCAAACTATCAGATTCCGGTAATTGGTAAGATTGATGTTATCCGCAATTTCCCTTACGACGAAATTAAGAATTACTATAAGAAATGGTATCGTCCGGATCAGCAGGGTATAGTGATTGTCGGCGATTTCAACGCTGATGAAATGGAGGCAAAGGTAAAGGATCTTTTCAGTAAGATTCCGATGCCTGAGAATGCAGCCCCGAGAGAATATCCCACAGTAGCGGATAACAAGGAGCCTATCTATGTCTATTTCGAGGATCCTGAAACAATGTATCCTATGGTTAGTCTGGCATTCAAATATGATAAGACACCATTTGAAAAGCGTAATACGGTCGAAGCATTCGCTCAGGATGAGGTTCTTGAAACAGTGATCACCACCCTCATCAATAATCGTCTTAATGAATATTCTCAGAAAGCTGAGTGTAAATATGCATATGCAGGTGTGGCATTTGGCGATTTCTGGATATCCAAGACGAAAGGCGCATTTAATGTTACGGTTATAGGCAAGGAGGGCACACCTCTTCAGGAGGCTTTTGCAGAGGCAATGGGAATTGTGACCCGTGCATGCAAGACCGGTTTCACTGACTCAGAGCTTTCACGCGTCCGCGATGAGATTCTTTCCCGTTATGAGAAAGCCGCTAATGAGAGCGATAAGACAAATTCGGATGTGCTCGGTAAGAAACTCTATCGTCATTTCATCGATAACAAACCCGCCCCCGGAGCACAGATTTCTTTCCAGCTTGCCCAGCAGATTCTTCCTCAGATTCCTGTTCTGGCTGTAAATCAAGTGGCTACAGGTCTTCTTACTCCTGAAAATCAGGTAATGGTAGTGGCTCAGCCGAAACGCGACGGATATACCGTGATAGAGGAGAAAGATATCATGGGATCGCTTCAGAATATTCTGAATGCAGAGTATGAGGCCTATCAGGAAGAACCCATCACAATGCCGATGGTATCGAAGTATCTTAAGGCAGGAAAGGTGGTAGCCACCCAGGCTGCTGAATTCGGTACCACCGTATTCACTCTTTCCAATGGCGCGACTGTAATTGTGAAGCCCACCGATTTCAAAGCTGATGAGGTTCGTTTTCAGGCCTTCTCAAAGCAGGGTATACGTACATATCCCGAATCAAAGGCATTGGATATCAAACTTGCAGAAGATGCGTTCAACTGCTCGAAGCTCGGCAATTATGATAAGACGACTTTAAACCGCTATCTCTCCGGAAAGCAGGTTGCTTTAGGGTTTGATTATGGTACATATACAGCGTCTCTGAGTGGTTCTTCTACCGTGAAGGATCTTCCTGTTCTGATGGAGATGATCTATGCTTCATTCGTCGACCTCAACCCTGATCCGGAGACATTCGATGCTGCTATCCAGCAGGCCCGTACCATGCTCACAGCATATGGTAAGAGTCCGGAATATATCTATCAGACAATGAAGACCAAGATTCAGTATGGGAATAATCCTCTGATGAATGATCTGGAGCTCAAGGATCTCGACAATGTGAATTATGCTTCGATTCTCGCTACTGTGAAGGAGAGTCTTTCTAATGCAGCCGACTTTACTTTCGTGTTCGTAGGAAACGTTAATCCTGATGAGCTCAAGGTAAATCTCGAGAAATACATAGCATCTATTCCGGGAAATGCAAAGAAGAAGAGCGACTTCAAGGTGGTGACTCCTATTAAGTATGCTAAGACTATTAAGGAGGAATGGAAACAGGAAATGCAGACTCCGGCCACTTTCGTATATAATCTTAACTGGACCGGTGACAAGGAATATAATGTAAAGAACAATTATCTGACCTCTATCGCAGGTAGTCTTCTTGGCAATATCTTCACCAAGACTCTTCGTGAAGAGGAGGGTGGAGCTTATAGCCCTGCAGCTCTCGGCTATCAGGCCTACGATGGTGATTGCGCATTGATCTATCAGTTCCAGACAAAGCAGGAGATGCAGGATCGTATGATTGCCCGCGCTTTGAAGGAGTTGAATAATCTTCTCACTAATGGAGCTGATCCTGATGACTTCGCAAAAATTAAGGAGCAGGCAGTGAAGAAACTTGAGAACGATATGCGTACCAATGGTTACTGGCTGAATGGTCTGAATGTATATTCTTCACTTGGTATCAATAAGATCTCTCATGCAGAGGAGACACTCAAGTCGATCACACTTGATGAGATGAATGCTTTCCTGAAGAGTCTGACACAGGGAATGCAGAGCGTAGAAGTGATTATGGAAGGTATACCCACCCAGAAATAATCTCAGCAAGGATTCTTCCTCATCAGGAGGATATATAATGATATCGGCTACATCCATTCCGGATGTAGCCGATATTTTTACAGTTATATGATTTTAATTCGATAAATGAAAGGCGTGAAATATAGAATGATTTACTTGATTCGGAACCAATAGCCGGCTGATATCATGATTGACATTGAGTTGGAGCCACGAATATTCTGGCCTCGACCTGATTTAACCACATTCCCAAGGCCATAATAGAATCGGCCTTCGAGATAGATGGAATTCTTCTTATTTATATTGAATTCGCCTCCTAAACCAGCGGAGATTCCATAATCTATTTTCCCTTCAGCATCGGCAAGATATTGATAGGTGGTTCGTGAGGGGAAGTTGGGCACGGACTGAATATTCCTGTAGTCGAAGTTGGAGCTTGTGGATTCACCCAATAGGAAACCGACTTCCGGTCCGGCATTGAAGAAGAATCGTCCTCGACCTCCGAAATAGATATGAGCTAAAAACGGAATCTGAATATAATTCAATGTCCGTGAATATGCGAATGGTTTTCCCTCGAAGTTTTCTTTCCATCCGCGTTGCTCGAAGTTGAGCTCAGCAATAAGACCGAAATGATTTTCCTCAATATATCGGAATGTAAAGCCAAGATTCATGCCGGGCTGGAACGACTGCTTCACACTCGGAGTGAAATTCACTCTCGATAAATCCACGCCCCCTTTTACGCCAAGCGATACATTGGAACTGTAATGTGTCTGGGCAGCAACGTGCGGGGCCGTGAATGACGCAACTCCGGCAAGAAGGGCACCGTATATGGCAGTTGAAATTAGTTTCATGAATTATTAATTCGATGGGTTGATGCGGATTTTCTCAATTTGGTTTCCGGGAGTGAAGCGAACGAGATACACCACAGGATTCACCATACCACTCCAATTGGTCGGGCGCATCAGACTGAAATCACTCTGTACGCCATTGGTGCTTGGCTTCATATCATTGATATCTCCGGCCACATCATAAAGGCCATCAATAAAATACTTGGATGCATCAAACCCTAAGGCAGCGTAGAGAGGATAAGACTTCACGGGCTGCATATGGAATAATGCATTGTAATGGGTCTGGAAGCTTTTAGCCTCCGATGAATTCTTGTCGTAATAGAAACGCGCAGGAATGATCAGATCAGCCTCATGGAACTCATCTTTCATCGCTTCATCATAGATAGCCCAGTTGGGGCGGCCGATCAATGAAATCTGGTTGGAAGGATTAGTCTCACGGATATCTTTTACGGCAGCCAGTAATTCAGCAATATCATTTTTCTTTGAGGCTGTGCCATAAATAAGATATGAATCTGTATCCCAGAATGTCAATTCTTTCAGATCCTTGGGATCGGAAAGCTTTACCACAGCGTCCGTGCGATAAAGGTTTTCGAGGTCAGAAGCCAATTGATCAACGGAATTCTCCGGACCGACCACGATTAGCTGTGTGGTTCCTGTGCGCTGTTTCAGGGCATATGCAATCTCCTCATTGAAATAGCTTGAAGGAGTGAGCAACTGAATCACATACGGATTGGAATTGAAAGTCTCATCCTTGAGATCAAATACATTGACTGTCGGCACATTCTTATCATCAGCAAATGTGGCAAGATAGGAGGGGAGACCTCGGTCGTTGGTGGAGAACACTATGGAAGGATGGAATTCCTGCAGTTCGGAAACCACGGAATTTCCATCTTGGGAGGCATCAATTACTTTAAAATTGATTGAATAAGGTTTTGCCTGATAGCGATGTATTCCGGTCAGCATACCGCGAGTGAAATCGAGATCACGCTTTGAATTCGGGTCAGAGAGCACTAATGCCACGCGAATCTCAGGACGCGATACGGAAAGGGAATCGATACCATGCACCTCATTATAAATCTGTTCAATACCGGCTATTGTCTGCTCGCGCGGATCGATCTCAATGACTGATCGGAGGGTAGTATCCTTTTCAATTACCGGAACACTGATGAGAGTATTCTTCTTTAGATTCTTAATATCACTATTGGCATCGCGAAGATCCTCCTCGTCGACACCACTGCGACGGGATATCGAAGACCAGGTATCTTCTTTCTCCGCCTTATAGAGTTCGAATCCCACAACCTTAGGAGTGGAATCGATACGTTCCACCATCGTAAGGCCGGTTCCTGACGCAGGAAGCTTTATAGAATCTCCGGCCTTGAAGTTACGTTCGGAGATACCGGGATTAGCTGCCAGAATCGCTGCAACAGTGGTATTATAGCGGCGTGCCAGCTGGAATAGAGTATCTCCTTTCTTGATGGTATAGAATTCGGGATTTTCACCCTTATTGGTTGAAGACTGACTTCCCTGGGAATCCTTAACTGCAGACATCGCAGAGCCGGAATATTTTCCTTGGGAATCAGCATCGGAAGTCTGAAGCTTTAAAGTATCTCCGGCTTTTATTTTCTCTCTTGAGCCCGGATTGAGACGATATATAGTTTCCACCGGAATCCCATACATATGAGAAATACTATAGACAGTCTCTCCTCTCTTGATTAGATGAGTCAAGGGAAGATTCTTTTCATTCTCGGAATCTGAGGGAATATTTCGTTTTGGTAAAGAGGATCCGGTAGGCGATGAAGTCCGATTATTGTTCAATGGCGTTTCATCTGCCGGATAATATACTCTTGCTCCTCTTGGGAGGGGGGAGATGAGAGTGGGATTTATATCTGTCAGGATAGCATCATCCCAACCAAACTGACGGGCAATACCATAGAGAGTCTCGTTCTTTTTGGCGGTATAGACATAATACGTTTTCCCTTGGAGAGAGATTGTGGGAAGCGACGGAGCCGCTACGGAAGAGAGAGAGGGGAATATGAGGAGTCCCAGAAGGGGAGTATAATATTTCATAATTGACAATAAGGATCCGGGCGGAACGGCCCATTACAGTATATACGAAAAAGAAATTTAGAGATGGCTGATTGAGTCTAAATTAAATCATTCCAAAAGCGAGAATAAATAAGAAAATCATTACTGTCGGTGATACCAGAAGAAGACTATCGATGCGATCGAGAATTCCTCCATGACCGGGAATGAGATGACCGGAATCTTTGGTATGCAATGCTCGTTTGAACAAGGATTCTACAAGATCACCATATGTACCGGACACGGTCACAATAACTGCAAATATGATCCACACCGTATAATTGTCGGGGGGAAGATAAAATCCATGGCCGAAGGCACAGAATAGGATTGCCGCAATTACATTAAAACCTAAGGCACCCCAAAAGCCTTCCCATGATTTCTTGGGAGAAATGCGCTCAAACAGGCGGTGACGTCCAAGGAGACTGCCTACTATGAAGGCTCCTGTATCGCTGATCCATATCATAAGGAACATCAACAAAAGAAGATATGATCCTCCTGAAATTTCATAAATAGTATTCATGAGACTCAAGGGGAGTCCGATATAAATCTGGCCAAGAAGCGATTTGGCCATATCCGACAAAGGATGCTCACTCTTTGTATACAGTTCGGCTATCAGGCGTACGATAAAGAACAAAATCCAGAGCAGAAGGCCAACTCCTGTAAAATCAGGCATACCTGCAGAGACCAGGGTAAGGATCCCAAGGATGTCAAGTGCGAGAGTATACGGGTTTCCAATCCGGCCATGATTTGTCAAATTCCGGAATTCAATGATACCGAGGGTGGCGAATATCACCGATAGACACCATACTCCGATCTGCCCGCATAAAATACATCCTATAATTATTGCAACATATATGAGACCGGAGCCGGCGCGGAGAGCAAGTTTTTTCTTATCCATAGACACGGAATTTTACAATTGGATTTCGGGAGGAGAGGGGGTAGGGTGGATATTTATATCTTAAACAAATCTGAGAATGATCTGAACTACAAAATTACAGAATTTTCATGGGGTATCAAAACAAAAAATCCCGTCTGCAGAAATACAGACGAGATTTTTATAGAACATGAAATTTTTTCGCGCTTCGAACTATAGAGATATTGGAAATCTATGCGGACTTATCCGTAAAAGGATAGGAAGATTATAATGTCTCGAGATCCGGAAGAGCCGCGAGACGGTAATCATGACGACGCATGAAATCCACAACCTGATCACGCTCTTTGCTCGGATCAATATCGGAGAGAATACGCTTGAGAGCGTTTTCTGCGCTTGTATTGCTCTGATAAATATGGCGATAGCATTGTGCTATCTCATCAATCCTCTCCTCGGAGAATTTTCCTTTACGCAATATAAAGGCATTCACACCATAATATTCGATAGGATTATGTGCCATGATCAGATATGGAGGAACATTGTTGTTCACTCGACATCCTCCTTTGATCAGTACCCATTCTCCGACCTCACAATTCTCATGCACAAGGGCATTGGATGATAGGATGGTATAGTTGCCGATTTTGCAGTTGCCTGCCACCTTTACGGCGTTACCGATCACAACCCAGTTGCCGATCTTTGTATCATGAGAGATATGGCTTTGGGCCATGATGAAAGAATCATTTCCTATTGAAGTCTCTCCTCCGGGATAGATACTGCGATTGATGATCACATGTTCACGAATACGGTTGTTATCACCAATCACTACTTTGCTATCACAGCCTTTCCAACGGAAATCCTGAGGAGTGGCGGAGATGATACACCCGTCATAGAACACGTTACCTTTACCGATACGCGCTCCCTTGAGGATGCTTACATGAGGACCGATGATGCAATCATCTCCGATTTCCACATCCTGATCGATGTAGGCAAAAGCATTGATGATTACATTATTTCCTATTTTCGCTTCAGGGTGAATAAAAGCGAGAGGGCTGATTTGTACCATAATGTCAGAGTTTTTCAGATTTAGGTCAAGAATTAGCGGCCTCCACCTACAGCCTGATAAAGGCTGATCAGGGATGTCACCTTATTATGCCAACATGCGAGGCTGGCAAGCTGGGCATTCAGAAGGCTCGACTGGGCGGTCAAAACCTCCAGATATGTGGTTCGCTGATCCAAAGTTAATAATTCCTGCGTATATTCCACAGATTTTTCCAAATTATCTATCTGTTGCATGAGATATTCACGCTTCTCGACATTGGCGTTATACTTTGCAAGCGCATCACTCACTTCTGATGCCGCACTGAGCATGGAAGATTCAAAAGCACTCATGGCCTGCTGCTGCTTCACCTTAGCTACCTCAAGATTGGCGATATTCTGACCGCGTGAGAATAGGGGAGCTGTCAGTTGGCCTGCAAGCTGGATAAACCATTTACCGGGGTTGGTGATCATTGCTCCGAGCATGTTGGTGAAACCTCCCTGGGCCGTGATGTTCAAAGAAGGATAGAACGCTGCACGCGCCGATGAAAGGGAATAATATGCCGCCGCTACACCACGCTCAGCAGCGCGAACATCCGGACGGGATGCCAGATAGGTCATCGGGACGCCCTTACTCAGATCGACCGGAAGAGCAAAATCAAGATTAGAGGACACTCTCCATTCACGGGGGTATTCTCCGAGAAGAACGGAAAGAGTATTCTGTGTAGTCTTGATATTCTGCTCAATCTCAGGGATTGTGGCCATTATGCTCCAGTAGTTGGCTGCACTCTGCACGACGGCCGCCTCATTCACCATTGCCGCCTGCTTCATGAGTTTCATTGACTCCACCTGATCTTTCCAGATTTCGGAAGTACGCTTGGTGAGGTCGAGCTGCTGATTGAGCAATACGAGGCTATAATATGTGGTGGCAACCCCGCAGATAATCTGCGAGCGGACAGCCTGAGCATAAGCCTCCATTTGTTCCTCTGCCACTTTGGCACCACGCTTACGGTTAAGGATTTTTCCGAAGACGTCAATCTCCCAGTTTGCGGCCAGCGGAAGAGTGTACGACCAGGACATATGGCTTCCTCCATAACTTGCCGCTCCCCCGTTAGGATTGAAAGCCAGAGAGGGGAAATAGCTTAGTTTTGCGCCTTTGAGCTGAGCATGGGCAATCTTGATATTAAGCATCGCATCCTCAAGACTGCGGTTGTTGGCGAGCGCACGGGTGATGTATTCCTGAAGAACGGGATCTGTGAACACCTGTTCCCATTTCAGGAAGGGGAGTGACGCCGAATCCACAGGCGCTTCAAGCGACTGCTTGAATTCCGACATATATCTGTTCTTGTCGGCCGGCATCTCATATTTCTTATAGATGCCGCAGCTTGGCAGCGATAGAGCCGCCACTCCGAGCATCGTATATCCGATAAGTTTATTCATATTGAAAACCGGAGCCGGAAGTCCGGGGGATTCCGGCTCCGAGGAATTATTCATGATTAATACTATACTGTTCGATCTCTGAGGAAATGCCTGTATTATCAGTATCTTTCCATTTAATCGGAGAAATCTTTTCCTGTATTTTCTGGAAAATGATAAATAAGGTAGGCACGATCAATACCTGAAGAATCATACCGATGAGCATACCTCCGACGGCACCTGTACCCAAAGCCTGATAACCATTAGCACCCGCACCATGGGCGAACATCATCGGGAGAAGACCGATAATCATTGCCAGTGAAGTCATGAGGATAGGACGCAGACGAGCTGTCGCACCCTGAATTGCTGCATTCCAGATGCTGAGACCGGTGTGACGACGTTCCAGCGCAAACTCCACGATAAGAATTGCATTCTTTGCCAGAAGACCGATAAGCATGATGAGTGCAATCTGAAGGTAGATATTATTGGCGATATCACGCATCTGAGCGAAAATGAATGTACCCATCAGACCGAAGGGAACCGAAAGGATAACTGCCCAGGGCAGCAGATAGCTCTCATACTGAGCTGAAAGCACAAGATATACAAATACCAATACGAGAGCGAACACCACACCAAGGTTGGCTGAACCACCGCCGGCCTCCTCACGGGTCATACCGGAATACTCAAAGGTATATCCCACGGGAAGGGTCTCCTGAGCAACACGATTGATGGCAGCGATCGCCTGACCCGAGCTGATGCCGGGAGCCGGGCTACCGGTGACATTGATGGAGGTGTACATATTGAAACGGTTAAGAAGGTCGGGCCCATATACACGCGATAGAGAAACGAAATTATCAATCGGTGCCATGGTGTCGCCATTACGAACCTTTATCTGCTTCAATGTCTCCGGAGAAACACGAGCTTCGGGGGAAGCCTGCATCATCACACGGTAAAGTTTACCGTAGGAGTTGAAGTTAGAGATATACATACCACCATAATATCCCTGGAGGGCCTGAAGCACAGCCGACTGAGTGAGTCCTGCCTTTTTCACTTTAGCCACATCGATATCCACCATATATTGAGGGAATGTAGGGTTAAAGGTAGAGTATGCCATCTGAATTTCCGGCTGTGCATTGAGCTGACCGATGAATGTCTGATAAACCTTGAAGAAATTATCGATAGAACCACCGGTCTTATCCTGGAGCTTGATTTCGAAACCATTAGTCATTGAATAGCCCGGGATCATAGGGGGCTGGAAGAACATGATGGTAGCACCCTTTATACTCTGAACCCTTGCAAACAGCTGACCCAGAATCGCTGAAGACTGCTGGTCGGGACGAGTACGTTCATCCCAGGGTTTCAGCTTGATGATAAATGAACCGTATGTATTACCACGGCCACCGATGAAGCTGAATCCCAGGATTGAAGTACGAGCCTCCACTTCCGGAATAGAACCGATGATACTATCCACCTGATTCATGATGGCGGAAGTGCGCTCCTGAGAAGCGGCGGGGGGGAGGGTTACGGCTCCCATGATTGTACCGGTATCTTCATTGGGCACAAGACCGGTCGGAGTACGTGCCATAAGCCATACGAGGATACCGATGGATACGGCTACAGTGCCGAGCGAGATCCACTTATGCCCCATGAAGAAACGAGTGGCGATATCATAGACATGAAGAAGCTTGTCGAAAGCTTTATTGAATGCATCGATAAAACGTTGCTGGAAAATTCCGATAAGAGCCAGGATGGCAACGACGCAAGCAATAATGCTCAATACCACATTCTCAAATGTATACCAGCCAAGCACGAGGAATACAATCGCTGCGCAGAGAAGAGCAAAAGTAACCACAGGGGGGAAATCGAAAGAAAGCCGCTTCTTATAGGTTTCTTTAACCACTTCCCCTGCGGCAGAATAAGCATCTTTCATCCTCTGCTTGAGGGGAGTTTCCTCCTCATGGTCAGTTTTATGAGGCTTAAGGAAAAGAGCACAGAGAGCAGGGGATAATGTAAGTGCATTGACAGCAGAAAGACCAATTGCCATAGCCATAGTCAGACCGAACTGACGATAGAAGATACCGGCTGTACCTCCGAGGAATGACACAGGGATGAACACGAGCATCATTACCAGAGTAATTGAGATTAGAGCACCGGCAATTTCATTCATAGCATCTATAGATGCCTTACGCGAGGACTTATATCCTTGGTCGAGTTTAGCATGGATGGCCTCCACCACCACAATCGCATCATCAACCACAATCGCAATGGCGAGCACAAGAGCGGCAAGGGTCAGAAGGTTGAGCGTAAACCCAAAGATATAGAGAAGGAAGAACGTACCGATCAAGGCAACAGGAATCGAAATAATCGGGATGATTGTGGAGCGGAAATCCTGCAGGAAGAGGAATACCACCACAAACACCAGAATAAAGGCTTCGATAAGAGTCTTCACCACCTCATGGATTGAGGCGAAAAGGAAGTCGTTGACACTCATCAGAGTTACGATTTCCAGACCTTTAGGCATATCCTTCTTAGCACCGTCGAGGAATTTCTGGATATTCTCCACAACCTCTGTAGCATTAGAACCGGCCGACTGATAAACCACGAATGCCGCACCTGTCTTACCATTGATATTGGAGCCTGCGCTGTATGTGAGTCGACCGAGCTCCACTTTAGCCACATCCTTAAGACGAAGGAGCTCACCGGTGGAAGTGGTACGCAACACGATATCCTCGAATTCAGAAGGTGTGGAGAGACGTCCCTTGTACTTCATTACATACTGGAACGACTGATTACCCTGCTCACCAAACTGACCCGGAGCTGCCTCGATATTCTGCTCCGCAAGGGCTGCGGTGATATCAGATGGCATCAGGTTGTACTGGGCCATTTGCTTCGGGTCGAGCCATATACGCATTGAATAGTCGGCACCGAAGGCTGAAGCATCACCTACACCTGTGACACGTTTTACCTGGGGAAGGATATTGATTGAAACGTAATTTTCGATAAACTCTTGATTGTATTGACCGGAAGAATCGAAAAGACCCGCTACCATAAGCATTGAGGTCTGACGTTTCTGAGTGTTCACACCCACCTGGTTCACCTCAGAAGGAAGGAATGCAGCTGCTTTTGCTACACGGTTCTGGACGTCAACGGCAGCCATATCAGGATTCATACCCTGCTTAAAGTAAACCTGGATCTCAGCCTGACCATCATTTGTGGCGGTGGACACCATATAGTCCATACCTTCCGCGCCATTGATCTGCTCCTCGATAGGAGCAATCACGGAATTAAGCACCGTCTGAGCATTCGCACCGGTATAAGTAGTGGTCACCTGAATTGTAGGAGGCGCAATATCAGGATACTGCTCGATAGGCAACGACACCAATCCGAGAATACCGAAGATCACGATAAAGACCGAGATCACGGTTGATAGCACCGGACGGTTGATAAAAGTTGATAATTTCATATTATAATTCTTTCAGAAACCGAGCACAGGAGAATAAGCCCGATTTCAGCTTTCCGAAAATAGAAATGCTTATATTTTATTTTTTGGGGCTTATCACCATATTATCTTTCACGGATACACCCACACCTTCTGTAACGATCACATCACCCGGTTTCAGACCGCCTGTAACGATGTAATTCTGACCATCATTTTCCGCGGCCACAGTAATCGGTGTGGAATGAACCTTGCTTGAATCGCCCACTACATATACGAACTTCATATTCTGAATGTCGAACGTGGCTGTCTGGGGGATTACGATGGCGTTGGTGCGGAGAGATGGAATCAGCACTTCACCCGTATTACCGCTATGGAGCATACCTTTGGGGTTAGGGAAAGTAGCAGTAGCCACAGCCGAACCTGTGGAGGAACTGATCACACCGGAGATAGCTGTGACTTTACCGGGATATTCATAGACTTCACCTGTGGCGAGACGGAAGGTGACAGCAGGCATCGCAGCGATAGCCTGGTCGAGCGAGCGACTACCGTTATCGGTGAGAGCAAGAATCTCCTTCTCATTAAGTGAGAATTTAGCCTGCATATCGCGATTGTCGGAAAGAACGGTCAGAAGAGTCTGAGGCGACACAAGAGAACCAGCCTTATTTACAATCGTACCGACCACGCCGGCAGCAGGAGCTGTTACCACTGAATAAGAAAGGTTCTTACGTGCCGACACCAGATTGGCGTTTGCCTGATTCAGCTGTGCCTTTGAGGCATTCAGTTGTGCGATAGCAGCGTTAAGAGCATCGGCAGAAGTCTGATAAGCAGCACTGCTGATGATATTTTTCTCAAGGAGAAGCTTATTATTATTAGCATTGGTGCGGGCTGTATTGACATTAGCTTCAGCCACGGCCACAGCGGCACGCGCAGACTCCACACCGGCCTGGGCAGCATCCACAGCAGCCTGAAGCGACACCTGATCGATTGTGAAAAGAACCTGCCCTTTCGAAACAACCTGACCTTCCTCCACATTCACCTTTGTGAGGAATCCCGAAATCTGAGGACGAATCTCAATATCGTTTTCTCCCTGGAGAGTAGCCGGAATAGCTGTCTCAAGCTTTGAGTCCTCTTCTCCGATCGTGAGCACTGCCAGTGAAGGCGCCTGTTGTTGCATCTGCATCATCTGCGCTTGCTTGTCACCACCTTTACACGAAGGGAGCAATGCGGTTGCCATCAGCGGCAGAACCATCCCTTTCAAGATCTTTTTATTCATAAAAATATATAGTGTTTGTTTACTATTTCAATGTTCACAATCGTGTCTACCGACACTCCTATTTTGCGTAAGAACCTATGTAAATACCTCTATGGCACTGTTTTTCAGCATACAAAATTAGTTAAAATTAGGTTAATCACCAAGATTTTAACGAGCCCTTCACCCTCGAAATTTGGATTTTGAAAACTTTTTAAGAAATTTTAGTTTTGTCGGGAATATAAAATTAGGAGCCTCCTCAGGGAGGCCCCTATTTATTCCGGTATGGCCGGGGCGTTATTTATTGAATGGAGGAGGAACCCCGGGATCATCATCGTCTGTGGGATTGAATGATTTACCATAATCGGCCGTATCATCATGTCTTGGAGACTCAGAGTCTCCATCTTTAACTGACGAAGCATAATCGGTATCCTTCTCCTGATCCTTAGATTTATTCTTCTTATCAGAAGTGGAAGAGGGGAGAGCCTTTTGTGCTTCCTCTTCTTCTTTGCGATTGATCTCGATAATCTCGTCTGTACGCGATTTCCATGGACGCTTGCCGAGGATCTTCTCAACATCATCATGATATATCACCTCGTTCTCCAGAAGCATATCACGGATCTGATTATGTTGGGCGGCATGATCGCGAAGGATCTGTTTCGCACGCTCATACTGTTCGTTGATTATGCGCGACACTTCCGCATCAATTATCTTACCTGTATCCTCGGAATAGGGCTTGGTGAATCCCATATCCTGACCTGTGGAGTCGGAATAGTTGAGATTGGGGAGCTTATCGCTCATACCATAGACGAGCACAAGAGCGCGAGCAATCTTGGTGCATCGTTCAAGGTCGTTGCTGGCTCCGGTACCTACTTCACCGAGGAACACTTCCTCTGCGGCACGTCCGCCCAGTAATCCGCACATCTCATCGAGGAGAGCCTGAGTAGGCACAATCTGACGTCCTTCCGGTGCATACCAGGCAGCACCGAGTGCCTGACCGCGCGGAACGATAGTAACCTTAAGCAAAGGGTTGCCATAGCGAGTGAGCCAGCCGATTGTGGCGTGTCCGGCCTCATGAGTCGCAATTGACTTCTTCTCTTCATCGGTGATGATACGCGATTTCTTCTCCAGACCTCCGACAATTCGGTCGATGGCGCTCATGAAGTCGTCCCATTCCACCATATCCTTATTGTTACGGGCGGCAATCAGAGCAGCTTCGTTACACACATTTGCAATATCGGCTCCGGAGAAACCCTGAGTCTGGCGTGCCAGTTGCTCCACATCGAGCTTGCTGTTAACCTTGATATTACGAAGGTGGACATTGAAAATCTCCACACGGTCGGTAAGTTCGGGAAGATCCACATAGATCTGTCGGTCGAAGCGGCCGGGGCGCAGAAGGGCCTTATCAAGCATATCAGCACGGTTGGTGGCGGCAAGACAGATCACACCGCTGTTAGACTGGAAACCATCCATTTCGGTCAGCATGGCGTTCAATGTGTTCTCGCGTTCATCGTTCGAACCCATATTAGGATTCTTCCCGCGCGCACGGCCCACAGCATCAATCTCATCGATAAATATGATACAAGGAGCCTTTTCCTTAGCCTGCTTAAAGAGGTCGCGGACACGGGCCGCACCTACACCTACGAACATCTCGACGAAGTCAGAACCCGACATGGAGAAGAACGGCACTCCCGCTTCACCGGCCACAGCCTTGGCGAGAAGGGTCTTACCTGTTCCCGGAGGGCCTACGAGCAGCGCTCCGTGAGGAATCTTTGCTCCCAGTTCGGTATATTTCTGAGGATTCTTCAGGAATTCCACAATCTCCTCAATCTCAACCTTTGCCTCTGAAAGTCCGGCAACATCCTTGAATGTGACATTGGTGTTATTATGCTTATCAAAGACAAGAGCCTTGGATTTGCCAACGTTGAAGATTCCTCCACCACCTCCGCCATTTGACATGCGGCGTGAGAGGAAATACATCATTACGAAGAAAAGGAGAATCGGACCGAAATACCAGAAGAGTTTCATAAAATCGCTACCCTTCTGATAGGACACCTTAATTTCCGGTTTCCCTTCGGAAGCGAGCACTGAATTCCATTGGTCGATCTTATCCTGAACCTTATTGGTGGAGGGGATAGTGGCACGTATCTTTTTATCTTCGGAGATTCCGGGATAATTCTCGAAGCCATATTCCTTATTCTTATTTCCTTGAGTGGTGAGGAACCCTTCGGCTACATTATTCTCGGAGAATACCACGATTTTGTCAATGTCGCCTGATTGGGCGGCTTTCTCAAAGTCGGTCCAGTCGACGGTTTTTACCTGAGAACCATCCTGGAAATAGTATAATCCAAGCAGAGCAAGAACGATAAGTCCATACATCCAGTATAGATTCTTTAGAGGGCGCTTGCTATTCTTGTTACGTTTCGGGAGCATATGTATTAAGTAGCAGTTGAAATTAATTGACTGAATTAATCTTGTTAATCTTTAGACACAGAAGTCAAGTATTAGTCAAGATCCGGAATCTCTGTGAAGCGGCCATCGCTCCAAAGATCTTCAAGGTTATAGAATTTACGTATATCAGGCAGAAATACATGAGCCATTACGTCTCCGTAATCAATCACAATCCATTGTGAATTGCGATAGCCATCATAATTATATGGCTTATTGCCCGTTTCCTTATGGATTTTTTCACGGATGCTATCGGCAATGGCCGATACCTGAGCAGTGGAATTTCCCTGACAGATTACGAGAGCTCCTGTAGAGGCTCCATCCACTTTAGAAAGATCTATAATCTTGATTTGTGTTCCTTTTTTATCCTGAATGGCGTCAATGACAGCCGGTATGATATTAGTGTTTGTCTGCATGTTTCGACCGATGTGTTCGGTTTAGATGGTGATGTGAGTGATATTCTATATTATCTATATTATGGAAGGGGGAGAGTTTGTCGGGTGAGGAGGTGATCAGGAGAGTAAATCTATGGAAGCGGAGAAGATGCTTTTTCTCCTATCAACAATATAACAACCTTTCCTCAATATTTATCATGAGAAAACGAATATTTTTTAAACATCTATTGTAATGCATTGATAATTAATGATATAAAATTTCAGATAGCTGATATGAAGACAAACCTTTGGAGCGTGTCGGCAGACCGATTCTACAAACTCGGAGTAGCCCCCACGAATTGATTCCATTACAAAGAATAGGCCGTGAAAAATGAACCGCATCCTAAAGGTTATAAAACTACCTTTTGGATGCGGTTCAATTCCGATTCTCAGAGTATTAAAATTTTGTAGATCTTGGAGTATTGGTTACTGCGTTATAAGCATTGACAAGGCCATATCCGTAATATTCATTCCAGGGTTCATCTTCAGATAAAGGTGGTAACTTCACCGCAGTGTCGGCTATTAACTTTCGAACCTGTTGCCATGAGAGATAGGGATTCCGCTGTAGAATTAGGGCTGCGACCCCTGCCACGTGAGGACAGGACAAGGATGTGCCGCTCGCATCATCATTATACTTGTTTCCCGGTATAGGCGACATGATATTAGTTCCCGGAGCTACCACCCACATGTTTTTCCCATAACGGGAAGAACGACTTATCAAACCATCCTTGTTAATATTACCGACAGCAATGACCAATGGGTCAGCCGCCGGATAAAGAATGGTCTTAGTTGTATCAATGGATCCTATATTACCGGCGGCAGCCACAATAATACAACCCCGTCCATTGCGGCCGGAATCCACTGCAGCCTTTATGGCACGCTCAACATAAGAACTATACCTTAAGCCTATGGAACATGAGATCACGTCCGCCCCTTTCTTCCTGCACCAGTTAAAAGCATCTGCTAAGATTTTCGTATTCATGTTATCTCCTGTTGAGATACTTGCAAGGAGTAGGGTTGCGTCAGGGGCTACTCCAGCAATTCCTTTGTCATTATTTCTTGTTGCTGCGGCAATACCGGCACAACGTGTCCCGTGTTCCCCGATTTTTGTACATGGTGATTTTTTATTATCTGCATCATAGCTATCATAGATTCTCTGTTTCAGATCTTCCTGTTCAATATCAAATCCTGAGTCGATAACTCCAATCTTAATATTTCTTCCTGTTGCATAATTCCATGCACTGCTGACGGAAATATCTATTGAGCTATTAGGATTATATAAAGACCATTGTTTGGTGGTTTCGGGGTCATAGGAGATCTGAAGTATATTAGGCAGCCAGAACATTGGACATGTATCTATACGTCCATCCTCCTGTAAAGTGTTGGACAATATGATCGGATTTCTACCGGGCCTTGGGATCATGCGGAGAGTTGTGCAGGCCGGATCAAATTGTGGTCGGGATTTAATCACACAATCATACTCTCTACATATATCATTAAGCATAATGGTATCTGAAAGATTTTTTACCACGGTTTCAATGTATCCTGTTGGGACGCACATACCGGCTACCGGATCCATATAGGCAGGGTAAACACAGATGTTTCCTGCATTTTTGTGGGAGTATTTCTCACAAGTACGGCTATTCTCTCCCTCACGATATATAACTGCTATGGAGTTATCGAGGTTAAGCTGCTTAATCAGGCTATCCCCTTTTTCCAATTGTATGGGAGTTTTGATAGTATCCTCACAAAGAATTACCTTGATGTTGGGAATAATTTCAATAGGAAACTTTTTATCCCCGGCATAGTGGAAAGTCTGAGCTATCGCGGAAGTCACGGATAGAATTACCATGCCCAGACTAAGTATAATTTTTATGGTCTTCATATGTTCATTGATTTGGTTAGAATAGGATTAACATAGTTCCATGACCAAATTTATAATGTTATGGATGTAATCCTTATTTTTATTGTCTCCTAAATTTAAAATTAATTCTTGATTCTGCTAATAATTGGTAAATATTTTATTACTTTCGACTAAACTATACGGTAATAAATTCAAATTGCACCGCATTCTAAAGGTTGTAAAACTATCTTTGGGATGCGGTGCAATTTTTATTCTTAGGGTATTAAAATTTTGTAGATCTTGGAGTATTGGTCACTGCGTTATAAGCATTGACAAGGCCATATCCGTAATATTCATTCCAGGGTTCATCTTCAGATAAAGGTGGTAACTTCACCGCTGTGTCGGCTATTATCTCCCGAACCTGTTGCCATGAGAGATAGGGATTCCGCTGTAGAATTAGGGCTGCGACCCCTGCAACATGAGGACAGGCCAAGGATGTGCCACTCGCCTCATCGTTATACTTGTTTCCCGGTATAGGCGACATGATATTAGTTCCCGGAGCGACCACCCACATGTTTTTCCCATAACGGGAAGAACGACTTATCAGACCATCCTTATTAATATTACCGACTGCAATGACCAATGGGTCAGACGCCGGATAAAGAATGGTCTTAGTATTATCAATGGATCCTATATTACCGGCGGCAGCCACAATAATACAACCCCGTCCATTGCGGCCGGAATCCACTGCATCCTTTATGGCACGCTCAACATAAGAACTATACCTTAAGCCTATAGAGCATGATATCACGTCCGCCCCTTTCTTCCTGCACCAGTCAAAAGCATCGCCTAAAATATTAGTATCCATGCTATCTCCTGTAGGGATGCTTGCCAGGAGTAGAGTTGCGTCAGGGGCTACTCCAGCAATTCCTTTGTCATTATTTCTTGTTGCTGCGACAATACCGGCACAACGCGTCCCGTGCTCGCTGATCTTTCTACATGGTGAACTTTTGGTTTCTAAGTCATAGCTGTCGTAGATTCTCTGTTTAAGGTCCTCCTGTTCAATATCAAATCCTGAGTCAATAACACCAATCTTGATATTTCTTCCAGTTGCATAATTCCATGCACTGCTGACAGAAATATCTATTGAGCTATCAGGATTATATAAAGACCACTGTTTGGTGGTTTCGGGATCATAAGATATCTGAAGCATATCCGTCATCCAGAATATAGGACAGGCTACTTCTAAACGTCCATCCTCCTGTAAAGTGTTAGACAATATGACCGGATTTCTACCCGGTTTAGGTTTCATGCGTAGAGTGTTCCAAGTGGTGTGATATTGGCTGCGTGAACTAATCACGCAATCATATTCTTTGCATATCTCTTTGAGCAGGATAGTATCAGCCTCATTTCTCAATATTGTTTCAATACATCCTGTGGGGACTATCATATCCCCTGTGTCGGAGATATAGGCAGGGTAAACACAGATGTTTCCTGCATTTTTGTCAGAGTATCTCTCACAAGTACGGCTATTCTCTCCCTCACGATATACAACTGCTAGGGAGTTCTTGAGGTTAAGCTGTTTAATCAGACTATCACCCTTTTCCAAGTTTATTGGAGTTTTAATGGTATCCTCACAAAGAATTACCTTGATGTTGGGAATAATTTCAATAGGAAACTTTTTATCCCCGGCATAGTGGAAAGTCTGAGCTACCGCAGAAGTCATGGATAGAATTACCATGCCAAGACTAAGTATAATTTTTATGGTCTTCATATGTGCATTGATTTGGTTAGCAAAGGATTAACATAATTCCATGACCAAATTTATAAGGTTATGGATGTAATCCTTATTTTTATTGTCTTTACATTCGATCCTGAGTCTATGCGTAGGAAATAAAAACCTGGTTGCGATATTCCTAATTTACTTGGAGAAAAACTCTCACTCGCATTTAGAGTAACCGAATGGAGGAAGTTCCCTGACCAATCAAATATCGAGACAATCGATGTTTTTTCCAATTCTGACCTTGGCTCTGAATCGCTGGAATCATTTTTGAGGGAATTGTCCAGAATTGTATTTTCCGTATATGTTTCGGGTAATAAAGTGATTGGTTTATACACAGAGTATATGTTGCAGGATCCTTCGGGGGCATTCGACCAGTAATTGAGCACGCTGATAGTAGTGGTCTCCACTATGTATTTCTCTTGGATGAATGCATCAGTAACGCTAAGATTATATTTACTCAGCACCGTGAAATTATAAGTATCATCATCGTATGCCACCACTCTGTCTGCGTCCGAACCCTGTATGAAAAGGAATGGGTCATTTGTAGAATCCTCCGCCTTAGTATAGGTGACGATATTCACGTCAGGCTCCAGCAGGATGTATTTTCGGGAATAGGAAATGGGTACATTGGAATAGAAGTATTCTCCATTTACATTTACATCAGCATAAGATGAAGTCCCGTTTTTTCGTGTCCGCACCCTTAGGAGATAATGACCCGACTTAGGGATCTCAAGCTCCATCTTAGCATTCTGATCCGGTGTCGACTGTCCAATACCGAGAACCAAGGCTGGTTCGGACAGAGCTTTCCAGTTAAGACCTTGCTTCTCAGCGGAGGTCGCGGCAGTTCCTATATAATTGACTTTTTGTTCAGGCCGAAAGATTTCTCCAATCACCTCATCGTTGATTTCATTCTTGTTCACGGGTGTGTTTCCTGGACCTACTACCACCGGAGGTTCAGCGGACCCATAATAAACCAAATCGAAATCATGTTCCATACTACTTTTAGTGGAGATAACGATTGTGTCTCCTTCATTGAAGTTAAAGACAGAGAAGAACGAATACTTCAAGGGAAAACTTCCATGATCCTCCACATCATCTGCATTCATATCAGTTGATTTAGTCATGGTGTCAGCATCCGGAGGCACAGGGTATGAGAAGCCCTTCATGGATTTCTGGAGATAGTCGTTGTATGCCTTGGACGAAAACCCCTCCATGGATTTAGAGGATACTATTCTCATGGACTCTACCTGAGGCAATTCAGGGACTTTAGTGCCGATGGATATGATGTTGTCGCCTTCCCGCAGGCTAAGGGCCGGATTCCCCTTTATGGTGGCGTTCTGCCAGTTCCCCTTTTCTGGTCGGATTTCTCCCACCTTGTTGCCGTTGAGGAATACCTGATAGACCGTGTAGGAATTGTCAGCATGTCTTGGAGGTATCAGCCAGAAGTGGGCATAATAATCTCGGGCCACTGCACTATTAACAGAGAAGTTAACAATGTTGAGACCCTCCATTCTTGAACCGGGCAGAGTTTTGGCTGTAAGAATTTCAGCCGCAGAGAGCGTGTTAGCGAGCCATAAGCTCAAAAACATGCTGAGAAGAAAAAGTAGTTTTCTCATAATGATGGTTTTTAGAAGTTAATAAGTATTACTTTGGTTTAAAACCTTCTTAAGACGGTTTTAAATTTTTGGGATTGATATTTGGTAAAAGCGATAATTCTATCGAGGTAAATATAAATTTTAATCCATTCTAAATTTTTCTACTAAATTAATAATTAATTCTTAATTCTCCTAATATTATAAATATTTTATTGCTGTCGGCTAAATTATACAGTAATGAATTTAAAATGAACCGCATCCTAAAAGTTAGATGATAAACTTATGGATGCGGTTCAATTTCTATTTTCAGAGTATTAAATTCAGAGTATTAAAATTTTGTAGATCTTGGAGTATTGGTCACTGCGTTATAAGCATTGACAAGGCCATATCCGTAATATTCATTCCAGGGTTCATCTTCNGATAAAGGTGGNAACTTCACNGCNGTGTCGGCTATTATCTTCCGAACCTGTTGCCATGAGAGATAGGGATTCCGCTGAAGAATTAGGGCTGCGACCCCTGCAACGTGAGGACAGGACAAGGATGTGCCGCTCGCATCGTCGTTATACTTGTTTCCCGGTATAGGCGACATGATATTAGTTCCCGGAGCCACCACCCACATGTTTTTCCCATAACGGGAAGAACGACTTATCAGACCAGCCTTGTTAATATTACCGACAGCAATGACCGATGGGTCAGACGCCGGATAAAGAATGGTCNTNGTNNTATCAATNGNTCCTATATTACCGGCGGCAGCNACAATAATACAACCNCGTCCATTGCGGCCGGAATCCACTGCATCCTTTATGGCACGCGCAACATATGAACTATACCTTAAGCCTATAGAACATGATATCACGTCCGCCCCTTTCTTCCTACACCAGTCAAAAGCATCGGCCATTTTAATTTCATTTTCTCTATCTCCAGTGGGTATACGAGCAAGTATAAGAGTGGCATCCGGGGCTACTCCAGCAATTCCTTTGTCATTATTTCTTGTNGCTGCGGCGATACCGGCACAACGCGTCCCGTGCTCGCTGATCTTTCTACATGGTGAACTTTGGGTTTCTACGTCATAGCTGTCGCAGATTCTCTGTTTAAGGTCCTCCTGTTCAATANCAAATCCTGAGTCAATTACACCAATCTTGATATTTCTCCCTGTCGCATAATTCCATGCACTGCTGACAGAAATATCTATTGAGCTATCAGGATTATATAAAGACCATTGTTTGGTGGTTTCGGGATCATAAGATATCTGAAGCATATCCGGCATCCAGAACATAGGAAAGGCTACTTCTAAACGTCCATCCTCCTGTAAAGTGTTGGCCAAGATGACCGGATTTCCTCCCGGTTTAGGTTTCATTCGTATAGTGTACCACGTGGNGTGGAATTGGCTGCGTGAACCAATCACGCAATCATATTTTTTGCATATCTCTTTGAGCAGGATAGTATCAGCCTCATTTCTCAATATTGTTCCAATATATCCTGTGGGGACTANCATATCCCCTNTTTCGGAGATATATGCCGGATAAATCGAGAAGTTGCCCTCGCGTTTATCTGAGTACTTATCATAAGTTCGGCTATTTTTACCCTCCCTATAGATTAATGCCATGGAACCATCCTGATTTACTGTATAAATCAGGCTATCGCCCTGGTCTATATGAATAGGAGCATTTATAGTATCCTCTCTTATGATGACCTTAACATTGGGAATAATTGTAAGAGGTATCTTTTCTTTTTCTACATAATAGTAAGTCTGAGCTGCCGTAGAAGTCATGTATAGAATTACCATGACCATAATAGTTATGAATTTTATAGTCTTCATATGTCAAATAATTTGGTTAGCATAGGATTAACATAGTTCCATGACCAAATTTATAAGGTTATGGATGTAATCCTTATTTTATTTATACTAAATTAAANATTAATATTTGATTATCCTAATGATATAGTAAATATTTACGGATTTGTCATAAATTATATCGGTATACCAAAAAGGCTACGCCCCACATGGGACGTAGCCTTATTAGTATCGTGCAAATTTTATTCTATAGCATTTCTATATATNTGGTAGGAATCAGCGGTCGGCGTAGCGTTGCTCGATAATTTCCCAGTCAACGATATCCCAGAGNTTCTTGAGATATTCGGCACGNCGNTTCTGATAATCGAGGTAATAGGCATGCTCCCATACATCGAAAGTCATGATCGGAGTGAGGCCTTCTGTGAGAGGATTNGCNGCGTTTGAACCCTGAGTGATGAANAGGTCNCCCTTTGCATCTGCTGAGAGCCAAGCCCAACCTGAACCGAAGAGAGTGGCACCAGCCTCCTCGAATTTCTTCTTGAANTCATCNAANCTNCCAAANTGCTCCTCGATTTTCTTCAGGAGTTCACCCTCAGGTNCACGACGTCCTTCCGGAGAAAACTGGAAGAAATAGAGGATATGGTTCCATGCCTGAGAAGCCTGATTGAAGAGTTTGCCGTTGCTTGTGCGGATAATCTCCTCCAGAGTCTTATCCTCATATTCTGTGCCTTCGATGAGAGAATTGAGGGTATCGATATAGGCCTTCTCATGCTTACCGTAATGATAGTCGATAGTAACCGGAGTAATCACCGGAGACAAAGCATCCGGAGCATAGGGGAGACGGGGTTGTGTGAATTTCATAATATTGTCTTTTATAATGTTACTTATATTGATGAGAATCCTCCCACATAATCCGGGAAATAGACATAGATTCTGAGAGGAATCCTTTATATATAAAACTCATTATTAATAAGGATGGTTGACCGCCGAGAACGCTACATTCAATAAAAGATGTTAACATCATGTTGTTTCCTTATTCGGGATACCCGTTGCCGTGGCGCTCTGGAGATTAGGCATAAGGTCGGCGGGGAGAATACGCGTCAGGCGAGTGAAAATAAGCACGATAACTGACATTGAGAAGATCACGATGGCTGAGGAATGGAGAATATTTCCCAGGCCTACCAAAGGGCTCACAATGGCACCGAACACATATCCCATCAGACCGATCAATGCTGAGGCATCGCCGGCACACTCTCTGCCTTCGTTCATTGCCAGGGTGTTTCCAACGGTGAAAAGCATTCCGAGACAAAACAGCATCGGGAGATTGAGGGCTTCATATACCCACACACTATCTATGAGATAGAAGGCTACAAACTGGCAGCCCGTTATAACCACCAATCCTCGTCCACCCCAGAGGGCGGCTTTCTTCAGAGGTTTGAAATGTAGGGCACTTGTGGCTCCAAATGCAACAAAAAGTGCGTTAGCTCCCATGAAGAGGCCAAACTGAAGTTGGGAGTATCCGTAATGATCCTGAATAATGAATGGTGCGGAGGAAATATAAGCAAATAAAACTCCGAGGGCTGCTCCTTTCAAGATCACATGAACCACAAAATGCCGGTTATGTGCAAGTTTTCCATAATTCTTAAATGCCGCTCCAAAATGACCGGTCACGCGCCGCGATTTAGGAAGCGACTCCTTAAGAGCGGGAGAAAGAAGGAGGAGAAGCGCGCTGAATCCGAAAAGAATCCAGAAGATGCCCTGCCATCCTATTGACCGCGCCACAAGACCACCAATCACAGGCGCACTTGCAGGCGCAAAACCGTTGATAGCTCCAACAAGGGCCATCACCTTTGCCAAGGCCCTACCTTTGTACAAGTCGGCCGGAATGGTGCGGGCCAGAAAGTATCCACCGGATGCTCCGAGACCTTGAACGAGACGCCACCAGAGAAATGTGTGGATCGTCTTTGACCACACGCTGCACATTGCTCCGATACAAAATATAATGAGGGTGACTACAAGAATTGGTTTACGACCGAATCTGTCGCTCAAAGGTCCGAGAATAAGTTCTCCGAATCCGAGACCTATCATTCCGAATGTCAGACCGAGCTGCACTGTGGGGGTATTGGTGTGAAAGGATCTCACCATATCCGGAAGGGTGGGAAGATACATATCATTGACAAACGAACCGAAGGCGCTGAGCAGAGCCAGATAGATGATAAGAAAAGCATAATAGCCGCCGGTCGGGTGAGCTTCCTGCTGCCCGGATATCATTGACAAATTAGAGGCGGATTGTGGGTTATTCTGTGGCATGTTATTAAATTTAAATCAAGGTGGGATTAAGAAGTCCCTCTTATAGTCTAATGAAATAAAGGAGAAATAGGTTCAGAAAAGCATGGAAGATGATATAAAATAAGGGTGAATCCATCATGGATTCACCCTTAAGGTAGCTGTTACTGGATTGAAAAATTTAATCAAAAATGGAATCCCAGTCTTTCCAGACTGGTTCGTAACCTTGATGACGAATAGCTCCGGCCACTTCCTCCGGGGATCGGGAGTCGGAGATTTCAAATTGTTCGAGTGCATCCGGAGTGGATACATAGCCCCCGGGTTCGGTCTGACTGCCCGCACTCATCGAAGTCACCCCCAGGGTCATTATATGATCGCGATAGTCGGCGTTCTCACGAGTGGAAAAAGAGATATCAGCATCATGATCAAACAATCGGAAGGCAAATGTCAACCGAGCCAACTGCCGGTCAGTAATGATAGACTTAGGTTGAAATCCGCTCTCAGAAGGACGCATCCGCGGGAAATTTACCGAATAACGGGTACGCCAGTATTTCTTCTGCAGATAACGCAGATGTCGGGCCAGCATCACCACATCCGCACGCCAATCCTCAAGACCGAGGAGAACACCCATACCGATTTTGTGCATTCCGGCCTCTCCCATACGGTCGAAGCCATTAAGACGCCAATCGAAATGACTCTTCATTCCGCGGGGATGATACTCCTTATAAGCCGCACGATGATACGTCTCCTGAAAGCATACCACACCATTAAGGCCGCTTTGAGCCAGCCGCCAGTAATCGCGTGCCTTCATCGGCTGGACCTCAATAGTGAGATTATGGAAATAGGGTCGGCATACTTTCAACACCTTTTCAAGATATTCCACACCGCAAAGCGATGGATATTCTCCGGCAACGATGAGAATATTCTCAAAAGGACCCAGTTTACGTATTGCCTCACACTCTGCCTTAACCTGATCCATGTTAAGAATAGTCCGGGTAAAAGGATTATCATGATTGAAACCACAATAGACACATTTGTTGGTGCAGGCATTGGAAACATACATCGGAATGTATAGAGAGATGGTCTTTCCGAAACGTTCCTGAGTGAAATGTCTGCTCAATGCGGCCATTTCCTCCATAAACGGATCGGCAGCTTCTGAAATCAGCACAGCAAATTCCTCCGGAGAAAGAGGAGTGCGATTACGGCGGCATTTATCCAATACGCGTCTGACATCCTCTTCCGTAGCAGTCGCTACAAGCTTTAATGTATCATCCCAATCATAGGAATCTATGATATCTGCAAAACCATGACCGAACACAGCATCATGGGTGGGATCAGATTTCATGAAGGGTGGAATCAGGTCGGAAACTGCTGAATCAGTTTCCGACCCAATAGATGAATTTACCGGTCGCATTTCTCATCAAGACTTTGGGAGATTCTCATTGCGCAGAAATTAGGCCCGCACATTGTGCAGAAGCGGTCGTCGGCATCCGGAGCCTCGCGACGAGCTTCCATATAATATTGCTTGGCGCGATCCGGATCAAATGACAGATTAAACTGATCTTTCCAACGGAATTCATAACGCGCTTTACTCAGAGCATCATCGCGTACCTGTGCACCCGGGAAACCCTTGGCAAGATCGGCCGCATGCGCAGCAATCTTATATGTGATCACTCCCTGACGTACATCCTCCTTATTAGGAAGAGAGAGATGCTCTTTGGGTGTGACGTAGCAGATCATGGCTGTGCCCATACTGGCTATATTAGCCGCACCGATGGCAGAGGTGATATGATCATAGCCGGGAGCAAGGTCGGTGGTGAGAGGGCCAAGAGTATAAAAGGGAGCTTCATGACATGTCACAATCTGCTTATCCATATTCTCTTTGATCTTATGCATGGGCACATGACCAGGACCTTCGATTATCACCTGAACATCATGTTCCCAGGCCTTCTCCGTGAGCTTACCGAGCACCTCGAGTTCAAGGAACTGAGCACGGTCGTTGGCGTCATGAATCGAGCCGGGCCGCATACCATCGCCTAAAGAGACTGCGACATCATATTTGTTGAGAATCTCACATATTTCATCGAAATGTGTATAGAGGAAGCTTTCCTGGTTATGAATGGTACACCACTGGGTCATGATCGATCCTCCGCGTGATACACATCCCGTGAGACGCTCCTTCACAAGGTCGGCATGTTCGCGAAGAACCCCGGCATGGATGGTAAAATAATCCACTCCCTGTTCGCACTGTTCGATCAGAGTGTCACGATAGATCTCCCAGGTAAGGTCTTTCACCTTACCGTTCACCTTCTCCAGGGCTTGATAGATGGGTACGGTGCCCATCGGTACGGGGCAATTACGGATAATCCATTCGCGTGTCTCATGGATATTATCACCTGTAGAGAGATCCATGATTGTATCGCCACCCCAGTAACAGCTCCACATAGCCTTAGCCACTTCCTCCTCTATACCGGAAGAGAGGGCTGAGTTGCCGATATTGGTGTTGAGTTTCACACTGAAGGCGCGTCCTATCACCATAGGCTCGGCCTCAGGATGATTGATATTAGAAGCGATAATGGCTCGTCCGGATGCGATTTCATCACGAACGAATTCAGGGGTGATGTAAGTCGGGATACCACGCTCTTGATTATCGAGGTTTTCACGGATTGCGACATATTCCATTTCCGGAGTCACGATACCTTTGCGGGCATAGTGCAACTGAGTGACACGATGACCCTCCTTGGCACGACGCGGACGATGGAAGACGGGAAAGCGGATAGCATCAAGGCTTTTATCATCGCGGCGCTGACGACCATAGGAACTTGTAATGTCAGAAAGAATTTCAGTATCTCCGCGAGAATCAGTCCACTGCAGACGTTCGCGGGAAAGACCTTTATTAATATCAATCTCGATATTGGGGTCGGTGTAAGGCCCCGATGTATCATAGACTGTAATATCCTCATTAGGATACTCCACACGTTTCCCATCTTCGATACGGACTGTGGGATACTGATGGATTTTCCTCATTCCTACCTTAACGCCGGGAAGTGTCCCTTCCACATATACTTTAGAAGAATTAGGGTAAGAGGAGAGATCGATGTTTTCAATTTTCATGATGTACGATGTATTGAGTACCAAATCGAAAGACTTGGCTTATTTTTAGTAGCTACTTACTTAAAGAAAGAGGTCAACGGGCTCGAAGCTACAGCAGAAGAACTTACTGCACCCAGACCGGATAGATACGCCTCTCTACCTGCTTCAACCGCTTTGGCAAAAGCACGGGCCATCATCACCGGATCTCCGGCCACAGCTATAGCCGTATTGACCAGGACTGCGTCAGCACCCATCTCAAGAGCCTGCGCAGCATGAGAAGGCGCTCCTAATCCGGCATCCACAATCACAGGAACTTGAGATTGTTCGATGATTATCTCGAGAAGATCACGGGTGACAAGACCTTTATTGGTTCCGATGGGCGCACCTAAAGGCATCACTGCAGCTGAACCTGCTTCCTCGAGCAACTTGCATAGCACGGGATCAGCCTGAATATATGGGAGCACCGTGAAACCATCGGCTGCGAGAATACGCGTGGCTTCAAGAGTCTCGATAGGGTCGGGCATGAGATATTTGGGATCGGGATGAATCTCGAGCTTGATGAAATTGGTTTTAAAAATCTCGCGGCTCATCTGGGCAGCTAACACCGCCTCCTTAGCATTGCGGACACCCGAGGTGTTGGGAAGAAGCTGTACATGGTCTCGATTGATATGTGTGAGCATATCATCGGTGGCCTCATTCATCATGTTTACACGTTTCATAGCCACCGTGATCATTTCTGACCCGGAAGCCTTAATGGCCTCGAGCATAATATCGGGAGAAGAGAATTTCCCCGTTCCGACAAAGAGACGTGAAGAGAATTCCCGTCCTCCAATAGTAAGTAGATCCTTCATTGTCTGTAAATATTAAGGAGAGAAATATAGTCAGTAAGTATTCTGGAGAGAATTATTCTGGAGAGAAGATAATGAATAGCTGAGAATGAATTGATGAGATTCCGGTGAATCCACCGGAATCTCATCATATCGGAATCAGGCTTCTCCCTTTTCAGTTTCGAAAGGGGCAAGAGCCTTAAGAAAGTCTTCCGTAGCCTTCTTGATATCCGGAGCATTAGCGATCGCTCCGCTTACGGCGATACCGTTAACGCCGGCCTTCATCAAAGGTTCGACATCTTCCAGGCGGATACCTCCGACAGCCACGTGAGCAATATTGATTTCCTCCTTCTGCATCTCATCGCAAAGGGCTTTTATTCCGTCAAGTCCAAGCACAGGAGCGAGATCCTTTTTTGTGGTAGTATCGCGGAACGGACCCATACCAATATAATCTATATCAAGCGAGCGGACGGCTCGGATATCATCAAATGTATTGGCAGTGACACCAATCACAGCTGCAGGACCAAGTATCAGACGTGCCTGAGAGGGGAGCATATCCTTCTTTCCGAGGTGAACTCCACCGACATCGAGAGTTTTGGCAAGTTCAACGCGGTCGTTCAGAATCAGGAATGCCTGTTTTTCGAGGCAAGCCGGCATGATTTCACCCACAACCTTAGAGATTTCCTCATCCGAAGCATCTTTCATTCTGATTTGTATCCAACGGCCTCCACCTTCAAGCACTGCCTTTACCTGATCTGCAACCGGAACTCCGCATTCTGTATTGGTAATAAACTGTAACATATAACTTTTGTTTAATTCTGAAAAAATGATGGAGTTGTCAAAATCATACGGGTATGGACTTGAGAAGGGCCACTTCCTCATTAATCTTTTCCAATCGGCTTTCGAGAAGTCTATGGAATTCAGGCGATTTATAATCACTCCATATATATCCTAATAACGCCGCGCCGGCAAACCCGGTTTGGTATAATTCTCTGAAATTTTCGGGATAGATTCCTCCGAGGGCTATGATTCCGTTGTATTCCCTTACCCCGGATAATTGCTCGGCAGTGAACGCCGCTCTATATCCTCTTTTTGAAATAGAATCATAGATTGGGGATAGAAAGGAATAATCAAGCTGTTGGAGGAAGCAGCCGTTGTCGGCATAGAGTTCTTCTAATGAATGATAGCCTTTGGATAAGGTTCCCGTCCATTCCGGCGGTAGAGAATTTCGTTGATTCAGATGAATTCCTCCGATCTTATACTCTGGCGCGAGATTATAATGATCATGGATACTTAGATAAGTGCGCAATCGATATGGAATATGGGCAAGGAAATCAGCCATATCCAGACGGGATACTCCCGGCTTACGGATATGAATTCTTGAAATCCCGTGATTTAAGAGTTCCTCATAATACTGTGTTTCCCCGGGAATGAATTCCGGGGATGAGATCACGATTATGTCAAATCCGCCATAGGCTTCCATAATTAACCTTTGAATACGATTAACCTCCGAATGCGGCAGTTATTATAGTGAATTCATCATTTTCGTTTACCGAAACCTGATTCCAGGTCGATCGCAATATAAGTTTATTATCCTTAGCTATGGCTACATTACCCGCCGTATCCGGATAAAGATACTGAATAAGGGCAGCTACCGAGTTGATACTATCATCAATGATAGTCGGGTCATTGTTAACATATATAGTCATCAAGGGAAAAGATAAAGCGGACCATTGTCCGGTGTGAGACGAATATCCTTAGCCATATCAATGGCATGGGAAATAAAGTTTTTTGCAATTCTTACTGCCTGAGGCAGAATAAGGCCGCGTGCTAATCCGGAAGCAATTGCGGAGGAGAGTACACATCCTGTTCCGTGGGTGTTTCGGGAATCAATACGGACTTGACGATAACGATGGAATTGATTTCCATTGTAGAGGATATCGGTGCAATAAGGGCCATGTATGTGTCCTCCCTTTAGGAGTACGGCGGCAGCTCCTGTAGATTTATGGAATAATTTGCAAAGTTCGGCAGGCTCTAAGTTTTCGTGGATTCCTAAAATTTTGCGAGCCTCGTCATAGTTTGGCGTCACAACTGACGCAATTGGAAAGAGAAAATCTCGGAGCGCACGAATACTCTCATTAGTATTACCGGACAGAGATTGACCGGTGGTGGAGAGAAGCACCGGATCCACCACGATGTTCACTGCATTCAAGGAAGTCAGTTTTTGGGACACCATCCTGACTATGTCGGCTGAAGGAAGCATACCAATTTTTACGGCATCAGGAGTGAATGATTCATATACTGCGTCAATCTGGTCGAGCACTATCTGAGGACATACCGGATTTACCGACTTGACACCCATTGCATTCTGCACGGTGACTGCAGTAATGGCCGAGGCTGCATATACTTTGAAAGCATCGGCAGTCTTGATATCCGCTTGGATCCCGGCGCCTCCGGAGCAGTCGGATCCGGCGATGGTCAGGAGAGTGCGGATTTGATTTGGTCGGTGCATTGCTGTAGTAGTTGCTTGGTATTGAATCCTTTTTCACCGGGATAGATTGCCGGATGAATGGTAAGACGGATTTTCGCCGGGGTCATATTATAAGTGGAGCGGGGTAGGGCCGTGAATGATCCGTCGATTGTGATCGGCACCACGGGGAGTTTAAATTCCGCTGCTAACATGAAAGCTCCACGTTTGAAAGGGATCAGCTTTCCATCCCATGTACGACTTCCTTCGGGAAAAATCACCAGGGATGTGCCATCTCGAAGATACTTTTCAGCATTTGTGATTGTTTCTTTGATTCCGGCGATATTGGAATCATCCACGAATACCTGGCCGGCCCATTTGCAAGCCCAACCAATAGCGGGAATTTTCTCAAGTTCCTTTTTCATTAGCCATTTAAACTTATGGTCGAGGAAACCATAAATACTCCATATATCAAAGGCTCCCTGATGATTGGCCACGAATACATAAGAAGTATTCTTATTAATATTTTCGCGACCTACCACTTCCACTCTCATGAGAAAGAGCCAGCAGGTAAGTTTCGACCAGTAATGAGGAGGCCAATAGCCCCAGAAATTATGATTGCCCAGGCGTGATCCTAATGCAGTGAGACACGCTGTGATTATGGTCAGGACCACAAAAATTGGTCCGGCAATGCACCATTGGTAAAAGAGGTAAAGGCCTCTGAGCAATTTCTTCATCTTTAAATGATATGGAGAATGATGTGTTCCTGGTTAGATTTCTTCAGATAAATCAGTAAAAGAAGAGGAGAAAGAGACGAGAGAATCAACTACAAAAATAATAAAAATCGCCGTTCATACCAATGTTATAAGCGTAGAAGTCGTACATTTGCACGAATAAAAATTTTAATTCTTTGAGGCCATGCAAAAAAATAGGCTGTGTTAACACAGCCTATTACATATCTATGATGTGTATAATCAGTTTTCCTTCTCTTCCACCTCAGGGGCGATAAGCTTATATCCCTTGCCATGAATATTGATAATCTCGATCTGGGGATCATCGCGGAGGAGCTTACGAAGTTTTGTGATATAGACATCCATGCTTCGCGCGTTGAAATAATTGTCATCGATCCAGATAGACTTCAGAGCGTAATTACGCTCGAGAATATCGTTCATATGGGAGCAAAGAAGAGCAAGGAGCTCAGATTCCTTAGTGGTGAGCTTCTGAGTCTTATCATCGGCAATCAACACTTGTTTCTGGGTATCGAAAGTGTATTTACCGATTTTATAGACAGTGATTTCCTTGTCTTTCTTTCCCTTTACACGACGGAGAATTGCGCCGATCCGGAATACGAGTTCCTCCATCGAAAAAGGTTTGGTGATATAATCATCCGCACCAATTTTGAAACCCTCAAGCACATCCTCCTTCAGCGCTTTTGCAGTAAGGAAAATGATGGGCACTTCGCCATTAACATTTCTGATTTCCTGAGCCAAGGTAAAACCATCTTTTTTAGGCATCATTACATCGAGCACGCAGAGATCATATTTTCCTTTCAGGAATGCCTTATATCCCTTTTCTCCATCCGGATAAAGGTCTGCGTTGAAGCCCTTTGCCTGGAGGAACTCGCGGAGGAGCATTCCCAGGTTCTCATCATCTTCACACAGAAGTATTTTCAATTTATCGTCCATCGTATTTTGGGTTTCGTATTATTCTCTATACTTTTATAACAATCTTAACTTAAGAATTCCTATCAAACAGATGAGAATTGTTAAAATTAATCTTCCGGGCTTCTCTGCACATTATCCTCGGAATGATTATTCTCTTGAGGATCAGCAGAAAGGAGAGGGAGGGTGATGATGAAAGTCGATCCTTTGCCAAGCTCACTTTCAACAGATATGTTCCCACCGAAAAGTGTGATCATCTTTTTTACATATGCCAGCCCAAGCCCAAATCCCTTCACATCATGTCGATTACCTGTCGAGACGCGATAGAACTTCTCGAAGATTCGTTTTAAATCCTCCTTCTTGATTCCGATTCCATTATCGGAAACCCGAATCTCCAATCGATTACCGGAGATATTTCGTGTGGAGATACCTAATTCAGGCTCAGTATCTTCTCCCATATACTTCACGGCATTATCCAGAAGATTGAAGATCACATTCGTGAATTGCATTTCATCCACTCTTATCTCCGCATTTGCAGCATCCAGATTGGTGGATATGGAGCCTCCGTATTTCTCCACTTTAATTTTAAAAGTGTTGGCTACGGAATTTATAATCTGGTTGGCGTTAATAACCGTAAATTTCAATGCACTACCTGTATTGTCGAACACAGACATCTGCAATACCTTCTCAACCTGAAACCTCAGGCGTTTTGACTCGTCAGTGATCACTTCTGACAGATGATTGAGCGAAGCAGGGGATTTACGGATTGTCGGATCACTCAACATCTGGCCCGCAAGCGATATAGTGGAAATCGGAGTCTTCAGCTCATGGGTCATATTGTTGATAAAATCTGTCTTCATCTCCGATAGTTTCTTCTGACGGAATATCATGATCACCGTGTAGAGGAAAATTATAAGGAGAATGAGCGTGAAAGCCAACGTCGGAATCACAAAGCGTACCGAGCGGAAGATATAACTGTCTTTTGTGGGGAATTCTACGGTGAGACGATAGCTCACGTCAGTATTCGGAAAGAGGGGGATGCTGTAGGTGTCGTTAGATTTTTCTGAAGAATATCCCTTTGTGGAATAGAGCATCGACCCGTGGGAATTATATACGGCAAATACAAAAGGAACATTTACCCCATTATTAGCAAGCTCAGTGCTCAGACAGTTGCGGATCTGGACAGAATCAACACGCTCCATGAGCGGACGTGTTCCTGAATCGCGGAGTATTGAAAGAATCACCTCAGTGAGCAGACCCTTTTGATAAAGATACTGACTGCGTATCACCTCCTGCATGTTGCGATACTTGGCGCTGATTCCCTGAGCTGAAGAATAGGCAAGGGGAGAGGAAGTCCTGGCGGGGCTCGTTTTTTCTGAGGACAGAGTGTAATTAGTCACCGAACCATCAGCATGTTCCACGGAATATTTCAGTTCCCCGTCAACATCGACATCCTGATAATTATCATATAGACTTGATTCTATGATATTTATATCTTGCTCAAGGAAATACATCGTCTCAACTCTCTCAAGAAAATCCGATGTGGAGTTAAGCGACCGCATCACGCCTTCGGAAAACTGTTCGTCACGCATTTTTACCATATTCTCCAGATACATAATCTGGAAATATAGTAGGGCGCCGAAAGTAACGGCCATGACACAAGTCAGGAGCCATATTAAGGATTTCTTCATCTGATTAGAGTGTGTTTATAAATCTTAACAATCCATGCACTCAAATGTTTAATACCTTTAATTGGGGAGAGCCTTACATCTTTAAATGTTAATAAGGAATTGCAAAATTAACAAAATTAATTTTAAAATCCTAACGAGGCTTATTTCAAACAAAAATTAGAGTTATAAATGGGTCTTAGTATCCAAGGCCGATACATTAAATAATAGATGTGAGCTACTTATGATAAAACGGATGGATAGGGCTCATTATGAGAAACGTAGCGTTAACAGATATGAAGCACGGAACGTAGCCTTTGAAAAGAAAATTACCTCCCTCCCGCAGCTGCACCCATCTTTGGCATTTTGGTTCAGCCGCTTAACCCGCTAAGCTCCCTCACGCTGTGAGATCAAAGCTGAGATACATATACCTCTCTGGCGTTAATATTTTTTGCTTAGTACATGACAAAATTAAAAATAGTATAATATAAAAGGAGGAGTATTGTTTACCAGTGAAGATTAAAACTGTCTGTTTCATTGCTCTGTAGTTTCAGATGTCTATATTCTGATTTTTGTGAGGGTTAATGCCGTTGGTGGCTCTCTTTTTCCTTACACCGATAAATACCAAAAGAGGGCAGAAAATTTAGTAAAGAGAATGATTTTAATATTTGTTTACATTTGCGGCCGCTTATAGCAAATCATTGGGCTATCAGCGGATTTTTTATTAACTTTACACTTTCTAAAACGCACATCATCAATGGATAAGAAAACAAACGATATAATCTTCTTTCTCCAATATTGGGATAAGGAAAATCCCACATTGGAAGACCAAACCGGCTTTATGCTCTCTGAAATGTTTGAGGAAGACGAATGTTTGAAAATTGGCGATAAGGTGTATTCCAATACCGACTATTACAACTCTAAGAAAGAGCCAAAGGAATTTATAAGGGAGGTGATCAGAAAAGACCGTCCCAAATG
>JAAVFV010000004.1 GCA_014800525.1 Bacteroidales bacterium | reverse complement strand
CGGATCTTTTTGACTCGTCATTATTTTTCTTTTAAAGGAAACTCGTCGATTTTCAATTGGCTGCTTCCGCCCCTCTCATCGGTACCAACCGAGAGGTTGCTACCTCTTCGAGTGACGAATTATAATCGGCGAGTTTCCATAAATAGAGATGACGAGCCAAATCAGCTCAAAAATATCTCGCAAATGTGAACAAAAAATAAGTTTAAACAACTTCATAATTTACGATAGCAACTTTTCAATAAAAAATTCTTCTTAAAAAACTACACATATGCGGAATACAGTAATATTAAGTATCATGTTTCTGTATAGTATGATTCTATGCAATGTAAAGGCAGAGAATATATCAGATATAATGCAAAATGCAAATGCCGGAGATGCTAAATCTCAGTATATTCTGGCCACACACTACTATAATGGAAGTAATCATTTAGAACAGAACTATAATGAAGCGGTCAAATGGCTGATTAAATCAGCGGAGCAGGGATATTCAAAGGCTCAGGAGGCATTGGGATTTTGCTATTGGAGTGGGAAAGGCACCAATCAAGACCTTATTAAAGCAGTATACTGGTATCGTCAAGCCGCGAATCAAGACAATGATAATGCACAACGAAACCTTGCGCTATGCTACCAAAATGGGCAAGGCGTTTCTAAAGATATGAAATGTGCTGTAGATTGGTTCAAGAAATCAGCTGAAAACGGCAACATAGATTCCCAATTGACATACGCAAACCAATTACTTAGTGGTCGTTATATTCCTAAAGATTCAGTAGAGGCCTGTTTCTGGTTATACTCCAGCGCTCTTAGGGGGAATGATTATAATGATTCAAAAGAGGAATGTAACCAAAAGGCCGCTTACCTTTTGAAATCTATGGCAGATAATGAAAATTCATCTGTAATTGCCTATGCCAAATATTATCATGGCAAGTTGTGCAATGTGTTCTATAACTATTTTGAAGCAGAGAAATATCTCTATGAATCATATCAACTTGGATGCTATGANGCTGCTCCGGAATTGGGATATCTATACTATAATTGTGACCATGGCGGAGGTGCAATCAGAACCAATACAAGTGAAGATGTTTTAATCCAGAAGTCTCGGTTAAACAATCAAACAGAAGAAGAGGTAACTTTCCGAAATAGAACTCATAAATATGAAAATGACAATGCTGAATATTGGTTTAACGAGGCTATTTTTAGGAAACTGGAAAATACAGATATGTTGAATTGGCATTTGTGTAATATCTATGCTAATAACGGGGATTATAAAAGTGCAGCCATATCATTGGAGCGTTTCTTCGCGACCGGTAATTATTTTAATGGGCCATGTGAAGATTATCTTAGGCTTGCAGATCTATATATTCTCTCAAATTATAAAGTAAGCAAGGCGTTTGACATTTATAAAGAAAGATATGATGCTATTGAAACCAATGCGAATAGTGATTTAAANGACAATACCTGGTATGATTGGATTGTGTGTGGTTTAGGAAAATGCTATTATATGGGAGTTGGTGTTAACCGGTCGTATGAAACAGCAGTGAAGTATTTTAAGATGGCTGCTGATAATGATGATCCGGAGGCANTGCAGTTTCTTTCACGATGCTACAGATTTGGCAGAGGTGTTGGAAGAAATACCGCTATGGCAGAATCTCTTTTGAAAAAGGCCGAAAGCATGGATGACCCTACCGCTTTACGAATACGGACACTACTGGAGTAATGATACTCCTTAGATATCAAGACTAATCTTGCATATGCAAATCAGAATCGTGATTACTCAAAATTTCAAGGTTCTCTCAGATCTTAATGGGCCTAATTTATTTAATTTTTAACCAGTTCCCATTTTTATGGGACACTATAGTACCGGAATAATAAATCATCTTTCTAAAGAATATCAATGAATATAGTCTGTATTAATACACGCGATGAATTAAATCTGATTGATTTAGATCTAGTCGCTTGTGTAAACGCAAGTGGGAATTACAGCAATGTGATGTATATTGATGGAAATAAGATAATGGTATCTGTTGGTTTATCCCAATTTGAAGCAATAATAAAAGACTCTACAGCTAAGCAACATTTACCTAATACATTCGTCCGACTCGGACGTAGCGTAATTGTCAACAACCGATATCTTAGTCAGATCAATATATTAAAACAAAAACTTACATTGTCTGACAGAGGTACACACGCTTATCAGCTGACAGTTCCCAAAAATCTATTAAAGAGTTATAAGGAATTAATACGAAAATCCTATTCTGGCAATAGTAAAATTTCTGATGAAGCCACTGAATAGAAATAGTATTAGTTCAATAATTTTACACTTAGTCGAACATCATCCAGTGTAAACAGTTCCGTACGATGGTGAAAATTAAAAAAATTATTCCATTTCTGCTGATTATGATTTTTTCAGCGGTAATGACGAATGCTCAAACAACTTATGTTATGAGCATAGGTGTGTCAAATTATGCAGACAGTAATAATAATCTATCGCAGACAACCAAGGATGCTAAATCCTTTCGTGATGTCATGAGTAATCATACAGATAAGATTACATTACTCACAAGTAGTTATGCTAACAGATATAATATACTAAAGAAGTTAAATAGTTTATCAAAACTTGCTAAAGCAGACGATAAACTGATTATCTTCTATAGTGGGCATGGCTATCCCGGTGGAATATATCCCTATGATGAGCCTATTTCATATCAAGAAATAAATGATATTCTTAAAAGATCAAAAGCTAAAGCAAAAATATGTATTTTCAATGCTTGTCATACCGGGAGCGTTAGTGAGGTGAAAGATAAAACTCAGGTATATAAAGCACCTTCATCCGGAAATATCATATATATAATGTCCAGTAGAGCCGATGAATACTCGTATGAGCACCCAATAGNAGGTCATTGTATTTTCACAACCGGTATGTTAAAAGGGCTTCGCGGGAAAGCAGATGCTAATAATGATAAAAAAGTTACAGTGTCTGAATTATTCAATTATGTATATAACGACGTTGTCCATACTGCAACATCGTTAGATTTATCTCAACATCCGCAATTAATTGGAGTTAAATCTATTGCAGATGCTGTTATTGTCGATTGGAATAATTAATGAGGTCGGTTTATTTATGATGACTATCTAATTATGGCAGTAGGATTTTCTGCCTTAAACGTCAGAATATACAGTTTCGTCATCTAATCCCCCCTGTTCCAAACGGTATACCTAAAAGAGTTTGGATGTTGATTTTCAAGGTATTAATTTCGTGACAGATCAACAAACAAAAAGAAACATAGACATGAATACGCCCCCCCTGAACGACAAGCCATCGGGCAATGGAAGCGGAACAAAATGGACCCGTGCCAGCATCGTAGCCGCAGCTGTCGCCGGAGCACTAACCGCAGAGGGCGCCAATCTGCTTTATGCACAGTTGACCCCGGAACCAGAACCGACTCCTGAACCTCAGCCAGCGCACAATCCAAACTCATCAATCTCATCCTCGCACGCACCCTCACATACCTCGGAGCACCTTTCTTTGCTCTAATTGATATACCTCAAGAAGAAAGACACCCTCTCTAATTCCAGTGTGACTAAGGATCTCAAAATATAAAAAGTATAAAATGGTTACTAATGAATTCAAGCGGAAAGCTTTGCGGATAATGAATGGATTCTTCATTGCGATTATATTATCCCTTATAACAGCACTTACTGCGTATGGGAAACCGATAATGGATTTATCTAAGCTGTATGAGCCTTCGACTCAGAGGCTGGGTATATCATGGGATAGATGGGATATTGCCAATGATAGCACACTTATATTTTATGGCCATATTAATCCAAATTCAAAAGTTATTACACACTTGAGAGAACATACAGGATCATTGAACAATGATTACAGTTTATCAGCTGAGAATAAATATAACTATTTCGGAGCGGAAGTAGATATGNCTGGAATTCATCCGCTTGGAGTTGATCTTTTAGATTCAGATCATTATNTNTGGGACATACTGAAAGCTAATATTGTNGCAGGGGCAAGTAATATTATGCGAACATACAAATTGACAGACAAATTATTGGATAATGGATTCAGTATAAAAATAATGGTAGATGGTCATTCAGTTGGTATGAAATCTCCAATGATTATAAAAACTTCAACTAGAGATTTCAGGGAGGCTCATAATATNCTCTCCTATGTTGGAGGTATGGATTTTGATCTGGAGAAGGTANTAATAGAAAAATACAATATATTGAGAGGCGCAAGGTTAAACAAACAAATATTACCGGTGNAATTTACATCCGGAGTAAATCTTGTTGACATAGAGATAGTGGATAATCATCTCATATATAATTGTGAAGTAACAGATAGTAAAAAAAATGAATTTGAAGAACCTGATAATATATTGGTCACGCATGGACGGATTGCAGTGCTNATTGAAGAAACAGCCGAAAAAGCGAGGTCAATAAAAGGTTTTCCGTTGTTAGGTTTTAAAATAACTTATAACTGGTATAAAGAACATTCTGACCATACTTCAGAAGACTTGCTTTCAACTGCAACGTATCAATTCCCCTCAGTTGACTTAATCCATTCTTATCCAAAATCGTCGGTTATAAGGGATTTTTCGGGGACTGATACTGAATACGGATACACTGATGAAGATCTGGAGCAATTAACGCCAATAACAATCATTAAATCTCCAGTTGACTTAGGCTTAAGTGTTAACTGGCACTCATGTAATCTCAATGCTAAGGAACCAAATGAAATAGGAGATTTGTTGGGATGGGGAGATTTAGTTAAAGATACAACTATGTTGCCGGAAAAGCACAATGGTTATAATGCTCCGGACACTATTATTGGAAATGAACTTTTTGATCCGTTCTATGATCCGAATTATGATTTAGGGCGNCTTGCTACTGAAGAAGAATGGGTTGAACTTTGTACTAAATGTATTCAAATAAAAACTAAATACAATGGAGTNGANGGGTATAAGTTTATCGGACCTTCCGGAAGTGCNATCTTTATACCTATNACTCCTTATAGAGATGGGGAAAACTTNTATAAATCCGAAAATGGAATGTATTGGATTGGTAATAGGAATGGTTGTCCTAGATCGCATGCAAATGCTATCTTTATAAACGATTTATATAACATAATTGATAAAATACCTATTACCNGTGGATTGCCACTAAGAGGGGTACAATAATTTAGGTAACNTTAATATAAGCAGTTTTGTAGTTTTATAAAATTATAAAAAACAATAATGGAAACAAAAATTACAACAGAGACCCACACTACAGTAAAAGTGAACACTGATTCAGAAGAGTCACAGCATCTGGGAAAGGTAACCCCAAAAGGCTTCGGTAAGCTCGATATGGTGATTGCCTTTGATACTACCGGCTCAATGGCACAATACATAGAGGATGTGCGTAAGCAGGTANCTGAGATGATACCTCGTCTGTTCAAGGANAATGAAGACCTGCGGCTTGGCATCGTTGCTTTCGGGGACTATTGCGATATGAAGAACCGTAATACATTCGGAGATGCTTATCAGTGCATTCCACTGACAAACAATGAAAATGACATAATCAAATTCGTCAAGGAATCAAAAGATACAAGCGGTGGCGACGGCGATGAATTCTATGAACTTGTGCTCAAGAAGATCATCGATGAGTCGCCATGGCGTGAGGATTCGTCAANGGCTATTTTACTGATAGCTGATGCTGATCCCCATGAAATCGGCTACACATATGAGGACTATGTTGTCGGAAATCAAATAGACTGGAGGANCGAGGCTAAGAAAGCTGCAAAAATGGAAATAAAGATTGANACCGTTTCAATCTGCGGACGTCCCTGGTATAAGGAACTGTCTGCCATGACCAACGGAATTACAGTTCCATTCAAGAGCAGTGGTAAGACCGGAGCAATGATCGAGACCGCTACAACTGCCCGAAGTGCCATGGCTTTTGCAGACTCCGCCCGTAAGAGTGAAGACGAATCAGTCCGNAGTTTCTGCATGGCAAGAAGTACGGGACTCAGAGGTAAACTCTTTGGTTTGTTTGCAGACTGTAACGATGAAGAGCTTAATGATGTACGTGAGTCCTATTCAAAAGAAATTGACGAAACCGATGNATAATCTGAACAGATTTATTGAAGGACAGAGTACNCNGTATGGGGATTATAAAACNGCCNNTGAAGAAATCTCAAAGGGCAGAAAAGTATCGCATTGGATATGGTATGTATTCCCTCAATTAAAGGGACTCGGACATAGTCGTCGCTCNATATACTATGGTATAGCGGATAGAAAAGAAGCTGAGGCTTATCTGANACATCCTGTATTGGGAGAAAGACTACGTGAAATCACCAATGCCTTACTCAGACATGAAGGACGGGACCCGGAAGCAATCTTCGGCAGCATAGATGCAAACAAAGTCNGGTCCTGTATGACTTTGTTCGACTGCATATCACCAAATGATATTTTTGGNGACGTTCTTGATATTTTCTATGAAGGTAAACGAGANCCCAATTCAATCGTTTAGCAAAACTTAAGTAAGAACGATAAGGACGAAATAAACTACTNATAATGATTGATATTTGCGAACTTATCAGGAGTCTGATTCCTAAAGTGGAGNCAAAGGTTCCGGAGACNGGTTANTTTAAANCTGTTTATGCAGAATGTAAGGTNGANGANAGNAATNTCTGCTTGACTGATATACTTCTGAAAGTTGAACCATTGCCTGAGNATCTGCATAGTCCTGACGACCAAAGNTANCTTACTATNGTCGGATANAAACTCCCGGCTCCCATAAAATGCAGCCAAATCCTTTATAAAGGAACCAACGAAGAAATATTACATCTCTTAAGATCTGAAACTCTGATTTCTCGGATAGAGACTATAATACAGAGANTGAATGATAATCTTTATGATGTTTGAAACTGAAAACAANCTNATAGAAATGAANAGAATTATTTNCATACATTCGCTTTTNACTCTCTGTTTTGTNNGTTTATGCAGANAAAAAGATGACTGTANGNAATGCAGACACCGGNGAGNCTTTTGAAGTNTCGGTTCCCGATGGATTAAAAATCTATGAGTATAATTCCAACTGGCTTGACTCTGTCCCATATCTTGTAGTAAGAGCCAGATATGGTGAGCCATGGGCTTATGAGGCTCTCGGAGACTGTTACCGGTATGGTAAAGGAGGAGTGGAACAAAGTATCGAATAATGACATACANGGGCTTTTCATGGATAATAAAGGCGCCGACAAAATACTNAAGNAATATTATGGCATCATGGGAGTCGTATTCTCCTATNAACCCTATGAGGCTGGCCCGTTCTCCGAAGGTATAATCCATATTATANTTCCTTACACACANATTGNATCCTCTTTAAAGATAAANCGATGATCAAAAGTATCTACGGCAAAAAGATGTTTATAGCCGACCTTATCATCACAAGTATCTGGGCGTTGTTCTTCAGTCGTTACTGCAGNACTGGTTTGCTACTTCTNATTCCTATAAGAGTAGCCCTCTGTTTCNAGATGCAAAGGAAATCTCCATGGACACTTGTGTCTGCCATAGGATTCCTGATTTCATATGCATCCGTAACCTGTTTATCAAAGCCGTTTGAGAAAATGTTCTATCTCTTTTTCTGTACTATAGGGCAGTCAGAGTTGATGGTAGAGATATTCTCGCAGCCATTTGANTGGGAGATGGAAGCNTGGATCGGCTCTATCACTGCATTGTGGTTTATATGGCTCGCCATTATGCCTATTATTGTAGGTNTCCGTCAGCGANATATTAAAGAGATACAGTGGAAAAGAAAGTGGATCTGGATTTATCTTATTCCGCTTACAGCATTATCGGNATGGGTAATGTTTACGGAGGGAACNGTCGGAGGTATACTGGAAGGTTATNTAATNGCCATACTCCCTGTGGTGCATTGGAGTATCTACGAACGTAANGGACGTTCTGCTATACAACTCTTATTGGAAGATAAGAGAATAAAATGGTATCTGGCTTATGCNACATATATGTTNCTGGTATTGACCATCGGTNTGAAAGACATTTCATCACTGAAATTCATAGGCATGATTNTTCTTCCGGCNCTTCTTTACATCATGCTTACAAGAACAATGCATACAGGCATAGTGCTGACCAGAAACTGTATTGCCTTGTCCGTTGCAGGATGGATGTACTGGCTNTCTTTCGATGCGGAACAGTTGTGGACTTACGTATGCCTGGGGGGNGCTCTTCTCCTCATTNGCTATGCAGGAGTTACAACNCTAATCAAAACAAGAAATTGGACTGTTCCCTTGATTCTGCTGCTTGGATTGCCGGTAGTGGTCTTNCCGGGCATACTCGGGTTAAATCCGTATGTTGTCACAGAGTCAGACNATACAAGGAAGTATCTTTCTAACTTGTCTGTAAGAAACGGTGTATATGTGGTTGAGAAATATTTTGAGCGTGCGGAAAAAGGAGAACCATATTATTGGGGCATGAAATATGGGCTGAGAGACCGTTATGGCATTATCCTTCCTATCAAATACACGGAACTGAAACCTGTTGATCGATACGGAAGGTATATAGCAACAAATTCACCGGTCAAATATGGAGTNCTGATTGCCGACCAAAGATATGGAGTATACGATTTACGNAAGCGGANATTTGTAGTGGATCCGAACAATATTGAGGTCGCTGAATTGGAGAAGATTGATGACAGGTCATTTAAACTGATTAATCCGGATGGACGCCATTTCGCTACTNTATATCTTCCTGGTGAATATCACGGTGTATACTTCTCTGATGCCCATATTGAGTCGCATTTTGCAGATGGAGAGGTATCAGTAGNGGAGTTTATGGAAATGTCTGAGAATGTGGACTTGGATATAGAAGATAAATAGTGGAAAGCAAAGCATAAAGAAAATCCACACGCATATGAACTTCTCGTAAAGATAGGTTCGCTCGGAAGTGNCGAAGGATCTCCAATCANTGATATGAATTACGCCAAGGCAATATAAGAGATAATTCGGAAGGATCCGTATTATAAGGGCAACATTTCAAAGGCATTGGANGATGTTGAAGAACNTTCTTCCGAATCCTAAGANAGAAGATAGCCAAAAGGTTGGGATTAAAATTATCAGATGNTAAATGTACGTACAAAGGATCTTGTATGTAAAGGTAGATGCCCTGAATGCGAATCTGAATTGAAAATACTTAATGAGTACAGTGTGGAGATTTTTCAGCCAAAAGGCAAAAGAATAGNCCTGCTCCGCACGTTTTCAATTACGAGCAAGGAAGGCTTCCTTAGGAGATGNTACAGCAATAAATAGGAGCGTAGAATCCGCGCCGGTGAAAGCGAATTACGACATATTGGCTACTGTAATTCTATNTGTAAAATTTCTTTTCAATCAGATAATTGTATTTACCTTGTNCCTCGATAAACTTATTGATCTTATTTTTCAGGCTAAAAGACTATTGTATTCTAATTCATTTGTATAGTTTTATATACNTGCCAGTCATTATAACGAGCCAATTTCTCTACAACANGAATTTTTTATGGCTCTTAAAATATTTTGGGGTGTCATGTATCTTAAGAGATAGAGAGCTCTTAGAAATGTAAAACTTAATAACTTTTAAAGATGAAAAGAATTTTTAAAATATTTGCAANCATTCTTGTCCTGATTGCCGTTCCGGTATTGGCCGGGCTTGGTATAATGGCTTTATGGAATGGTATTGTTACGACAATCTGCGGTTTTTCAGCCATCACATTACTTCAGGGTATCGGTTTGTTTCTTCTTGGACAGCTTTTAAGCTGTGGATTTATTATCCCGTTATTCCTTGGGTTCGGAAGTNTTCATGCAATCCGTCATAATCGCGGAGACTGGCGGGATCACTGGCACAATATGAGTAACGAGGAGCGTCGTGAGTTCATACAGCGTCGTAGGGAGATGTTTGGTTTCCGTAATCGCCCCGGCAATGGAGAAGAAGCCTCTAAAGAATAATATCGAGTCTGTCTTTACGGAATACTCCCCGCGTCTGCTGGGATATATTCGGTCTCAAGTAAGCAGCCATGAGGATGCGGAAGACATTCTTCAGGATGTATTCTATCAACTCGCACGTACATCAGGTGATGACTTGTCTGAAATAGAACGCGTTTCCTCATGGCTGTACAAGGTGGCTCGCAACT
>JAAVFV010000003.1 GCA_014800525.1 Bacteroidales bacterium | reverse complement strand
TTGCTCGCGTGCTTCCTGCAGACCGGGCGCCGTGGCATCTTCCGGGATCTCACTATTGGAGAGGAAATACATCCATTGCTCGAGAGGAACCTTCGACCATTGATTGAAATCATTGGCCTTCAGGAGGTAATACTGCGGAAATATCTCGCTTACATTCGAGATATCGTATCTTTTCTTCATCCGGCCCGAGAGTTCAAGAAGCTTATGATCATGGAGTCCTCGAAACTCGGTGGTGCCCGTATATACCCAGTCATCACCAACTCCTAAATTGAAATAGACTATGTTGATACTATAGATTCGTGAAATTTTATCATATGAATCCCCGCGTTTGATATATTCAGTGATCAGTTTGGATGTACCATAGGCCATACGGTGGAAATAATCAGTCTCACTGTCGTTNTGAACCTCTATAAGGATTTTCTCACCCTTATCGTTCTCAGCCAGGAGGTCGACNCTATTATATTTATCATCTTCCTCCTCCTGATTTCCTTCGCTTTCCAAAAGTCGTTCGATATGTATCTCTGTTCCTAAAAGAGAACTTAGGAANCCATTCAGGATTGTATGATCAGCTTTATGACGCAGCATCCGTTTGATAGCCCAGTCGAATCTAATCAATCGATTGTCCTCAGAGGGATTTATTTCCTTATCTTCCTTGGAGAATGAAGAATCAATATTATCCATTATATTCATAATCACCAAATTGTCAANTAATTAAATTCAAAGTATGCCACAAATCGGCGACTTTATTATGGTTGCCCATCCATGTCCGGCTTAATCTTATCNGGAAATGCTGTTCTTAGCAAAGATATAATAAAAATCTGAAATTATATTCTATATCAAAATTGCAAAGATAGATTACCCGAATAAAACCTTATGCCCTTCTATCTCAGACAAATTAATATGACCTCTTTCATTGAGCTAAAATAGACTTCTTTCTAAAGGCATTAATTCGCTGATGGAAATTTTTTCGAAGACATTCACTGTAAAGCCAAGGTTCAACTCCATGATAATCACCGACATTCAGTATATCGAGGATATTCGGAAGGTAACTGCCATCAAAACCGTCAAGTACCAAAACCTTTGCTTTCGGGTGGAGCGTAACCGTGATCGTATCGTTGAGTATGGCAGGAGTCTCATCAGTGCGCCAGTTCACAGGATTGATGCACATTACGTTGGGCGCGCTGACAATAGGCTTGAGATATTTTACGTCAGACACGGAATTATAACATATCACTGTTCCGGTATCTATTGAATCCTGAGCCGCTTTTATGTATGGATGCTCAGCAACATCTCCGGGAGTGATCTTATAACCCAAAACATATGCTGCTATCAATCTTTCACGGGTATGGGAGTCAATACTTTTCAATANCTCTACCACGGATTTACCCCCTTGACTGAATCCTGCGAGAATGAAAGGCCGGCCGTTATTTTCGTTCTCGATAAAATGAGTAAAGGCGTTCTTCACATCCACAAAAGCCACGTCATGATAGCGTCTGTCTATAGTATCTTCATTCAGAGTTGCCCATGAATCCAGTGTTATNTGCCTNTAGTAGGGAGAATAGAAATTATTTCCCTCAGCCATATATTCGGCCACNTGGTCAATCTCCGTTGACATATCAGCGCGATGATCTGCCCNTGAAGGATCTGCATGATGACTCACCATTCCATCCTGAGTGTACCAGTCATATTCCCACGTTGAAGGGATATANAACACGTCGGCACCATTACCATCCATATCATTTTTCTGAATTGTCCACATCATCCTATCAGAATAGTCAGGCATTACCGGCACATAGACTTTCTCTGCCGAGGTTACGTCAGCATGAGATTCATTACATCCTGTAGCATATATCAGGGCTAAGGCACTGAAAATTATTATTAAGAGTCGGATTATTATATTCATGATATGCAAGGAGACAGCTAAGGCTCCATCCAATAAAAACTTATAATGCGAATATACTCAAATTAATTCTATGGAGCAAGGGATGAAATTAATTATAGGGGTATACAGGTGGCTACCCTATATAATAAAATTTATCATTTAAATTAGACCCCAACCCACAAAAAATTGTAGGTTGGGGTCTAATTACTAATTTGAAGTTCCTTCTGTTTTAGAGACTGAGGGAGAAGCGGCTCCTCCGGTTTTCCATACAAATGATTTCCGTTTCCATAGTCCGATAAGGAACACCACTCCTAAGAGAGCCGTTCCAAGGAAATACGGGAAATTGGCCGTATGGTTATTGAACACCCACTGGAAGAATTCCACCACTACCGGCACAATCGAGATAGCGATATAATTTCCGGCTAATGTATAGGAAAAATACTTTGTGGATTCCGCTTTATTGGGAGCAAGGTCCGTCGTCTTATTATAGATAATCGGCTGGAAGAAGCCGTAACCCAATCCGATCAGAAGGACGCCTATCACGTAGGAAGCGAAAGTGTGGATAAATCCCAATACCAATAGACCCGCCGCCATTATGACCACACATACGTAAAGGCCTGTCTTTCCTACCAGTCGGATATAGGGTGTAAGCGAGAAGCCACCCAACATTGCCGTGAGATAGAACATTGCTGTTGCCATACCCACCTGCGACGTGGAGAGGCCGTAATGCTTCATCGTAAAGGGCAAATAGTAGGTATAGATCATNGATGCGGTGGTCAGTGCGATATACAATAGAATCACTCCGCTAAGCAAAAGCACAGGATGTTTGAAACTTGCTGCTGTTGGATCCTCCACCGCCTTGACCTTCGACTCGGCTTTTCCATCCCCGGCCGCGGGACGAAGATGTTTGCCGATATAGGTATTGGTCATGAATGGCAACAATGCCAAAGGAATCAGCGGCACAAGGTAGACGCTGAATGCAGCATGCCAGCTGAATCCTGCAGCCCAACCCACAAATACCGTAGCTAAAATCACAATACCATTAGAGGTNCCCGACTTGAATCCCAGAACCTTTACCTTCTCCTTGCCGTAAAACCATTCCGATAGGATTCCTGCGGCAATAGGAACAATCAGTCCACATCCGATACCGAGCATTACGCTCAGGCCTAACAACATCGACATCGAGTCTGCGAAAAAATATAACACTCCGGCAAGAGCAAATATACTGAATCCTGTNGCCAGAACCCCCGTCTGATATTTCTCCTTTGCTATCTTCCCGGATATGAGAATCATCGGGATAATCACTAAGTTAGGCAAAAGAGTCAACAACTGAATCTCAAGCTGACTGGCATGAGGGAAGATATCGGCCAACTTACCCAACAGAGGTGACACGGCCAGACCGGGCAAATTGACCGTTAAGGAAATGGATAATAGGGCTATCAAGGAAATTAACGGCAGACTTCCACGCCCATTGGATACGTATTTCATAACCGGATTGTTTTTTTNTATTTACTAATTCTGGAAATTGCCAAGAACCGCAATCCTTAAACTTTCTTTATTTATAACCCATAAAAAGGGATAAGGGTTTGCCTGGCGGCATCCTTATCCCTCCCATTTCCNGATATTTTTATAAGTAGCTCGCAGAATTAATTGATGTGAGCTACTTATCTTAATTAGACCTTACTGGATCAAGACACGGCTGGTTTTCAAGCCATTGGTATTCACTGTACCGCTACCTTGCTTAATTACTTTCACACTCGTGACAGCACCCCTTAACCGAACATCACCTGATCCCTGACATATCACGTTCACNCGACTGGCTTCCAGTTGGATATCGGCATCTCCACTCCCTTGGCTTGTAATATCGACCTGTGTTGATGTAACCTTACTTACATCTATGTCCCCCGATCCTTGTACATACGTACTGAAAGCTGTCGACTCCGCAGATCCAATCGACAAATCCCCCGATCCCTGAATCTGTATCTTCACATTAGTTGCCATTAGTTTCGATATTGTTATATCCCCGGAGCCTTGTNAGACAATCTGGGCTACAGAGGCCTCCACATTCTCTACACGTATGTCACCGGATCCCTGCGACCGCATTTCGCACAACGAGCTTTCAAGTTCCTTAGCAATGATATCTCCGGATCCTTTGCTGTTCACAGATGAAAGATTTTCGGCCGTGATCTCAATACGTACATCCCTTAAGTTGGCATACTTTACATCCTTTTTCAGGCGTATTCCAACCGCTCCTCCCACCTGAGTCACCTCAAGTTTATTGATCTCCGAGGACGGCCCGCTCACTTTAATCCTTGAAGTTCCCGTTCCACAATATATATCGGCCGAAGTGGTATTGACCACCTTAGTGATCGGTAGACTCACCGGAATAGTCTTCGTGACCTTCCGGGATGTTTCGTTTGACGACGATGTCACATACGACACCACCGGAAGAGCCTGAACTCCACCTATATTCTCAATAATATTTTCAGCAAACGCGGCACGAACCTTCAATCCTAATACACCGGCCAACACCACCAGTGTCAATACACCTAAAGTTGATATCCTTTTCATATATGATATTTCATGTCAAAATACTGCTTAAGTAATCATTTATTCTCGATCACTATTGTCTTCCCGTTCTTAAGAATCTTTATATTCCCTAAATTATCAAGGTCAAGATTATCCAATTTTTTCAGATTCTGGAGATCGCTTAAGTCGATATTGATACTCTCCGCATTACGCAACTCATCTTTAATCCGATCAATTTCTTTCTTAACTAAATCTTTGATCTTATACGTCTTACCATTTATGGTGATGGAAGTATTATTTTCCGATCCATCCGAACTACTGCTGATGCTTATCGAAGAAGCCTTCGATCCTCCTTTCAATTTAAAGAGCTCGTCAGGACTTAAGAGTTCATCTGGACTGATAATAAACTGGCCGTTATTGAAATACCAGGATGATTTAGAATCACTTTCCGATCCACTTGCTCCTCTGCCCGATTTCTTGGAAGCCTGATCCTTTCCTTTGCGCTTAAAACCGTCTTTCCAGTTAATCACCACAACTTCACATAAACCATCTCCCACACTATCCCAGATAATAAGTTTGGATAATGTATTATCATTGATAAAGGATTCATAGAGTTCATAATTATTGCCGCCCTCATTCGAACGCATCACCAACTCCATCTCAGGATGTGTCTTNATATATGTATTCAATATCTGCCTTGCCTTCGATACTGATTCCTTCGAATAACAATGATATGAATAAAGAGAAGAGAACCCATCTTCCAGATTCAAAGAATGCCGGATATTATTCGCACTCCGCCATGTCTTCTTGGAATGAGCAAACCTGCCCGAAATAAATGTGCTCTCCACCTGCGGCATTCCCGCCAGCTCCTCGAATACCTCCGCGGCCATTGCCTGACCAATTGGTATTAAAGTAGTCATTAATAGTGCCNCTCCCGTCAGCCATCGACGTAGCATCATCCTATTCCATATATTTTTTATCATTGTAATGGTATTCATGATATGATTGATTTTATAGTTATCCTTCATTTCTCTCAACTATTTCTTTCAACTGATTCTGTTGCTTTCTCAACAGAAGATTCCGAATCATCTGCCGGAGAACTATTGTTCTCATCCTCCCCCATATCCACATAACGATACAGTTGTGTCATTTTATTCTCAAAAGAGCTATCAGTTTCTTCCAGATTGGCTATACTGAAATTCACTCGAGCCTCCAATTCAGAGAATACAAAATTAACAATTTCATTAGTATCAGACGCATCAGTAATGATTCTATAATTGCCATTAGCCAGAACTTCCGCTTCCTCGGGTGTGAGATCATCAATGCCATAATAAGGACTCTCCGGATTAATGGATGGGTATCTCGACTCGGAGACCTCAGAGTTGTCATCCGGACCTTTTACCTCTCCATTCCTATTAGTTCCTCTTGCCCTCTCAGTCTTCAGATGGGATTTATCAGCAAGCGCCATAGTCTCCTTCTGTATGTGACCAAGCTGATCCTCTATCGGTTTAATTGCTGTAGCTGTGCTCTCACCCGGCAGTGGCTGAGTTATATCTTGCCCCGGGAGAGGTGAAGGCTCTTTATCACTCAACTTCGCCAGATTCGGAGTGGAATCGTTATAATTCAACCCCACATAGACTCCACCAATACATAGAAGCACCGCAGCTGCCACTCCAATAGAACGATACCATTTCCCTGCCGATGATTTTCGGGAGTCCGATAATGAATAAGAAGAGGATATTTCCCGTTCCAGAGCATCCGAAATCCTTTCCGCATATTCCTCCGGAATCTCAGTCTCTGCGTTCCCCANCTCATGAAGTGAAAGCAACATCCGCTTATCCGTTTCAAGATTCGGGGGCAGAGATTCGGCCGACCGAAGCATCCTGACAAGCAGTTGCTCCTCACCGGGGGTAGTCTCTCCGGCATACCACCTGGTGAGGAGTCTGCGGATCTCTAAATTTATATCAGTTGAGTTTGGTTTCATATTATCATATCAGTTAGGAGAAATCATTTCAGTAAGTGTTCAAAAGTAATTTAAGTAGTTGATTATCTTATTCGGTATCGATTAAACAGTTCCTAAATTTTTAACACTTACTTATCGCTGTCAAGCCATTCCCGAAGACGCTTCCTGGCTCGGGAGAGCAACTGACGGACATTCCCCGGACTATATCCGGTGGCCTCGCTTATCTCGGCCGCATCCATTCCGCCAAAAGCACTCAGACGTAAGGTGGCTTTTTGATTTTCCGGTAATCGTTCAATGAGATATTCCAGATGCTCACGGATATCTTTTCCCGAAGAATCCTGCGGAGGATTGATTTCCGGTGGATGTGACTCCTCATGTTCATCCACTTTTGATCGCCAGCGATAATAATCCGCGGCAACATGCCGGAATGTTGTGAGGCAATAGGATTTCATGGCCCCCTCGGTGTCAGGAATTCCTTGTCGCGCACGCCATAGGCGAAGCTGGGTCTCCTGTACGATATCCGCTGCATCCTGGGGCGTGAATCCCAGGCGTAGCGCNAGGCCGTACATCAGCCCCTGAAGCGGTATCACCCTATGTCGGAATTCCTTTTCTTCCATTAATATCAATATCTCTATTCTCCTGTCTCCTGATATATCACTCAGGAATTAGACTCCCGATCACTTACCTCCCTGTTGACCCTGTACACCACTGGATTCCTTCTCCACATTGGCTGCTGTCGACTTCATTCCGACCCGGAGGCCTCCGAACTTATAAGATATCCCCACTCCGACATTCCATTGACTATATCGGTTACGCTGACGGAAAATCACTCCCTCACCTGTCATCTCATAAGTGGAAACACGACTACTCGGAAGGAAATTTCCCGCATATGCATTTAGGGTCAGCGCTTTATCCTTCAGCCATGATTTTCCTATACCGATATTGTAATAGTATCCCATATTAGTACCCTTTGTCTGGAGACTTCTCCACGGAGTCCACATTCCCCCATTAACATTNAGGGTCACATTACGTGGCAACGTGAAGTTCAGGTATGTNGATAAATTGGTCTGCCAGCCCAATCCCTTGGCTTTCAATAATTCTGAATTCACTTTAGCATAAGAGTAGTTACCGCTGGCATATAAATTCCACTGCACCCATTGAGCTATGCTCCATGTCAGATCCACATCCAGACGCGCCTGATGTTGATAGCCGGTATTGGCGTAGGTNTGATTGAGGATATTATTTTTCATGAACATAACGTCATTAATCGGGTTTCCCGTATAATCATAACTTAGCTTCGCACTTCCCGACACTTTCCCCTGATAGTTGGAATAAGAGAGGGAGAAACGNTGTAACTTTGCGGTAGTCAGATCGGGATTACCATAGTATATCTGTCCCGGAGTGACTGACTCCACATATGGATTCACCATATTTATACCGGGGCGCGTGATACGCATCTGATAGGCCAGACGAAGGGCAGTGGCCGATGCAAGATTATAGCTTATAGCCACATTTGGTACAAGATCATTGAGATGGGTGGTAAAATCCGGATATTCTCCGATTTTATAGCGCAGGCCCATCCTGGTATGCTCATATCTAAGGCCTCCCTTCATATTCCATGAGCCGAAGGTGCCTGTATAAGTGGCATACAATGCATAGATGTCCTTGATCTGGGTCAGTTTTGTGGTGGCTTTCTCATCCTCGATTGCTTCTGCCTCGGAAACACCATTGTACATTCGGCTAAGGCTGCTGCTATTATTTATATTCACCTTGGCTCCTGCCTCAAACAGATNCTTGGAATTGAACTTATTGATATAATCCANCTGCACCACATGCGACGGCATTCCATATTTCACTCTGGAAAGGTTGAAATTTGTGATCGGAACAAGACCGCTCTTATCAGTNGTGAGATATGCCTCTTTTAGAAGATTACTGCTATAGTCAAACATATACGACAACACCAGAGAATGTGTATCTTTTCCGAAGTTATGCTGGAATGATGCCTCCGCGCCCACCCCATCATAGGTCCCCGGGGTATGGGTATCGCGTTCCAGNAGCCATATGGTCTCCTCTTCATGGTTGAGCATCCTGCGCGTTTCCTTACCATTCCCTCCCCAGGTATTATGGCCTATATTGGCTGAAAGTGTGAAGAGATTCAGGGTATCCGGTTCCCAGGACATTCCGATTCTGCCACCCACATAATCCCACCCTTGCTTACTTTTTTCGTGGATGATCTGGCGGGAGTTGGTCGCGTCATCCAGATATTCCAGCTCGCGGTCTGATGTATAGCTACGTGGCCATAGCCGGCCATTGTTATAGTTCACCTGCGCGTCGAGCATCACCTTGTTAATCTTCGATCTGCCGTTGGCGTAGGCTCCGGCACCATAAGCATTCGCCCAGCCTCCAAATTGCGCCATAATACCCTCAAGAGAACTCGTCTTATCCGTAACAATATTAAGTATGCCGCCTGCTCCTTCTGCCTCATATTTGGCCCCGGGTTCTGAAATCACTTCTATTTTCTTGATCGAGGCTGCCGGAAGAGATTTGAGAATGGTCTTGATATCTCCTTTAAACATCGGATCCTCCCGGCCATTCATCAGCACGCGGAAGCTGGATTGACCATTAACCTTCACATTATCTTCGGCATCNACCATCACTCCCGGCACTTTCTTNAGGATATCAAGCACATTNGAGCTTCCTGATTCCGGATCTTCAGTGACATTATATGTAAGTGTGGCTCCGTCATTCTGAACTAATTTCTTCTGACGCACCACCACCAGTTCCTCCAGATCCTTGAAATCCTCTCCCGTAGCCACCGAATCGGCGGAGGTCAAACCATAGTTCACGGAATCTTTAGCTGTAAGTATCTTAGTTTCTAATTCCGGCTGAACTAACGGGAGACCTACGGAGTCGCGTCGCTCCTGCACTGAATCATNGTCGCGGTGCCGACTGTCGGTCGATGTAGTCGCTGANGACATCATCCCTCCGAAGCAAACCACGCCTCCTGTCAATATCGGGTAAATGATTTTCTTCATATCGTGTTTAGTGTTGGATAGTTTATAGTTTAGATATAGTTGCCGGAGCATTCCATCCGCTCAGAAGTTTTATATAAACATGATGTTTTATAAAAACCTCTCCTCAGAAGCAAGCTCTCATCTATTAAGACTCCTTCACCAACCGATATGTGACATACCCTCAAAAAATTTTTTAATTTTGTCTCCATCCACTAAGACTCCATTGAGGGTGTAGAGGTTTGTTTAAGGGGCGATTAATCATTTACACGGATTTTTTTGTTATCTTTGTATACATACTCCGATTTCCAGTCNCGACGTCTTAGGACGTCGATACCCCGAAACGGAGNATTCTCCGAGATTGATGACTCTCCTTTTGTTTCACCCCTAATTGTTNACGATTATGGAAGCCACTATCAAAGCAATTCATTTCGATGTTTCAGAGAAACTCGTTGCATTCATCAATAAGAAAATAGATAAACTCTGTCGCCGCTATGAAGCTGTGACCGGTGCGGATGTTGTTCTCACGGTCGTAAAGCCTGAAACCGCGATGAACAAGGAGGCCGGCGTGAAACTCACTGTTCCCGGTTCGCCCGATNTCTTCGCCTCAAAGACAGCTGATACTTTNGAGGAAGCCATCGATCTCTCACTCGATGCTCTCGAAAAACAGCTTGAGAAGGAGAAGACCAAGAAGTAATATCCGAATCAGCTAAAATGCAACAATCCCCCGATCGTGCCAATGGGTCTAAANAGCCTAAGGCCAATTCCTCGCATAAGAAAAAAAAGACAAATAAGAAGCGCCCCGGAAGATCCGTCTGGATTCTTTCGGGGATTGCCCTATTCGTAGCTGCAGGAATAGGATTTATTGCTCCATATGCTTTCTCGGTGACGCATCATCCGGCNATAATCCGTATTCCGGCTAATGCTGATAAGGAAGTCCTTTCCGACACCCTNTCGCATTATTATGGTTCAGATTTCGCAGCTAAGGTGATTCGCTGTTCTAAAACCGCCGGNCTCGATNTTCCCTCCCGACATGGTGCCTATCTGATTGATGACGGAACTTCGGCCTGGAATGTGGCTCGCCGACTTGCCACTGCCGATCAGGAGCCTGTATCAGTTGTAATCAATGGATTCAGAAGTCCGGATGTATTGGCTCAGCGGCTGTCNCGCCGACTCGAGCTCTCAGCCGNGGATTTATCACTCGCTCTAAGAGANTCTGCTCTGCTCGCCTCATACGGACTCAATCCCGACCAGACATTGGCTTTGGTGACTGACGGCACCCATCGTCTCCTTTGGTCNGATTCCCCGGAAGAAGTGGTTAAAAAATTCGGAACTGCTTTCAATAATATCTGGACACCGGAACGTCGCGCCAAAGCCGACTCTCTGGGTCTCTCTCCGACTGAAGTGATGATAATCGCCTCGATTGCCGATGAAGAGACAGCGAAAGCCGATGAGAAAGCCACTATAGCCCGGCTTTACATGAATCGTCTGAAGAAAGGAATGCGACTTCAGGCCGATCCGACNGTACGTTTTGCAACCGGAGATTTCTCCATCCGACGTATCACNGGCCAACACCTGCGAACCCCCTCTCCCTATAACACATACCTTCATACAGGCCTTCCACCGGCTCCTATCCGCACCACCTCGGTAGCTACGATTGATGCCGTGCTGAATGCTCCGGAACACGACTACCTGTATATGTGTGCCAAAGAGGATTTCTCGGGATATCATAATTTTGCCGTGTCATTTGATGAGCATAAGGAAAATGCCGCCCGTTATCAGCAGGCACTGNATGAAAGAGGAATACATTAGGCTCCATCCNATAAAATATGTTAACAGATTTTAGTGGATGGAGCCTTAGACTCCCGTTTTCAATGTTATGAAAGAGAGAGCGTTGTTGTTTAGATATTTGATTACAGTGGCGGTGCTTNCTATCGGCGCCCTCTATGCCTCCGCTAATACGCAATTANCACTTCCCGAGCCCCCAGATCCCATGGAGGAGGAGGAAGAGCATCTGTTGTATCTCCTCGACAATGAAGAGAGGGCGATGACAGATTCTATTATCGGCCCGGTGGATCATTCTCTTGACGAAAAAAGAAATTGGTGGCGATTGCTAAAACGGGGCGAACTCTCGCTTTCCGATACCACTGTCCGCTATCCCCGCTTTCTGAAATTCTGTCTCAATGTGTATAAATGGGCCGANAAGACATTTAATTCATATGATACCACATATGTGGAAGGAACGGGACGGCGCTGGAAGGCCAGACTCCTTTGCGACAATTGGAATGATTCTTATTATATCAATCCGGGAAAGAAGCTCCCCATAAGAGTGATTTCCGATCCCTATTCGAATATTGGTGCCTACATCCAGTATATGGCTGTCAGTATCGGTTATTCGCTCGACCTTAACTCCATCATCGCAAAAAATACTGCCCGTCACCGCAAATTGGAATATACATTCTCTTGCGCAAGATTCAATATCGAAGGTCATTGGTGGCAGAATTATGGCCGAAGCTTTATCCGCACTTTCGGNGACTACCATGACGGAAGGATTATTAAGGAGCCGTTCGATGGTGTGCGNCTGAACAATCTGGAAATTTACGGTTATTATTTCTTCAACAATCGGAAGTATTCCCAAGGAGCTTCATATAATTTCTCTAAATTCCAAAGGAAATCAGCAGGCTCGGCAATTATCGGTCTCGGCTATAGCAACACCAATATATCCCTNGACCTCAATCTCCTCCCTGATGATCTGAAGCCTTATCTTTCCATCAACCCCGACATATATAAGTTTCATTACCGCAGCTATTATCTTATCTCAGGATATGGATTCAACTGGGTCTGGAATAAACACTTCCTTTTCAATGCCTCAGTCTTTCCGGGAATAGGTGTGAATTTCATGTATGCCGATAATTCCTCAGGGCAGGATGAAAACCTTGCGATGAATGTGCGGGCCATGTCTTCGATNACATATAATCTGAAAGATTTCTTCGTGTGCGGAGTGGTGAAGTTTGATGGTAGTTGGTATATCTCNGATTCCAATACGCTCTTTTCATCCGTACAGAATGCTCAGGTCAGTGTCGGCCTCCGTTTCTGATAAGTAAGTGTTCAAAATTAATTTAATTANTTGGTATCGTTTAATTTTGAATCCTTATACCTAATAATTCTCAGTTCATGATTCCAGAAGAGAAATACATGCAGCGTGCGCTGCAACTGGCNGCTTACGGTGCCGGATCCGTATCCCCTAATCCGATGGTNGGCGCCGTGATTGTGGCNCCCGANGGCCGCATCATCGGCGAAGGNTGGCACCGNCGGTTCGGAGGNCCCCATGCGGAAGTCAATGCTGTCGCATCCGTGCGTCCTGAAGATGAGCATCTNTTGCCGCAATCNACTATCTATGTAACCCTCGAACCCTGCTCCCACTATGGTAAGACTCCTCCGTGCAGTCTTCTTCTGATTCAGAAACNTTTGAAAAGAGTGGTGATCGGTTCTGCCGACCCGTTCCCGTTGGTGGCNGGTCGCGGAGTGAAGATGTTACGTGAGGCCGGAATAGAAGTGATCGAGGATTTCATGCGTTCTGAATGCGACGCCCTCAATCGCCGCTTTATTTTCGCTCATACCCATAAGCGTCCTTACGTGCAATTGAAATGGGCTCAGAGCGCAGATGGGTATATGGCCGCTATCAACGGCGATGGAAAACCGGAGCCTGTAAAGCTTTCTGATCCTGTGACCCTACGGCTGATGCATAGCCAGCGAGCTATCTCAGATGCTATCATGGTCGGCACAAATACCATTATCATCGATAATCCTTCTCTTAACACCCGATTCTGGCCCGGAAATTCTCCGCGCCCTGTCACATTCCGCTCATCCCGTCTCCCGGAATCTTTGGCATTAGATCAGGAAAACCTTATTCTCCTTGACCCCGCAATACCGCTCGAAGAAGAATTCCATCGATTATACGAGAATTTTAAAATCACCTCATTGATGGTGGAAGGCGGAGCCTCAACTCTCAAATCTATCCTGGAGGCCCGACTGGCAAATGAGCTCCGGATTGAGTGTTCGCCTATAGTGATCGGAAAAGGAATTCCCGCCCCCGCAATTCCCGCCGGGTTCACACTCACACAGCAAATCTCTGTTCCTCCANTTGACAAGATGGATAACCAAGAGCGGATGATACAGACTTACTTTAACAAATTTTGTGGATAGAAGGAGGATTAATTCAATTAGAAATATTAATTTTGCAACTTAGATTTAAGTGTAACTCCGGTGATTATCCTTCTGCAAGCTTCCGCGGATTGCATTCTCCACAAGCTTATGATTCATAATCCCGGCGCAAAAGATTATTCCAGTGAATTTCCGTAATTTTCGGCATAACTTCCTATCTTTCAGCCTTGTATTAGCCACAACATTTGGCTTAATGGCTTGTAATTCCAAAAGCGATCCTGAGGAGGAAGAGGAAAATGTGGCTGTGGTCAATGTGGCCAATGTGGCTGTCACTTCCTTTTCTCTCAAATCCAACTCCAAGGTTGCGGCTCATCTCGATTCGGTGTTCTTCTCAATCGATCTTGAGCAGGGTGTGATATATAATGCTGATTCCTTACCTAAAGGAACCAAGATTGATAAACTCGTGCCGGAAATCAAATACTCCGACTTCATTGCTTCTGCCGTGATAAAGGTGGTGAACGATTCCACCACCACATACGATTATTACCAACATCCTAATGATACTATCGATTTCCGTGGTGATGTTACACTCTCACTGGCAACCCATAATGATGATATGAAGAAGGATTACCGTATCAANATCAATNTCCATCAGCAGGATCCCGATTCTTTGGTATGGGAAGAAATGGCTGTNACGGGGCTGCCGTCGCGCCAGCCGAATCCTNTCTCGATGGGAATGGCTACACTTAAGGATAAGGTATATTGCTTTATCCTGGAGAGCGCCGGAGTATATACCGTTTCCACCACTGATAACCTCTATTCAGGAATCTGGAATAAGACGCCATATAATGTAAATACTATTTATCGAACCGAAACTTTNACGGCCTCTTCGGATTCTCTCTATATTCTTGACCGGGATAACCATCTCTTCTCTTCGGTGGATGGTCTGATTTGGAATTTCACCGGTCGGACATGGATAAGTATCCTCGGAGGTTATGAAAATAGTGTGCTTGGACTCGAAGAGACTCCCGACGGGATTTTCTATTCCCAATATCCTTTAGCCGGTCTTACTTCCTCACCGATAGCATCGGATTTCCCTCTTTCCGGAACAAGCCAACTGGGTACAATCTCTACTCCATGGTCTCAGAATCCAATTGCAATAATGGCCGGAGGTGTCACCTCCGATGGCCCCACATCCTCCGTATGGGGCTTTGACGGAACATCATGGGCCCNGCTCTCTTCCGGAAATCTCCCCAATATCGAAGGCGCTACACTTGTCCCCTATTACGCTTATAGAAATCTTTCATCCAATATCCGTCCCACGGAACTCCATGTATGGATGCTCTTCGGNGGACGTAAAGCCGATGGTTCTATGAACCGCGATACTTATTTATCTTATGATAATGGTATCTCCTGGGGAAAAGCTTCCGAGGGTCTGCAGCTCCCCTCAGTGGTGCCTTCCATGATGATGGCCCGCGCAGCTGTGGAAAATCATGAATATTCCACAGACATTTCTAAAGCATGGACNGTAAAAGCCAAAAGCCCCGCCACCAGAGCCGACTGGACAATCGATGGCAACACCCTCTCCTGGCAGTGTCCATATATCTATCTATTCGGAGGATATGATGCGCAAGGCAATCTCTATGACACTATCTGGCGCGCCGCCATCAACCGTCTTCGCTTCGCTCCTCTGATTTAACCCCGATCTGTTTTAAGCCCGGTCTATCGACCATCCAAGTCTGATTTATCGGTCTCATTCTCATAATTATTTCCGGTTTGATGCGTTTTTTTAAAATAATCCTCCTGCTCACAGCCCTCCTCGGCTTAGCCTCACAGGCGAAGGCTCAGGAGGACTACCGATTCGATATCGGTGGCGGAATCGGCATGACCGGATATTTAGGCGATGCCAATACAGCCAATCTTTGGCAACATCCCGGTGTNGACGGCACTCTTCTCTTCCGCTATCTGCTCAATCCCCGCTTCGCCTTCAAATCGAATCTTTATGTCGGAACTCTGAGTGGAAACTCCGCCGATATGACAAATGTGTTNCCCAACGNGGAGACATATAAATTCTCCACCACATTCTTTGAAGCAGGAGAAATGGTGGANTTCAATTTCTTCAATTATGGNATGGGGGAGACCTATCGTCGACTAAAACGCATCTCCCCTTATATCACTGCCGGCCTTGGTCTCACCGTATGGACCACCTCCGGCCTTACTNCAGCCGCCTTCACCATCCCGGTGGGAGTCGGAGTGAAGTATAAACTCTCCGAACGCTGGAATCTCGGTTTTGAGTTCCTGATGAAAAAGACCTTCTCCGATAGGCTCGACGGCCCCCAGCTTGCCGACCCCACCGGAATCAAAAGCTCTTTTATGAAAAACACCGACTGGTATTCCACCATGTCGGTGACCATAAGTTACGAATTCAGCAAGCGCTGCGCGGTTTGCAATTATAAGGATTGACAATGGAGAATATCGAAGATAAACTCGCTCTTCTCGACCCCGAGAGACTCCCCCGGCATGTGGCCATCATTATGGACGGCAACGGCCGCTGGGCGCGCAAACGTGAGAAAATCCGCTCCGAGGGTCATGTCGAAGGAGTGAACAGTGTCAACAGAATCACTCGTTTCTGCTCCGACCTCGGAATCGAATATCTCACTCTCTATGCTTTCTCTACAGAAAACTGGAATCGACCCCAGGCCGAAGTGGATGCCTTGATGCATCTTATCGGCTGGACCATNCGACGCGAGACTCCCGACCTTGTNAAGAATAATGTCAAGATCCACCTTATGGGAGAAATCGACAGATTACCCAAGGAGGTGCAGGAGGATCTGGAGCACGGCCGTCAGGAAACCGCTCATTGCACNGGTCTAAACCTTGTGTTATGTCTGAGCTATTCCTCCCGATGGGAAATCACTAANGCCACGCGTCGNNTNGCNCGCCTCGCTGCTGAAGGCAAGCTCGACCCCGATAAAATATCAGANGAGGATATCTCNTCCGTTTTATCCACCACTGGCATTCCTGATCCTGATCTCCTGATTCGCACCGGAGGAGAATACCGAATATCTAATTTTCTGCTCTGGCAGATCGCTTACAGCGAGCTTTATTTCTCTCCTGTGTTATGGCCTGATTTTGATAATGATGCATTCCTTGATGCTCTTTTGGATTATCAGAGCCGCGAACGCCGGTTCGGTAAGACTTCCGATCAGGTGCAGACTAATAAATAATCTTCTCTCCCCTATCTCTCTTCTTCCATAATACGCAACAAGACAACGACTATCTTTCGGATATGAAGCATTTAGCGACGATATGTTCTTTCTGCCTGGCTCTGGGATATGCCCTTCCGGCAGACGCCCTTGATATAAAACTTCCTGTGGCGAGCGACACCGTCTACAATCCCGATATTATATACACTCCTATTCCACGGCAATACGAGATAGCCGATATTAAGGTCAAGGGTATTCCCGAGCAGGATCAATACCTTATCATCGGTTATTCCGGTCTGTCGGTCGGTGACCGGATTGATATTCCCGGCCAATCGATCACGGATGCCGTGCGCCGCTTCTGGCGTCAGGGCCTATATTCCAAGGTCGAAATCAATGTCGAGAAGATGGTCGGCGACCGTGTCTGGCTCGTAATTGAGCTTCAGCGCCAGCCCCGTATGTCGGAACTCCGCCTTGAAGGCATGAAGTCGGGNGAACAGAAAGATCTCCGTCAGCGCCTTGCTATGGCCGAGGGTCAGCAGCTCACCCCCAATATCATTGCCAGGGTAAAAAGCGTGACCGAAGAATTTTTTGAGAAGAAAGGCTATAACAATGTCGCCGTTGATATCTCCGAACAGCCCGACCTCTCNAAGGAAAATCAGGTGATTCTNGTGGTAAAGGTCNATAAGAATTCNAAGGTGAAGGTCCATAAGATCTATNTCGATGGAAATGAGATGCTCTCCGACCGCCGCATCAAGAANGCCATGAAGAAGACCAATGAGAAGAGCGATCTCCTCAAGATCTTCAGCCAGAAGAAATTTGTAGATACCGATTATGCCGACGACCGTCAGCGAATCATCGATAAGTATAACGANCTCGGATATCGCGATGCCCGTATCGTAAAGGATTCCGTTGCTAAGTATGACGATGGGTCGGTAGATATTTTCCTTACTGTCGATGAGGGTAAGAAGTATTATATCAGCGATATCTCATGGGTAGGAAATACGGTCTATCCGACAGANACCCTCTCGCAGGTGCTGGGCATATATCCCGGGGATGTCTATAACCAGAAGATGCTCAATAAGCGCACCACCGAGGATGAGGATGCAGTGTCTAACCTCTATCTTGACAATGGTTATCTCTTCTTCAACCTTGTCCCCATNGAAGAGAGTGTCAAAGGGGATAGCGTGGCTCTCCAGATGCGAATTCTCGANGGTCCGCAGGCTAAGATCAACCGTGTCAATATCGCCGGTAACGACCAGCTTTATGAGAAGGTGATCCGTCGTGAGCTCCGTGTGCGCCCGGGTCAGCTCTTCTCAAAGAGCGATATCATGCGTTCGATGCGTGAGATTGCCGCCAGCGGCCATTTCAATCCCGAAACCATCAATCCCGATGTGCAGCCCAATGAGAATGACGGTTCTGTGGATATCACATGGAATCTGGAATCAAAGGCTAACGATAAGGTTCAGCTCAGTTTNGGCTGGGGCCAGACCGGTGTCACCGGTCAGGTGTCGCTCTCTTTCTCCAACTTCTCAATGAAGAATCTCTTCAATCCGAGCAGCTATAAGGGAATTATTCCGCGCGGTGATGGTCAGACTTTCTCCATCTCCGCACAGACCAACGCGAAATATTATCAGAGCTACAACATCTCCTTCTTCGATCCTTGGTTCGGAGGCAGTCGGCCCAATTCTCTGCAGGTATCGCTGGATTATAGCCGTTCCACAGGCATCAACCAATCATTCTACAATGATGAATGGATGAATGCCTATCAGTATCAGTTCTATAATATTCCTTCGTATAATCAAAATTATAATAATACTTACGCCTATCAGAATGCCTACGACCCCAACAAGGTGCTCCAGCTGGCAGGTGTGTCGGTAGGATTCGGTACGCGTCTCTCCTGGCCCGATGATTACTTCCAGTTCCAGGCAGCCCTNTCCTATCGTTGGTATTATCTGAANAACTGGGATTATCTCTACTACATGCGTAACGGTACGTCNAATTCGCTTACGCTCGGCCTGACCCTGTCGCGTACAAGTATCGACAATCCCATCTACACCCGTCGCGGTTCGCAGTTCTCGGTCGACCTGACCATGACTCCNCCGGCAAGCCTATTCGGTAAGAAAGACTGGAAAAAGCTTTCCGAACTGTCAAGCTATTCCAATCCCGATCAGGAATCGCGCGAGAAGGCCCGCTCGGAGTTCTATCGCTGGATTGAATACTGGAAGCTCCGCTTCAAGAGCAAAACATTTACTCCGCTCACCAATCCTGATGGTAACTATACGCTCGTGATGATGACCCGTGCCGACTTCGGTCTGATCGGTTCATGGAATAAATGGACAAAGACGCCATTCGAGACATTCTATTTCGGTGGTGATGGTATGACAGGATCCTATACTTATGCCACGGAGAATATAGCCATGCGTGGTTATGAGAACGGTCAGTTCACTCCGAGCGGTTACGAGGGATATGCTTATGCGAAGTTCGGTCTTGAGCTTCACTTCCCGTTCCTCCTCCAGCCCAGCACCACCATCTATGCCATTGCTTTCGCTGAAGCCGGCAACTGTTGGACAAGCGTTCGCGATTTCTCTCCCTTCAATCTTAAGCGCAGTGCCGGTGTGGGTGCCCGTGTCTACCTCTCGATGCTCGGTTTCCTCGGTATCGACTGGGGTTATGGTTTCGACAAGGTCTGGGGTCACCGAGGAGGATCGCAGATCCACTTCGTGCTCGGTCAGGAATTCTAATTTGNTTCCGGTTTAACACTTTTTGGATTTCGCGGAATAAACGCTCTCCGAGACCTGAAGTCAAATTAAATAGAGTATTAATTATTGCAGATCTGATTCAGTTGCCCGAATCAGGTCTGCTATCAAATAAATTAAAGATATGAAGAAAATATTGCTTGCCATTTGCCTGATGGTCGGTGCGGCCGCCGGAATGAGTGCTCAGAAATATGCTCTCGTGGATATGGAGTATATTCTTCGGAATGTTCCTGCTTATGAAATGGCTAACGAACAGCTCAACCAGGTCTCTCAACGTTGGGAAAAGGAAGTGAACGAAGCTGCTCGTGAGGCTGAGACTCTATATAAGAATTATCAGTCGGATATGGTGTTTCTCACCGATGATATGAAGAAGAAGCGTGAGGAGGAGATCGTTACGAAGGAGAANGCNGCCACTGATCTGAAATATAAGTATTTNGGTCCGGAGGGTGANTTGTTCAAGAAACGCCAGAGTCTGATGAAACCCATTCAGGAGGATATCTATAATGCCGTTAAGGCCGTAGCTGAGGAGAAGGGTTACGTCACCATCTTCGACCGGGCTTCCTCCCAGAGCATTGTCTATGCCAAGCCTTCGATTGATGTCAGCAATGAGGTGCTTGCCAAGCTGGGCTTTGCAAAATAATCCCCGTCAGCTACTATAGAGACGCTCATATTGTTGAGTATCTCCGATAAATTATGTATCTTTGCAGTCGGCTAATTGAATATTAAGAAAAAGCAGAATAAATAAAATGATCAAAAGAATTTTACTCGCTGTGGCCCTCGCGATTCCTATGTTCGTTTCGGCTCAGACTTTCAAGATGGGAGTTGTCGACACCAATGCTGTAATGCAGTCGCTCACTTCCGATCTCAAGGTGGTTGAGGATAANATGGCCGCTACTTCCAAGGAATATGAGGATTCCTATTCCAAGCTTCAGAATGAGATGAAGCGTCTCTATGATGAGCTCAANGCTCTTCCTGCCGANGCCCCCACCGCTACTAAGGAGCGNAAGAGCCGTGAGTTTACNCAGGCTCAGACCAATGCGCAGAAGTTTGTGCAGGATGCCCAGAATGATATGGATAAACTCCAGCAGGAGCTTATGGCCCCGATCATGGATAAGGTGAGAAAGGCTATCGAGGCTGTGGCTAAGGAAGGCAGCTTCTCTCTTGTTCAGGAGGTGAATGCCGGTATCCTCTATGAGGCTGCTCCCGTGATNAACATCACCGATCAGGTAAAGGCTCGTCTCGGTGTGAAATAAACNGATTCTTTCTTCAGGAAGCACGGGCTTCCCGTTATATCGTATCCAAGGCGGAATCCCATTTCAGATTCCGCCTTGTTGTTTTATCCTTCTCCTCTCTTCTTTGTAATTNTAATTTCTATGCTGTCTCAGATTGGCGTTTTTGATTCCGGGTATGGCGGTCTGACTATTCTTCGCGACCTTCAGAAGTGGATTCCGGGGTATGATTATCTCTATCTCGGAGATAATGCCCGCGCNCCATATGGATCNAGNAGTTNNGATATTGTNCTCGATTTNACNCGTCAGGCNGTNGANTTTCTTTTCGAACGCGGATGTCGTCTCGTGATTTTAGCTTGTAACACCGCCTCCGCTAAAGCCCTCCGTACAATTCAACAGACCATCCTCCCTGAGAAATGGCCGGGAAGAAGAGTGCTTGGGGTGATCCGCCCTACGGCTGAAATAATCGGGCCAGAAACGCGTACCGGTCATGTGGGAATCATGGCCACTCCCGGAACTGTAAACAGCCATTCGTATCAGATGGAGGTGGAGAAACTGTGGCCCGATGTGAAGGTCACTGANCTCGCATGTCCNATGTTTGTGCCGTTGGTGGAAAACGGAGAGGCTTCCGGAGATGGGGCCGATTATTTCGTAAGGAAATATGTTAACGAACTCATGCGCCGAGATCCGGATATCGACACTATCGTGTTGGCTTGTACGCATTATCCCATATTGATGCCTAAAATCCAAGCCGCAGCCCCGGCCGGNACACGTGTAATTCCTCAAGGGGATGTCGTTGCGACAAGCTTGGTCGATTATTTATTACGCCACCCCGAAATGGAAGAGCGTTGCTCCAAGAATGGTACAATGGAATTCCTTACCACTGAAAATCCTGAGATATTTGATTCCATGGCATCGATCTTCATGCGACAGCCTGTGAAATCTCAAAAGATCACCCTCCGATAGCCATCCCCCTCTCCGCTCTCCGCCCTCTCCCCCCTCTCCGCCCTCTCCGCCCTCTCCGCTGGCGCAAAGCTGTTTGTGTGCAGCGCGCCGAAGGCCGCTGAAGCAGCAATAAAAAAAGCGGCAAAAGCCGCCCATATCAAAAATTTAATAACATGAATTTCAACGAACTTAAAACTACNATAAAAGCCACTCCCGATCAGGATGAGGCTATCCGGATTATCTCAGAATATATCTCGTCCAATCCTTCCGATGATCGGGCTTTCACCCTTCGCGGTATGAAATATTGGGGTGCCGGGAAACGCGCTTTAGCAATCAATGATTATCTCGAAGCTATCCGTATCAATCCCGATAGCACCGCACAGCAGGCTCTGACCGCTGCCAACGAAATCCTCGACTACCGCAATAAAGACCTCTACAATCCCTAAAACTCCGGCTAATAAATTATCAGGCTCTACCTGGATGTTAGTGTGTTTCCCAGGGAAAGGCCATCGCTCCGGCACGTTGATAACTGCGGGGTGACCGTGCGGTGGTGGTATACCCCGCTGATACGGAAGTAGTGGGGGTATGAGCCGGAGCGGATGTCTGCCCGTAAAGTTTCAGCGGCCGCTCCATGATCCAGCCGCGTGTGGCGTTCCGCAGACTAAGCGTACAAAGTCCTTTCAATCCCTGAAGCTGATGACGTATCTCTCCGTAAAGCTCGGTGAGATCGTTCACTGTATTGATCATACAATTCATCAGTGTGCGCCCCCCCATCATCAATCTCACAAAAATACGGTCGCCATATCGTATCGGCTTGGCCGTACCGCTCGGAGTCACCCCCGTGCGATACGTATCGGNATAGGAATGCAGGATTCCTTCCTCGGGCCGATAAGTGCGACGCGGCTGCTGCGTCGCTGTCATATAATCCTTATAGCATCCTGTACTCATAGTGATCCAAATTTTAAGTGTTTACGTCTTTTTTCCTGTTTATCTCAAAAATGCTTCGGGGAAACTCCCCTTCGGTTTGAATAGACGGAGGCTGGCGCCTCCCTGTCCGTGAAAACACAGACTCGTAATAGTGATTCGTCAGTTAGGGGCCGCGGATTGTCGACCGGAATAGCCTTTTTCCATCCTACACTGCAAAATTACTCTCCGTNACTGCCATTTNTTTGCAGTNAAGTGTTAACATATGTTTATTTCTTTATCCCGTTTCTTTTTTATCTATTTCTTTTTGGTAATTTTGTTGCCGATGAAGTTGTTTAAACTTCGAATGCTGGCAATTGCCTCCGCTGCGAAGCAGTGGGCAAATGCAGTATTTCCATAACTACCCACTTGCAAATCTTTTCTACCTTGCACAATCTATCTAAAATGAAAGTCCTTAAATTCGGAGGCACATCCGTCGGTTCCCCGGAACGTATGCGTGATGTGGCTGATCTTGTTGTGGCCGATGGCCAGCCTAAAATTGTGGTGCTCTCCGCTATGTCGAAAACCACTAATGCTTTGCTCGAAATCTCCGACTATCTCCAGCGCCGCAACCGGGAGAGTGCCAACGATCTGATCTCCCGCCTCCATAACACGTATCTCGGCCATATCGATAAGCTCCATGCTTCTGAGGAAAGTCGCCAGGCTACCCGTAAGGCCATTGACACTCATTTCGATTATATCAGAAGCTTCACTAAGGATGTCTTCACTCCTCACGAGGAGAAAGCCGTTGTGGCACAGGGAGAACTTCTCTCTACGCGGATGTTCCTCAATCTTCTGCGCGAACGCGGGGTGAAAGCGGAAATGATTCCCGCGCTCGATTATATGAGACTCGATGCTAACGGTGAGCCCGATCTTGACGCTATCCGTCAGCGCCTATCCGATATTCTGGGTAATCTTCCTGAGGCCGATATTTATGTTACCCAGGGATTCATCTGCCGTAATGCTTACGGTGAGGTCGACAATCTGAAGCGCGGTGGCTCGGATTATACCGCCTCTCTGATCGGTGCAGCCATTGATGCTGAGGAGATTCAGATCTGGACTGATATCGATGGTATGCACAATAATGATCCGCGCGTTGTGCCCGATACAGCTCCTGTCCGCACACTCCATTTCGAGGAGGCAGCCGAGCTGGCTTATTTCGGAGCAAAGATTCTCCATCCAACCTGCATTCAGCCCGCCAAATTCGCCAATATTCCGGTAAGACTTCTCAACACCATGCAACCCGAGGCCCCCGGAACACTCATCTCCAATCGTTCGGAAGGAACGCTTATCAAGGCCGTGGCAGCTAAAGATGATATCACGGCTATCCGCATTAAGTCGAGCCGTATGCTTCTTGCCCATGGTTTCCTCCGCAAGGTGTTCGAGATCTTCGAGGCTTATGCCACTGCCATAGATATGATCTGCACCTCGGAGGTCGGTGTATCGCTCACTATCGACAATACCACTCATCTGGCTGCTATTGTGGATGATCTTAAGAAATATGGAACCGTTACGGTCGATTCCGATATGTGTATCATCTGCGTGGTCGGGAACATGGACTGGACTCAGACCGGCTTCGAGGCAGCCGCTATTGATGCNATGCGTCATGTGCCGACCCGCATGATCTCTTTCGGGGGCAGCAATTATAATATTTCTTTCCTTATCCGGGCCGAGGANAAGGAGGAGGCTCTTCGCAGCCTCAGCAAGCATCTTTTCAATAATCGCCCTGAGTAATTTTCCCTGCTTTATGTCAGATTCTATGATTTTTCCTCTCGATAAGTTTCGGGAGCTTGANACTCCTTTTTATTATTACGACCGCCGTGTGCTNGGTGCCACTCTGGAGGAGATACGCCGACATATTGACCGCAATCCGGCCTTTAATGTCCATTATGCCGTGAAGGCGAATGCNAATCCGGAGGTGCTCAAGTTTATCGGCGCCGCAGGTCTGGGCGCCGATTGTGTCAGCGGATGGGAAATCCTCGCGGCTCTTGAGGCCGGTATTCCGGCGGATAAGATTGTATATGCCGGTGTAGGAAAAACCGACCGCGAGATCGTTATCGGTCTCGATAATGATATCTTCTGCTTCAATGTTGAGTCGGAGCCTGAACTTGAAGTGATCAACGAGCTCGCTTCAGAACGCGGAAAGCGAGCTCGGGTAGCTATCCGTGTAAATCCTGATGTAGGAGCCCATACCCACGCGAATATCACTACCGGACTGGCCGAGAATAAGTTTGGTATCGCTATGGCCGATTTAGACCGTGTGATAGCTCTGGCCATGTCGCTCCCGGCTGTAGATTTTGTCGGGCTACATTTCCATATCGGCTCTCAGATTCTGGATATGGGAGATTTCGTGGCGCTCTGTAATCGAGTGAATTCCCTGACAGGAAGTCTGGCCGACAAGGGGATCGTCGTTCAAAATATCAATGTAGGCGGAGGTCTCGGTATTGATTACCGTCATCCTGATCGCCATCCTATTCCTGATTTTAAGGCTTATTTCGACACTTTCCGACGCCACCTCCATCTACTTCCGGGCCAGCAACTCCATTTCGAACTCGGACGTGCCGTGGTCGGTCAGTGTGGTTCGCTGATTTCAAGGGTCACTTATGTAAAGAATGGTACAAACAAAAGGTTTGTGATCCTCGATGCCGGTATGACCGATCTGATACGTCCGGCTCTATACCAGGCATATCATAAGATTGAAAATATATCTTCCAAGTCTCCGGAAAGAGAGGTCTATGATGTGGTAGGCCCTGTCTGTGAGTCGTCTGATGTATTCGGTAAACAAGTGGAAATGGCGCCGACTCATCGTGGCGACTTCGTAGCNCTCCGCTCNGCCGGTGCCTATGGCGAGATTATGGCTTCGGGCTATAATTGCCGTCCCCTCCCNAANGGNTATCTCTTCTAAANAGNAATANCNNCTGCATNTNAATNNACCGTCTGTCGTTGCTTTCCAATGGAGATTGTTACGACAGGCGGTTTAGTTTTGCCNTTNCTNNGCCNCTCGATTCCTGAATATCCANTCGGCAGCCCCATGCTTAATACGNTCAAACTACGTATTCCAGGATTACAATACTACCTATTTTAACCCTTGCACCCTCCATTTNTATTTCTGACCAAAACAACAGTGAGAGNAATAACAGGGTCAAATATCATTATTTGAATAGCNAACTACCCAATTATATCNANATTGTTAAAATATTATAAATATNTCTTAATCTTTTGAATNCNAAATATTTTTTTTAAATTTGCCCTACCCNAACCCAATCAGTATGAAAATTATACCAGACTAACCATCGAGTTTACGCTCATCTTATTACTTACCGGATGCACCGATTCAGAGAATTCCCTTTAACTCGGTTCGCTGGGAAAGAATAATAACCATTTACATCCATTTTACATGAAACTAACAANTACTCTAATTATAGGAATGGGTCTCTCCTTAGGATTAGGAGCTAACGCCCATAATTCCCATACACCGACCTCCACTGAAGCTTATGAGGTGATGGGATACCAAATAGGATGCGAATCTTCACAGGAAGGCTCCGCGAATCCAAATTCGGAAAAGTATTCTTTTCAGATTGTCTCCGACTTGATTCAACCTGAAAAGAAGGATAGCTATGGTAATACATGGCATCGTGGGTTTCTCACCGATAAGAATGTGGTAAAAGTAGGATTTTCAAGTAATGATCCAAGAGTAGCTTCGGTAGAGGTGGCGCTTGTCCATGGAAATGTTGCCTTCAGAACTAAGGAAGGAGCCACGATATGGGTAGACGATGCAATTAAAGGGAAATATGAAGGTTTAGATGTTAAAAAAATCGGTGAAGGAGAAACCGTATCTTTTGACATCTCCGCGCCGGGAAGAAATGTTATTGGCTGGGTGGTAAGAGATGCCAACGACAGCATACTCTATGATTCCAAATTTTTAGAGACCCATTTCGATGCCTTATTCGACGATGGGAAATGGACTCCATGTGGAGAAGTAGAACTCACCTCCAATTACTTAAAAAAAGCGGCCGTTAACCATGAAGTGAAAACTATTAAATACAATTGGATAAACAATCTCGGNCCTCTCTGGTATTCATATTCAGATGAGAATTGTGGAGNTGAATATCCATATTATCATGGAGAATCCTGGGTCGCTAAATTAGATTATCATCCGGATTTGAAACGATATAGAATTGTAAATCCTTTGACCTCAAATGAGCAATTCAAGGATTATACCGTTAAGAAGGAAGAAACCTTAGCATATGTCAAAAATGGAGCTGCCGAATATCCGGAGGCTTTCCTTTTCGATACTGAAAATCCCTCGTGGCTCATCATTAATGCAGAAGATCCGGAAGACGTCTATCATGAGATTTCAAGCATTGGTATGATGATGCTCCATAATATGGAGGAAAGAGATTTCTTCGCCCGAAAGTATAATGAGCTGGAGGGTTGCGAATACTTTATCTTTGAGTCAGAAATGCCTAAACAGCGTATTGCAGACGGTGTTTATTTTGAAGATCCCGACGTTAAGGAATATTCCCTAATCAGCATCAGATTTGATCCTAAGGTTTTCGACAGATCAGAGGATTCCGGTATTGTAAATATTGCTGATGATGCTGATGCCGAGGAAGTCTTCTATACTCTCGATGGATACAGAGTGGAGAATCCTTCTGCCGGGATTTTCCTTAAGAGAAAGGGCTCGAAAGTATCCAAGGTGATCCTCTGATATCCGATACATATGATCCGGTCATAATCGGCAAAAATAAATTTAGGGGCGACTCCATTTCCAGGAATCGCCCCTTAATTTATGAATTTATGGTAATNACTTATTGATCNATCAGAGAATCCTTANACATCTAACTGGATATTACCCGTCATCAGCAGCAATACCGACAGAGCCGCCAGAATAGTGATTCCCATAAAGAGCATGAATTCCCANCGGGTGAAGATTCCGGGCATCAGTCGGATGGGTCGCGCTGTATTCTCCCTCCTCGCAATCAGNTAGATTCCNGCTCCTACAAGATAGAAGACCGATACCACCATCAACAGCTGGAGCGTGGCCGCCCACATCACATATAGACAGTAGATAATCTCCAGCGCTGCTATTCCTCTATTAAGCCATACATTTCCTTTCAGAAGCGGCCATCTCCCCTTCTGNCCGGCGATCTTCCANAGATANAGCCCGCAGAAGAGATAAGGAGGCAANACCATNAGNGANGCNAGATTCAACGCTGCCACGTAGACATCCTCTGCAGTAACCACCAGGAGCAGGCAAAGAGTCATCACNACCGATGCCGCCGCCATTCCGAATGCCGGCATTCCATGATTATTCAATTTCAGAAATCGTCGCGGAAAGATCTTTACTCGCGCTGCCTCATACGGCACCTGTGCGCAAACCAGTGTCCACGAGATGAATCCTCCGGTNAGCGATATCAGTACCGACCCTATCACAAGCCATTTGGCCCACGGACCNGCCGTNGCATCCAATACATACGCCAACGAGGGGTTTGGAAGCNCTGCCAATTGCGGCTGGGTCATCACTCCGAAACAAAGCAAAGATACAAGTATATAGAGAATTAGTCCCAACAGNTAGCCCGTCACGGTGGCTTTCCCCACATCCTTTGGTTTTCTCGCACGGGCAGACATCATCACNGCNCCTTCTATGCCGAGAAAACTCCAGACCGTAACGAGCATACACCCGCTGAACTGGTGTTCCACNGANCCTAAGCCCTCCGATAGATGCCCCCAGAAATCAACGCTCCACATCCCTATCTTCACNCTGAGGCCAAGTACACCCAATATCAGAAGGATACATAGAAATTTCACCACCGANAGGGCAGTATTCACCGACGCCGCCGATTGGATACCACGCGATACGATNCCATACATCACCCANACCANCAANGTGCCGAAGCCGAATATCATCCANCCNCCNCNGAATGCNGGNANNAAGGCNCCNAANGTATCGCTGATCATTACTCCATACGTGACATTTCCCAATATCACGCAGAGCCAGTAGCCCCAGGCCATATTGAAGCCCATATAGTTGCCGAACCCCTGCTGGGCATATTGATAGATACCGGCCTTAAGNTCGGGNCGGGCATCAGATAACCGNTTGAGNGTAAANACCAGAAAAAGCACTCCAAGACCTGTGATCAACCATGCCAGCAACACCGGGCCTAAGGCCGCACTGCGCGCAAGAGTCTGGGCTAAATTGAAAATACTGCCTCCTATCACCGACCCGAACACTATCCCTGTCAGGCCCCAGAAGCCCAGTCCATGCTCCTTAATATTTTCTTGAGTCATATTCTTTTTAAATCATTCACCCCTCTCCTCACGGATACGGAGGGTGTTGCTTCATCCGACATACAATTTCCTCAGACTCCATCCAAATTATTCTAACGTCTTCTTTCCTCCGATATTTTTTCTCTCCCATACGTTTTATCTATATATTCTATTTATGTNCGAATTTTTATAATCTATCGGACCCAAACTAACTATAAAATTCAAATGAAAGAAACCATAACTCCCGTACTTCTCCTCACCGGCTACCTCGGTAGCGGAAAGACCACTCTCCTAAACCGTATTCTCGCCAACCGCCGTGGAATCCGTTTCGCCGTGATCGTAAACGATATCGGNGAGGTCAACATTGATGCTGATCTTATCAAGAAGGAGGCCATCGTGGGTCAGGATGATTCCGGAGATCTGGTGGCTCTCCAGAATGGATGCATATGCTGTTCGCTGAAAGCCGACCTGATGAAACAACTCGATGATCTCCTCTCTTCCGGGGAGTTTGACTATATCGTGATTGAAGCAAGCGGNGTCTGTGAGCCGGCNCCTATCGCCCAGACCATCTGTGCTATGGAAGCTGCTACGGCTCCTATCCCCAAACCGCGTCTCGATTGTATCGCCACCGTAGTCGATGCTCTCCGTCTGCGCGATGAGTTTGCAAGCGGTGAGGCCCTGCAGAATGATAATATCGAGGAGCATGATATCGAATCCCTCATTATCGAGCAGATTGAATTCTGCAATATAGTGATCCTGAATAAGATATCTGAGGTTTCGGATATCGACCGTGAGAAAATCAAGGCCGTGATACGCNCCCTTCAGCCTCAGGCACGCATCCTGGAATGCGACTATTGCGACATCAACCTTGATGAGATTCTGAATACCCATCTCTTCGACTTCGAGAAGGTGGCCACATCCGCCACGTGGGTTCAGGCTATCGAAGCTCCCGTAGAACCCGAGGATAAACCTCATCACGAACATCACGACCATCATCACCACGAGGATGAGCATCACGACCATCNTCATGACCATAATCATGAGGATCATTCGNATTGCGACCATGAACATGGCCATTGTTGCCATCATCATGAGCATGGTCACGATCATGTGGCGGAATTCGGAATCTCCACCTTCGTCTATTTCCGTCGTCGTCCATTCGATTTCCATAAATTCGACCGTTTCGTGAATCTCCATTGGCCTAAGTCGATAATCCGTTCGAAGGGTGTGATCTGGTTCAGCCATAATCCGGATATGTCGCTGCTTTTCGAATCCGCGGGGCACAGCTTCTCCCTCCGCGAGGCCGGAATGTGGTATGCCACTGCCCCGGAGGAGGAACTCCGTCAGATGATGGNCCAGGATCCTTCGATCGCCCGCGATTGGGATCCGGAGGTGGGCGACCGAATGATTAAACTTGTCATAATCGGACGCGACATGGATAAAGAGGAGATTATCCGCAATCTCGATGCCTGTCTGGCATAATCGTGCAGACCTTAATATGCCGATAAGTCGGCGATTTTGATTAAATTTGCAGTCGAAGTTGTTTAAACTTATTTTTGAATGTTGNTTTCTTCTCATTTTAACATTCGTAAATTAGTTTAAACAACTTCGTATGTTGTCTTCGGATTTCGAATGGCAACAGACTGCCTGTATTACATATGACAGAAAATCAACAATATCATAGAGCGACCCTTCCCAACGGCCTGCGCATGGTGGTATGCCGGTTCCCCGGTGCTGTTTCCTATATCGGTGTGGCTGTCGGAGCCGGCAGCCGCGATGAGGCTCCCGACCGCGAGGGGCTGGCTCATTTTGTGGAGCATACCGTCTTCAAGGGCACTCGCCGTCGCCGTTCCTGGCAGATNTCNTCACGTATGGAACAGATAGGAGGCGAACTCAATGCTTATACCACCAAGGAAGAAACCCTCATCTANACCAACGCACCCGCCGGATATGAGGAGCGNGCNCTCGATCTTCTNTCCGATCTTATCCGCAATTCTATCTTCCCGAGTCCGGAGATCGATCGNGAAAGGGAGGTGATAGTCGAGGAGATAAAGAGCTANGAGGATAGCCCTTCTGANAATGTCTACGATCTTTTCGAAGAGAATGCCTACGCCGGCTCGCCGCTGGCGCATAATATCCTCGGTTCGGCTGAGAGCGTAAGGAATCTGTCGGGAAGGGATGCACGNGAGTTTATCGACCGTTGGTATAATCCGGCTAACATGGTGGTCTACTGCTNTTCGCCCGAGAAGCCCGAAAAGTTGCTCCGTCTCGTGGAGAAGTATTTTGCGGGTCTCGATTTCCCNGCTTTCCGGAGGAGNCCTTCNGAGGTAAAGATGCCNGAGCCTTTCGATCTCACNGAAGATGCGGATAATCAGCAGGCCAACACCATCATGGGAGCTCGTGTCTTCAGTCGTCATGATCCGCGTCGGTATTCACTCTTCCTCCTGAATAATTATCTGGGAGGACCCTGCATGAATTCTCGGCTTAATATGGAATTGCGCGAACGCCGCGGATTGGTGTATACCGTCGACGGCAATGTCTCCCTGATGTCGGATGCCGGGCTTATATTATTCTATTTCGGCACGGATCCGANATCCGTTGAGCGTTGTTCCTCGATTATCCGCAGGGAGNTTGAGCGTCTGGCTTCCTCCGCTTTGCCGGAGAAGACCTTCGCAAGAGTCCGCGANCAATATTGCGGACAGATGATCGTAGGCTCCGACCACCGCGAGAGCCGGGCCATGAGTCTGGCTAAAAGCATTCTCTATTTTGATGAGATTCTGGATATCGATTATACCACCGACCGTATCCGNGAGGTCACNCCGGAACAATTGCGACAGACCGCCGAGCTNATTCTTTCTAATGGTCTGAATCGTCTCACAATCCGTTAAGTTATCACTAAGTGCAATGAAGATAGGTAATATAGANCTTGGAGAGCGTCCCGTGTCGCTGGCTCCGATGGAAGATGTCACCGACCCCTCTTTCCGGCTTATATGCCGCGAGATGGGGGCTGCGATGGTTTACACGGAGTTTGTCTCNGCCGAGGCTCTGATACGGGATATNAGCAGCACGGTCCGTAAGCTTTCTATCAATGAGNCGGAGCGACCGGTNGCTATCCAGATCTATGGACGCGATCCGGAGGCTATGGTGGAGGCTGCCAGGATTGTGGAACAGGCCGGCCCGGAGATTCTTGACATCAATTTCGGTTGTCCGGTAAAGAAAGTGGCCGGGAAGGGTGCCGGCNCCGGTATGTTACGCGATATCCCCAAGATGCTTGATATCACAAAACGTGTGGTTGAGGCCGTTTCTATTCCCGTTACCGTCAAGACGCGCCTCGGCTGGGATTGCGAGAATAAGATAATCACCGATCTCGCTCCCCGCCTTCAGGATTGCGGAATCAAGGCTTTGACTATTCATGGGCGCACNCGCTCCCAGATGTATACCGGTCAGGCCGATTGGTCGCTGATCAAGGCTGTTAAGGATGATCCGNGAATGGAGATTCCNNTTATCGGAAATGGAGATATCACCTCCCCGCAGCAGGCCCGTGAGGCTTTTGAAAAGTTTGGCGTTGATGGTGTGATGATCGGACGTGCGGCCATCGGCGCTCCCTGGATTTTCCGGGAGGTGGCNCAGGAANTGTCGGGCAAGGAGATTCGTCCCCTATCTTCGGCCGAAAAACTTGATATCCTTAANCGCCAGATTGCGGAAAGCATCGACCGTATTGATGAATACCGCGGTATCCTCCACATCCGCCGCCATCTCGCCGCCACTCCCCTTTTCAAGGGAATTCCAAATTTCCGCGACACCCGCATCCGGATGCTCCGCGCTGAGACTCACGCCGAGCTGCTGGATATTCTTGATGAGATCCGGGAGAAATTTCTCGCTGATTAAGGCTCCTTCCAATAATCCAACTTATTCCTATCCTCCTATGTTATAGAATTAGATTCGAATGATTATCTGTTCGGATGATTCCCTAAATTTATCCATTCTATGAACTATTTCTATTCTCTTATACTTCTTACTGCTATAATCGGCACAGGTTCCTCCGCTCAAGCTGCTCCCAAGGCACATAAATATAGCCTTAATGTGGGGCGCTTCGATAAAATTAATGTGGTGGAGAATCTTAACGTGGTATTCCGCTCCCATCCGGATTCTATCGGTATGATTGCTTTCCGTGGGGATGAGAAAGTGGCTGATGCTCTTCTGTTCTCTAATAATAATGGTAGTCTCAAGATTCAGATTGATAATCCGGAGAATGAGTCGCTCGATTTTCCTGTGATATATGCTTATTCGGATTTCCTTACTTCTGCCACTTCCAGCTCGGAGGGTATCGTGCGTATTGAAGGCAACCTGGCAGTTCCGAAATTCTCCGCAAAGCTTATCGGCAATGGTAGCCTCACTGTCACCGGAATTAATGCAAATCAGGTNGATGCATCCCTNATGACCGGTAATGGNACGATGGTGCTTGAGGGTTCTACATCGAAAGCTAATTTCCGNGTCGTGGGCACAGGGCTTATCAATGCCGATGCGCTCCAGGCCGAGACCGTGAAATGCAATTTCATGGGAGGAGGNACTCTCGGTTGCTGGCCGATCAAAACCCTCGATATACGAGGAATCGGAACCACCCGGATCTATTACAANGGANCTCCGCANATCAAGAAGGTTGGAGGCGGAAAAATCTACCCTCTCACATCAGGCTCCCTTACCGAACAGACAATTGAGGAATAAAACTCTTGACAAAACCTTATACGGGCTGCAATTTTCAAACAAGTATTGAGAATTGCAGCCCGTATTGTNTTGAGGAATGTGGGTATTGAGAAGTATGGCGAGGCTATATCAGCAACTTAGACCCCATCCAATAAAATCTGTTAACGCAGGGTCGCAGCTCAGGGTGCAGATATGTTCTTGCAGACTCAGGAGCATAGCGGGCTATGTGACTGAGGCAAAAGGACATAGATGCCCCTGAGATGCGGAATGGAGTAATTTTTACAAATTTGAATTGTTAAATATATTAATACTTAATTCCAATGGACTCCGGCCTATCTGAGGAAGTTACCTTTAGACGGTCTCTTTTGGGCTAAATTCTCGAATCTCATCGGTTACAGCCGAAAGGCTGCTCCCTCTGAGATTCAAGAATTTATCTCAAAAATAGACCGCCCTGCGTTTAACATATTTTATGGGATGGGGTCTTATACTAAGAATAATACTATCAGACTCGAGAATACGAGCGCCACATTCGCGGTGGCATATGTTACGGTATAGCCAAGATTCGGCACATCGCTCTGCAATCTGTCGGTCACTGCTCCGATCGCAGCCACGGCACAACGCCCGCCGGATACACAACCAAGCGTCTCAGGACCGGAAAATTTAAACACCTTCTTTGCAAGCAGAATACTCACCGTGAGAGTAAACAGTGTGCATATTCCTCCCACCAGGAAGATCCATAATCCTGCCTCCTGAAGCCCATGAAGGAAGTGCGCTCCGGCTGTAATCCCGATCACGGCGATAAACATCGTGATGCCGAGGTTNTTCATCAGCCATACCGCCGGTGCCGGTATCCGGCCGAACGACGGCTTCTTATTACGCCACCATCCTAATATCAATCCTGCTATCAATACCCCGACGCTCATCCCCAACGATAATGGAATCCCTTTTATATGCACTGACAGACTACCCAACAGACAACCCGCCGCTATTCCCAATCCGACAAACACCATATCCGTTACGTTTGTCTGCTTATCGGCATATCCGATCTTATGGGCCGCTGCAGTCACATCTCTCGGAAACCCCACAAGTGTGATCACATCTCCCGGCATCAGCTCGGTCTGTTTCCTGACAGGTATACGCAGGCCGTTGCGGCGCATATCGGCAATCAGCACTCCTTCGAGAGTACCGTTCTCCCTCATTACTCCCAATGTCAGCCCNGCCCCGGTGTGAGAAACTGTCACAGGCGTCTTCTGAGCAGCAAAATTCAACATCTCGGGATCCACCACCTCCTCGCCAATACGGGGACACACCTCCACTATGCTGCGCCGGCGTCCGCCTACAGCTATCAGATCCCCATTCTCAACTATGGAGTCAGGCCCGGCTTCCTCTATCTTTCCCTCTGCACCCCCTTTTCTTATTCTTTCAATAATGATCTGCGATTCAGNGGAACCGAATTTATCTTCTATTTCTTTAACGGTGCGCCCGCNGGAATAATAATCTCCGAGCGCTCTGACAACACGAAATTCCACCGGTCGACCGGCGCGTATCTCTCCGGGCGATAAGATGGTGGCGCCTCCCCCATCCATATTCTGCTCGATTGTGGCCGCCTCTTCCTTCAATTTATCAAGACCACCGAAAAACTTAGGCCCGATCACNGACATATACCAGGCCGANCCCACCGTACCGAANACATACGTCACAGCATAGCACGCCGGAATAATCATAAGGAGATATTGTCGCTGCTCCTCATCCAAGGGCATCTCCCTTACCGTATCTCCGACCATCCCGAGACAAGCCGAGGCTGTCTGGGAACCTGCNTAAAGNCCGGTTGCGATACCCTTGTTATATCCCATCAGCACTGCCACTCCCCATATCGTGCCNNCACATATAAGAGCCTCGGTCACAGCAAACACNACCTGCTTCCACCCTGGCCCACGCATTGATCTGAAAAACTGAGGCCCGACACTATAACCGATAGCGAAGAGGAAGAACAGGAAAAAGACCGTCTTCACCATATCCGGAATCACGATTTTCATCTGGCCGACCACCACACCCACTATCAGCGTAGCGGCCACGGCACCAACCGCGAATCCCTTCACTCTAATCTGACCCAGCCAGAATCCGATTCCTACCGTAAGGAACACCGCCACCAAAGGATGTCCCTGAAAAAACTCAACAATACTCTCCATAATATAATTCTCATTCCCTCCCATCTCCTCCATCTCNTCTCCATTTCTCTCTCCCTTCCCTCTCCCTTCCCTCTCCCTTCCCTCTCCCTTNCCTCTCCCTTCNCTCTCCCCCTTCAGCGCGAAGCTCGTCCTGTGCAAGCCCTGAAAGGGATTGAAGCCCCAGAGTTCCCTTCAGCGCGAAGCTATTTATAATTACTAACATTCCCAACCCGTAATCTCCTCAAAATCACCCACAAAAAAACCATCNCCGAAAAAAAATTAAAAAAATNNNCCNAAATATTTGGTCAACTCAAAAATAAGAGCTAACTTTGCATCGCAAACGGGAAACAACGACNCCCGCAAGCAAAGACATAAAACGATGGTGCCATAGCTCAGTTGGTAGAGCAAAGGACTGAAAATCCTTGTGTCCCCGGTTCGATTCCTGGTGGCACCACANAAGACCGCTAATTCTCAATGANTTAGCGGTCTTTCTTTTACCCGCACTCCTCCAAGTCACCACATTAGTCACCACACCTACCATAATTCGCTGAATGATTGTGTGTTATGCGTGTTGTGGGATACGCATTTCTATCCTTCAAGCATTATAATATACTGATTATCAATATCTAATTTACTATCATTCATCATCATTCGCTGCCGTTCAACCAACCTCTCTCCCCCAAGACAGGTAATCTTTAACAGACTTCAACTATAATCAAATAGTAAAAATGTGGTGACCTCAGTCAAAATCGCTCCTAGGTCACCACGTTCAGGATGACAATAACTGACAAGATCCTCATTATAGGCGTAGTATATTAATTTGCCTTTGCCATTTTGCAATATTATCTTATCTACTCTAATTCTCTAAAAGACAATACTCCTTTTTATATATTGTAAAGGCTATTGTATATATACCAAAATTTCATTAACTTTGCGTTCAAATTAGAGAAATATCGCATGGATGAAAATATAAACCGCATAAAAGTAGTATTGTGCGAGAAGAATATCAAAGGGAAATGGCTCGCAGAACAGTTAAAGGTAAATCCTACAACTGTTTCCAAATGGTGTACAAACACCTCACAGCCAGACTTATACACTTTTAAAAAAATTGCCTCTTTGATTAACGTTCCTGTCGTGGAACTCCTACGCTAATACGAACATATGAGATACTTAGGAAGTAAGGATAAATTATTGCCTGCCATTCAATCCCTTCTTTATGAGAAAGGATTATTAAATCATTCATTTCGATTTTTCGATGCTTTTTGTGGGACAGGCTCTGTTGCTAACAGCTTGAAAAATATATATAAAGTCATTATTAATGACTCAATGCGATGGAGTGTGCTTTATGCAAAAGGTCGGATTATTGGCAAATCCTGTGCTTTCAAGAATTTAGGTTTTAATCCATTCCAATACTTTTCGGACCATCAAGACATCGAAAAAGGGTTTTTCTATCAGAACTATTCTCCCGGAGGTTCTGATCGTATGTATTTTACGTCAGAAAATGCAGGGAGAATAGATTACATACGATCCTCTATTGAGCAGTGGAAACAAAAGAACCTGATTTCAGATAACGAATTCGCCTACCTTATCTATTGTTTGATTGAGGGTGTTTCAAGTGTAGCAAATACGGCTGGGGTATTTGGAGCATTTCTCAAGCATTGGGATCCACGGTCTCAACGAAAACTGCAATTTGTACCAATATCTGAAAATCTATTTGATGAAGTTTCTTCTGACTATCATATAGAGACCTATAGCTCTAAAATTGAAGATATTATAACACAAATTGAGTGCGATATACTGTATTTGGATCCCCCATACACCCAAAATCAGTATGGAACCCAATATCATCTTTTGGAAACATTAGTTCTAAATGATAACCCCAAAATAAGTAAGATAACTGGGTCAAGACCAGTTACGCCAATGAAGTCCCTATGGTCAAAGGACATATATACTCATGTTTTGTTTGATTATATTGTAGCTAATACAACCGCAAAGTATGTGATTTTAAGCTACAATAATGATGGCTTTATGTCAAAAGAATTTATTGAAGCTACCCTCAAGCGTTATGGGAATGTCGATACATATGAATGTGTCGAGATTGACTATAAGAAATACAATAATTTTAAATGTAGAGGACGAGAGGGTCATTTAGAATACCTTTTTTTCGTAGAGAAAAAATCTGCAAAAGATGTGATTTTTGAATCTCCTCTAAACTACAGTGGCAGTAAAGCAAAGATGATTCCCAATATCAAGTCACTTCTCCCAACAAATATTGAAACATTTGTGGATGTATTCGGTGGAGGGTTCAACGTTGGAATCAATGTAACTGCTAAAAAAGTAATATATAATGATATTAATCAGTATGTCGTCGGATTGATTAATTCGTTTTATGAGAATGATCCTATTGTATATTTTAAAGCAATAAACAAATTAATAAAAGAATATAGTCTTGCTCCTAATAATAAAGAAGGATATTTACGGATTCGAGATAAGTACAATTCGATGCCCAAATCTGAGAGGTCAGCAATAATGCTATACACGTTAATTTTGTTTGGATTCCAACAACAAATAAGATTCAATTCGGAACATGGATTTAACATTCCCTGTGGATCTCGTAGATTTAACGATAAGATTATTGCTAAATTCATTTCTTTCTCACGGATGATAAAAAGTCTGAATGTAGAATTCAGGAATAATTCGTTTATAGATCTCACTCCCTTAATAGAAGCCGACACGTTTTTCTATTTAGATCCTCCTTATAGAGAAACCACCGCAACATATAACGATGGTAAACGCGGATTTGAAGGATGGAGTGTTGCCCATGAAAAAGAACTGTGTAATTTCATAGATAAAATTAACCTTGCTGATGCAAAATTCATGTTCTCTTATATTCTTCAGGCTGGAGACTTTCATAATTATGAAGTAGAGAACTGGGCAACAAAGAGAGGTTACAATATAATACACATTGATGAACCCCAAGGAAGGTATAATGATCGTAAAGAAGTATTAATTACAAACTATAAAAAATGAGAGCCGTAATATCCTATCGACCCAATACTCAGAAGATAACTAATGGTTTTAGATCCATTTTGACGCCAAACATTCTTAGGGATATATGTTTACGTCTGACTGGGCAAACACAATACGTTGTAAATGAACTCTCAGACACATATAACAAAGGAAGAATGATGACTCTTGAATACAGTGGCATGACTCATTATNTCACGTTGTCNGAACGNGATATAAGGGGGCGTAATTCTAGTTTGCAGAGCGTACCAACTGCATTAAACATATTCTATTCTGATTCAAATCCTAATAAGCAGTTATGGTANTATTTTATACCTTATGTTGGGAATCCTTTCACGGGNTATCATCTAGTCTATTATAGACTNATGTTGACTGCGGGAATTAACTTCTTAAATATTGATTCATATTATAGTAATCTTATAAGTCCTTACGCTAACGTTGATGAAATCATTACAGAGCGGAGTGNGAATCAAAANAGCAATCGGNGTAATAACTCGTCGTTTGTTTCAAAAACACAAGANCGAATTCAACTATATGCTAAAACATATGGTGCAAATAAATATGAATCAACAGTGTTTGGAGTTGCACTCTCTAAAATAGCNGATAGACCGATTGATGTNTTTGCCGTTTCAGANCAAGATTTGCAAACATTACCTCAATCTTCATTAAATACATTTGAGCAATTAGGCAATATCACTGTCTACAATACTTCCCTAAGACTCAATAGATTGATAGCTGATGCTGATGACGCAAGACGTCTAAGATCAGCAGCATATAACTATAATTTGTTGGATCGTATCGGAATGAAAANATGNGCTCTTTGCAGTTGTGAAATNCCAGAAATTATTCATGGTGCACATNTATGGGGAGTTGCAGATATTAGGANTTGTGAAATTATTGANGACAGTCAAAAGTATGCNCATGCAATTAGTGGGCATAATGGATTATGGTTATGTCATAATCACCATAAGTTGTTTGATTCTAATATTTTAGCCTTTGATTTAGATGGACGATGCCTGATTAAACAATCTATGCCACATTCGCATGAGTCATTTATCCGTGAATCTATAAATGTTCATAGATTAGGNACTTCAATTATAAGTNATGATTTTAAATATTATCTAACGCAACGAAATCAGGTTATTAATCTTAATGGATATCAGGCAATATAAATATGAGAAATACTTCACGCTATAATCCCACTGATGATATTGGGGTNTCTTATTTNGAATTGTGTGTTCGAAAGGATCTTGGATGGATTGCNCGTACTACCACAAATAGTGATATCGGAATTGATATGACGATTGAACAAGTAATAAACGGTAANGGAACAGCTCATTANATATCAGTCCAGCTTAAAACTGGTTTAGGGAATGTTCANACTGACAAGGATGGTAATTATGTGTATTATATAAAACAGGTTCACTATGATTACTGGCTTTCCTCTGCTATTCCTGTGATCTTTGTATTATGCGACCCAAATACAGGAATCCTCTATTGGCAGCAAATAAAACTGTCTAAAGTTTCGGCTACNCCCACCGGGCATAAACTTGTAGTTTCTAAAAAACATCTCTTAAATNAAGAGTCGTTACCTGAGTTNAATTCCATTATTGCTGCATATCAATCACAATTTTCGNTACCNGAATTTTTTGAAGAAGATAAGGGTGATATNGAGTATTGGACNGAACTACTGNANACATGTAANCAATGNATNATTGANTCNACGGAATCGCTNAATGAAATACACGAGAANTANGANAAANCAATANATNCNACACANNTAAAACTTAANACNACAACTAANTACAANCGNCTTAANAATCAATTTGCACGTAGNCTCACACTGATNTTAAATGTNGGNCGTATGAAATTTNTGTCNANTATTCCAGTAATTTCACAAACCTTCATTGAGGCTCTTAGGTGTGCTGAAGCAGTNCTATTAGAATCNGCTTTGATNTCTCCTATTNTTTCGTCATATATCCGAGATGNNCTAANTGGANTTCACTCAACATTACTAAGTTCTATACAAACATTTTCTAAAGGGGGTCTCAAATATCAACAATACTCAGGGCATAGCAATGAACTGGATAGAGCNGAGGCNGCNTTTGGNATGGTNATTGAGGATTANGCNGCAAACCTNNAATTGTTNGATTNNTATNTTGTAAANATNCTAGATAAGCTTCAAAACAACAATATATAGATTCCACAAATATTATTACCGAGACAAGAAATTAGTCTCTCTCGGTGTATACTATTGATGTGATGTTTAATTAATAATAGACTTTATGTCATGAGAGAAGTTAATATACTATCAATTGTTGAAGCATTCCGAAATCTTGATGAAGTATTATTTAATAAAATAACCGAATGCATGGGAATAACAAGTGGTATTAAGGATTATGAGCTATCCGGCCTTGAATCGTTAGTTAAACAACTCTTATCAGTAAATCAAGATATGTCAGTATTTATGCATTATTTCCTTGGTTACTCTATTCCACAAATTGGCAAAGAATTTGATTTGCTCCGATTTGGAACAGATAAAATAATAAATATTGAAATAAAGACTGAGAGCTCACCCGAAAAGGTTCTTAAACAACAGCTACGGAATCAGTATTATCTCAGTTTCCTTGGTAAAGAATTACTTATCTATACCTATATGTCTGATTCTAAAAAAATATACAAACTAATATCAGGAGTGCATGGCAATAAATTGATGGAAATACCAATAAACGAACTATATCAAAAATTAGACCAACAACAAACATTAGTTCTTAAAGATATTGATAATCTTTTTAACCCATCCGACTATCTGGTTTCTCCATTTAATTCTACTGATAACTTTATGGAAGATAAATATTTTCTTACTGTACAGCAAGAAAATATTTATAAAGAAATCTTAAAAAAGTTAGAGGATAAAAATTCTAGATTTATAGCTTTGACAGGCAGTGCAGGTACTGGAAAAACATTGCTTACTTATCACATAGGCAAACAGGCTATCACACGCGGGGCAAAAGTTATATTTTTACATTGTGGTCCCCTCAACAATGGTCACAATATTCTCAAAGAGCAATATGGATGGGAAATTTATATGCCAAGATATGCGCCCGATATTTCACATTACGATATTGTAATTATAGATGAAGCTCAAAGGATATATTTATCTCAATTTATGCGTTTTATTAAGATTATCCAAGATAATAAGCTTAAATGTATTTTTTCGTTCGATGCTAACCAATATTTACGCGATACGGAACTTAGAAACAACATACAACAAAAAATTGAAGACGATTTAAAATGTAAACCATTCAGATTGACAGATAAGATTCGAACGAATAAAGAAATTGCTTACTTTATCAAACAACTTTTTAATCGGAATAAGAATATTCACGGAATGTCATATTCCAATATTGAATTTTCATATTGTAAAAGCATAGATGCTGGAAAGGCTCTCCTTAACAAGCTCGCCAACGAAGGATGGAAAACACCGAATTACACTCCAGGAACTCGTACGACATTTAAATACGAAAAATATTTATCTTCGGATGGAGATTGTGCCCACTCTGTTGTAGGGCAAGAATTTGATAAGATTGTTGTGGTGTTAGATGAGTCGTTTAGATATAATGCATATGGAGAATTAGTCGCAGATAATACGTATTATTCTCAACGACAAATGTTATATCAAATTATTACACGAACTCGCAAACAATTATTTATCGTTGTTATCAATAATCCTATATTGTTGAATAGAATTATTGATATTATTAGTAATAAATGAGTATATTAGGAAGAAGTCATAGATATTTGACCATTTGTAATCCCATATCTATGACATCATCGATATGTCTAGCAATAGTAAAGCATCCTAATATATCATTTGAAATTAAAGTCGTTGGACTCTACGGCGTTGCTTGACTTTTTGCTCGTCTCGGTAAACGGTGAAGGGCTTCGTCAAGCTAAGACCGGGATGACGGCTTAACCAAAGTTTGAAATCATCGGGAAGTGCAGAACCATAAGCAAAACCTTCGTCTGGAATAGGGTTACCACTGAAAGAAGACGATGACAGAATTATTCCGGTTCCTTGTGTATGTGAGGACGATACATTGTCTGATGATTGACATTGCTTAAATGCGTCCGGGATACAACGGTCAGCAGGAGGCGGTGTCAATTCACATCGAGGTTGGCAAGTCTTGAAGTCATACCATATCCAATGATGCTTGCCGACGATCTCATCCGGATTGCAGATATAGGCACATATAGCCTCCCCTCTCTGATA
>JAAVFV010000002.1 GCA_014800525.1 Bacteroidales bacterium | reverse complement strand
GGAAGTGTTGACAGTTTCGGGTCTTACGGATAATATCTGTGCAATTTCCTTGGCGCTCATTCCGACCCTTATATAGGCGCATAGCCTCAGCTCTGTCTTCGACAACGCCGGGTATGTTTCTTTGAGCGACATAAAGAAGCAGGGGTGCACCTTGTCGAATCTGAGTTTGAAATACCTCCAGTCATCATCTGCGCGCAGTTCACTCTTGATCTTGTCTGACAATCTCTCACCCTCGGTTTCCGCAATCTCTCCCTTCTGCTCCATGTTGGTGATTTGTTCGCCCAGCTCTTTCAGTTTTGCATTTTTCTGGGCAAGCAAGACGGTGTTGGAAGCCAGTTCCTTTGTCTTGGCATCTATCTCCATGCTGTATTGCTGATTCTGGAGCAGGAGTCTCTCATTGTTAGCCTCCTTGAGTTTCAGCTCACTTTCTGCGCGTCTTTTGGAAGCCATGAGCAGGCAAATGGAAAGAATGAGAATTATCAAGAGGAAACCACACACCGACAGAATAAGGATAAACCTTAGACGATTGGCTTTCTGATCCTGTTCGATTCTNACTTCGTATTGATGAATCGTGGNCAGATGCTCGGCTTTCCTAAGATTCTCAATGCTCTCATGCCGGAAAAGGGAATCATTCANGAGATACACCTCTTGTTCGTATTTCCGGNCGCTATCGGTCAGTCCCAATTGTNGGTAACATAATCTGATGCTCTCCAGCACGAGTTTACGGTTAGTCATGTCGCTGATACNATGAGTCAGGGCAAGCACAGGATTGAAGAACCGCAGGGCCTTTGCCGGCTCACNATCGGAAAGCAGCAGAGCCCCCATCGACATCATGGTAATGACCGAAAGTTTCTCATTATTCAGAACCCNGCNTATNTTATAAGCCTTCTGGGCCGCCTCCCGGTCCTGATANCCCGANACCTGGAACCTCGACACGAGCACATTGGCAATATAAAGAGAATCATTGCNTACATGCTTGTTGTTTTCCAGATTGTTTAGAANGCCCATGCTTTTTTCCATATCTCCCAGAAGATAGTAGGCATTGGCCTGATTTATCATGTTTTTTGTAACGCACACCAGACTGCCGGCTTTTTCAAATGTAAGGCTTGCCTCATTATAATTGCGCAAAGCTTCCGGATAATCACCCAGATCTTGCATTATGGCTCCGATTCCGACCAGCGATCTCGCCTCCCAGANATAATCNTGCTTATCNTGGAGGTGATAAATCTCGCGTCGGTANNTAAAGTAAGCGTCAGCATAATTACCCTTGAACCGGAGTATATCAGCCTTTAAAATGGAGAAACGCGCGTTATCGTAAGGATANTTGGCNGAATCGCAAAGTTCAAGGGCCTCCTTGACCAGTTCCATAGCGGAATCCGGGNTGCTTTGCGACAGCACCCAGCCNTTCCAGTAGCGGGCACGCGCACGAGCCTGCTTTATATCTCGCGCGTTTAGNCCNTCTTGAGCATTTGCCACCACTGACACAAGGTCGCGTCGGGGCACATCAAGAAATGCNGCTCTCTCCATCAGGGNATCGAAGGCATCGGCATCCTTGCCTATCGACTTCCATTGGANCGAGACATCTCCAGAGGCCGNCCAAGCTGCCGCTATGNCCATGATCAGCATTAGAATTATCAGNNTTTGTTTCACCCTGCAAATATAGTCTTTTTTAATCGNATTCGGTTTACAACTGCTNTATTTTCAATATTTTTGCAAATTTGTATATTATTTGTCTATTGTATTTCTTGGCGCNNCTATTNCCGATCCCTTATATTTGNAACCNAAATATTCANTGTTCAACCANTAACAGTNAATTATGAATCCAAGACACATCANNATTCTTGCTGTTATCCTATCGTGGAGTGCTCTGGNNAGTTCGGCCGCTGCGCCGACTTTNCCCGTATCGCCNCCTGNCATTCCGGCTCCGGNACAGAAGGCAATCGCAATCGGGCACNCCGATCTCAAGGAAGCAGAGAATGAAATCGAGACGGTTTTCGGAGAACGGATGAAAGATTCCGGACAGTCATTCAAAGAGCATTTCGGTGCCATTACGGCATCTGAAGTGNCCGATGATGCTCCCCTGCAGTTCAACATCGTGGATGGCTTTAGGCAGGGAACAATTTCTTACNANGTCCCGATGAAAGNCAAAGGCANCCGCGTGGCACCATTGCCAGAGAATAATGAGAAATTGTTCTCAGCCGACAGGGTCTACGGTCAGCCCGATATCAACACCTATACCATTACTTTCAGCGTCACCGGCACCACAACCAAGACCTATAAAGTAAAAGGTGTCTATGGACAAGGNACATCAACTCTTGCAGTGACATTCAACGAAGACGGTTCTGCTGAAATCCCTGCTCAGAAATACATCACGAACAATACCACCTATGGCAATATCTGGTTTTGCCCCGTAGACCTGGCAACNAACACCTACAGCCTGACCGATCCGGTGATTTGCACGCGCGATGAAGATGGTAACTGGACAATGGGANCCTGGGCNCTGGTGGTNAATCACACCACCGACAAGGGCTACAACGGCACAGTATTGTTTGTGTCGGAGAAATCCTCATGGCTCGTGCCTAATATGAAAGCCGGCTTTACCACTACCGATGCCAACGGCAANGAGGTTGAGAACACGTTTGANTGCGCCTGGCTGCAAGATGACAATTCGGGTTTCTATCTGCTCAATATGGCCAATACTGTCTACGGTCGCGCCATCAATGTGCGTCTGACTTCCGAGCACAACGGNATTATGTCGCCCCAGTTTGTGAGTGCGGCCGGAGGATACGGTAATCTTTNCGCCTACAATGCCNATTATGCCACCGGACANGCAAATTCCGGTAAAAGCGCCCACTGCACCGTAACCGACAATAATGAAGTGGTTTTCAANGACCTGATAGTGGCAACCCGCTCCATTACTTCGGCCTCCAATATACGTTTGGCTGCTTCACCCATAACCTACACTCTTATGGGNGGCACGTTGAGTTTCCCGGCGCCNGTCACTGTGGATTTCGAAGGAAAAGGCACAGCCNCCGATCCCTATCTGATCAAAAACAGCGAAGATATCAGGATTATGGCCGAGGCCATGTCAAAGTCAGGCTACTCCACAGCCAATTACCGGCTTGAAAACAATATAGATCTTTCCTCACTCAATCTGTTTACTCCTGTTGGAGATGGTGANNATCCTTTCAANGGAAATTTTGATGGCAACGGCAAGACCTTGTCNGGACTTACCTACAACGGTTACGGATTTGAATACACCGGACTTTTCGGTGTGGTCGGACCGCNGGGACAGGTNAAAGACCTCAATATTGACACATTTACTATTTATTCTGCCGGTGCCAACGCCGGAATCGTGACCGCATTTAATGCCGGAGGCCGGATCTCAGGCATCAATGTGAAGCGGTCTGTCTTGAGCACACAGGCTGAGGTTGCGGGTGTGATGGCCGGTATGAGTATCGGATCGATTTCCGATTGCCGCGTCGAGGCATCGGTATCCGGTTACGGAGCCAACGGCGGTATCGTAGGATACAACTGCGGCGAGATCGGCAATTCGCATTTCTCAGGTCAGATGTCAATGAGCGGTGCATTAAGCACCTCTTACCGTCACATCGCCGGCATCGCTGCTCAAAATATATCTTCTTCTGCCAATGGCCTTAAAGGGAATATCCACGATTGCTCTGTAGCCGGAACGATAACCGATAACATCGGATATGCATATATTGGCGGTGTGGTGGGAGTTTCCCATGGCAGCCGTACGGAGGATCCGGCCCAAATTGCGCGTTGCATTAATACAGCCACTTTATCGTCTGTTGGTCTCGATTGGGCAACTGATCCCACACTTCCGAAATCATATTGCGGAGGAGTCGTAGCTTATATGGCGTCAACTGAAATGACCGACTGTGCAAACGGTGGTCTTATCATAGAGTCTTCCCAGCCAAAAGTATTTACAGGAGGCGTGGTGGGAATTGCGTCACTCTCGTTTATATCAAGCGGCAATGATCACAAGTTGGGCCAGATGAGCAACGTGTCGAATTGTCTTTCTGTCGGTCAGATTTATTCAGCCAATGGAGCGGGCTGTGGTATCTATGGCGCAGTGCCGGTGCTTGAACCGTTTACTTCGGAAGAAGCTGCAGCTCAGATTTTCACAAATTGCTACGCTGACAATCAGATAAACATCATCTCGACGGGTGATTATGGATTGCCCACCTCTTCACTTACGTCCGGTTCCCTTCCCGCTGGCTTTATAGCCGACATCTGGAGTGCGTCATCGGGTAAATACCCTGTTCCGGCTACCTTAAAGGCTACAAAACCTGGTATATTGCTTTCTGCTCCGGCAATTTTGGCTAAAGATGAGAACTACAGCAATGTCAAGAAATCTATTTCATTGCCGGAGGTCAATTCTGTGGAATGGGCTATACTTGGCACCAACAGCAACTTGGTAAGCAGCACTCCGTCGCTCACAATTTCAGGCAGTCAGGCCACCATCGGCGCTGAATATGGCAACAACTGGCTTGTGGCATCGGATGGTAATTTAGTCAAGATGATTATGGTTTGTGTTGTGCCCAAGGTATTTGATGGAAGCGGCACAGCTGCCGATCCTTTCTTGATAAAGAGCATCTCGGATATGGCTATGCTCAATAATGCCATTGTAAATTACGGGCAATCGCATCTGGGCGACCACTTCCGCATGAACGCGGATATAGACGCTTCGGCTGATCCTGAATTTGTTTGTGTCGGATACCCGGCAATGACGCGACCGTTCAACGGAACTTTCGATGGAGACGGCCACTACTTCCATAATCTGACAGTAAAGACGGCATTCCGCACGACATCCGGAGGCGTGACGGCAAATAAATCATATCAATATGGAGGTCTTTTCTCCCACGTAGGGCAAGAAGGCACCATCAAAAATGTAAGAATTGCCCAAGATTGTGTCTACGATCTTTACAGCATATCGGGTTCGATTGCCGGTATCAGTTTCGGATGCATAGAGAATTGTCGCAACTATGCGAAAATCGGGGCAAATGGCATGGCCACGGGAGGCATCGTCGGTGAAAACGACGGAGTTGTGGTCGAATGTTATAATGCAGGTGATGTAATAATGCAGCAGAATGCTGTCAAGACCGGTGCCGGCGGTATTGCCGGAGCCAATACAGGCACAATCGAGTTGTGTCAGAACGCCGCTAAAATTGCCGTAGCCGACGGAAAGACCTCGGAAGTATTCGGAGGTATCACGGCCATCAACTACGGCACAATTGACAGATCCATAAATCTCGGTGAAGTCGTGGCCAATGTAAAGGCCGGTGGTATCACCGCCACACTCGGTGCTTACGGCACGACAGGCAAAATCAGCAGAAGTGCCAATTTTGCTGCCGTGACCACTGTTAAAGACAATACCAACGGCGCCGTAGCCAACGAAATCCGCGACAACGCCGTGGTGGATGTGGTCTATGATTCTTCGATCACTTCAGTCGGTGCATCGCTCAATTCTATTTCCGGTTGCATTCCTGCCACCACCCATATGCTTGTGGGCGGGGAGGCTCCTGCCGGTCTGCCTGCCGACATGCTTGACCTGAAAGCAGGCAAGTATCCGGTATTGAGTATATTTGCGGAAGAGCCTAAAACCGAAGCATTGCGTTCCACATATATCGATTTCTCCAACAGCCAGACGATTGCCAACGTCGGTTCGGATGTGGCAGTAAAAGCAGCTGCAGATATAGAGTGGAATCTTTCTGAAAGTGAATATTTCTCTCTTTCGGAGGGTCAGATAAAGGTCATCATTCCCGAGGGAGACCTCAGCGCGAAGGCTACCGCTACTGCTAAGTCGGGTGAAAATGTGGTGAAGACATTGGAACTGACCATTCTTCCCGTGCTCTTTGAGGGTGAAGGATCAGACGAACACCCCTATCTTATCAAGACTAAGGAAGATATGGCGTTGCTTCAGTCATTCATCAGCAAAAATGCTTACGACTGTCTCAACATGCACTATCTGCTTACCGATGACCTCATATATGCCGATGCAGATGAATTCTCACCGGTAGGCGGTGACGGCACAACCAAGTTCAACGGTACATTTGACGGCAATGGCAAGACGATTTCAGGAATAGTCTATACCTCCACCACCGCGAAGCCCGGCAAAAACACCGGTGTGTTCGGACAGGTCGGCCCTCAGGGAGTGATTCATAATCTGTCGGTCAACAATACCCTGACCGGTTACGGAGCCGGAGGTGTGGCCGCTCAGCTTGAAGGCCGGATTTATGATTGCACCAACCGCGGTGAAGTGATAGCCACCGGAGACCCCGGCGGCGGTATAGTCGGTACTCTTAAAGCAGGAGCCTCCGTAGAGAATTGCCGGAACCTCGGCCATGTGATGTCGGGAAAGACCTACGGCACTGGTGGTATCATAGGCAAGAGCGAGGCCGGTTCGGTAGTGGCAAACTGTATCAATAAAGGCGCGCTCGGAGGGGAAACCCAGGGCAAAGTGCTCGGCGGTATCGCAGGTATGGCAGCCGGCTCATTTTCCGATTGCCATAATGAGGGCACGCTGCAATCTGAATCTGCCAGTGTAGGAGGAATTATCGGCAAACATTCGGCAGGTGCGCTGCTCGAGATATCGGGATGTACCAATACTGCTGCCATCTATGCTCCCAAGGCTATTGCAGTGGCAGGCATCATCGGAGGTAACGACAGCGACAAGACCAACAATAAGGCACAGGTGCATATGACCGACTGTCACAACACGGCGCCTGTTGCAGGCGTGCTGGGAGTAGGCGGGGTGGCCGGTATTGTCAGCGAGTCCGATTTTATTATGGATGGCTGCTCAAATACCGGTAATATCGAAGCCTTTAACTTAGGAGGTAAAGGATATGCGGATACGTTTGCCGGAGGTCTGGCAGGTTGCACCAACGGCACTATGGTCGATGGCACCGAGTCCCATATCCGCAATTGCAGTAATTCCGGAAAAGTCACGGCATGGGGTGGCAACAATATCGGTGGACTCATCGGAAAGAACGGCACTCCAGTCAGCAACTGTTACAATACGGGCGATGTGACGGCACTCTTCGGCGGTGAGGATCTGACGGATCTCTCCGGATTCGTGTTGTCGAGCATCGGAGGTATATCGGGAAGCGCCTATGGAAGTGTGACCGATAGCTGGAACTCGGGCAACGTCTTGTCAGACGGCTGCTGGATAGGCGGTGTCGCAGGTTATACCAACAAGGATCTTATCGGCTGTGCCAACATTGGTGACGTGACGGGTAAGGAAGGACTTATTCCAGGAGGATCGGATCCTCAGGCTGTAGGTGGTATCGTGGGCCGTATGGGTTCGGTATCTTACGCCGGATTCATTACCGATTGCTACAACACAGGTAATATCTCGGGCTTGACTCAGGTGGCTGGCATTGTGGCTCAACGTTTTGGTAACGAAGTGCAACTCAGCAATATCTACAACACCGGCGATGTGACGGCTACTGCTCCCGGAGGCACGGCTTATGCAATTGGCAATCAGCGTACGGAAGCTGCCGAGTCCCTTCCAGCCGATGCTCACGTCTATTATCTTGACGGATGTTGCACACCCTCGTCGGCACTCGACCGTGCAGCTATTGCCCTCGATAACGAAGGACTGTCGGTGGCAACCCTTGGCGAGAGCTACATTTCTTCTCCCGGAGCCCTGCCCGTTCTTAAAGACTTGTACGAACCTGCGCTGACCTATTTCGAGGCTATCTATGGTTTAGTATTCGAAAAGGAGAATGATACCTCAGATAATGTGAGTGGAAAAGTTCTCTATGCGGCGCTTCCCGGATTGGAATGGACAGCTTCCGACAATATAATGCTGGAAGATGGAGTTGCCACACCTACGGAACCCGGACAGGGTTGGCTCCGCGTCCGCATTGATTCCGATTCAGAGGAATACAAGACGTTTGAACTTAGAGTTATTAGCACCGGTATCGATGGTATCTACGATGAATCAGATGTGGTTGAAACCGTTTACTTTGATCTTCAAGGATTCATGATAGCCAAACCGACAGCTGGCACCGTTTGTATAGAACGCAAGCTGCTGAGCAATGGCATCACTCATCTGCGCAAGGTAATCATCAAGTAGTCAGAATCCTTTGAACTTAAGGGTTGCGTCTCATTAAGTCGGGAAGTCCGAGTGGTATTTGCCTCTGTCGGATCCGGCTTAATTAGGCGCAGCCCTATTTTTACATTCACAGGTATTCTTCTTGCGGGTTTAGTAAATCCGAACTATAGCCGGGATAGCCGGGGTATGTAAATTACAGGGTAACCGCATCAGAATAAATAAAAATTAATTTCGAATTATAGATTTTCAGAATTAAGCCCTTGACAATGGGATCTGGCGATATCTTGTCTGCCTCTACACCATTGACTAAACGCTTATCACAATTGTTTTAAATTGTTTTAAGCCACAGGAGAAATAAAAAATGGGAGGAAAGATTGGATGTCTGGGGATAATTTCCCATCTTTGACAGTTCTATGATAAAATATATACCCCTTAGCTTCTGACTATCAGAGGATAAGGGGTATATATTTTATCATTAACGTTGTAGTAATACCTAAGCTGTAATCATCTT
>JAAVFV010000001.1:2932-6205 GCA_014800525.1 Bacteroidales bacterium | reverse complement strand
TGTTAGGTTAGTTAGTTAAGTATTATGGAAAACATGTGAACGCGGCGAGTCGTGAGACCCGCCGCGTTCGCGTTATGTATATCCCTGAGTATTTTCCTATGTTGAGTTGTGGGTTCGTAATTTTTTATTCGTAATTATTATTTCGGATGATTAGCAGGATTGAAATTGGTAATCACCTTTCGGTAGAGATCCATCAGCCGGGGAGCCATATTCTCCGAGCGGAAGCGTTTCACATAGTCGCGTCCGGCAAGTCCCATCTGACGAGCCGAAGCAGGATCGCGTAGAATTGCATGTACCGCCTGTACCATATCGTTGGGATCCTTCGGATCAACATAAAGTGTGTCCGGCCCTCCTGCTTCCTCGAGACATGATCCTGTGGCAGCCACTACAGGCCGGGCGCATTCGAGAGCTTCAATCACAGGAATCCCGAATCCTTCGTAAAGAGATGGATAGACCACAACTTCTGCTCCCGTATACAGGGCCGGAAGATGGTTAAAAGGAAGTCCTTCAAGATATATTATCCTATGCTCCACTCCCAATTGAGCAGCTAAATTCTGAATATAGGATTTATAACCGTGATGATCGCGACCAACGACCACCAGCGACATATCAGGTGAAATTCCGTTAAGTGCCCGGACGGTGAGTTCAAGATTCTTTCGCTTTTCAATCGTTCCGACCTGAAGAAGGTATCTTTGTGGAAGCTTATAGAGTTTTTTAATTTCCTCTGTTTCTTCCGGTGTTACCTGACGTCGGAATTGTGGGTCGCAACCTTGATATATCACTGTAATCTTTTCCGGATTGATACCATATAACTCCACTACATCCTCTTTCGTACGCTCGGAGACGGCAATGATATGGTCGGCATTACGACAACTATGCCCATATTTATAATCATACATCCAGCGGTCGAAGGGTCGGTAACACCAAGGCAGGCGCCGATATATGACATCGTGCATGGTCACTATCGAGGGGATTCGTGAGGACCGGATATTGAGTGGCAACTCATTGCTTAGACCATGGAATATTTCGACTTTGTCGGGGCGTAGATTGTTGGTGATGCCGAATGTACGCCATAAGCTTCCTTTCAGTCCCTGTGGAGAGGGGTAACGGAATTCTACATTATCTAATTCCCGGATTGAGTTTAGACGTGGATTATCGGAGGGCTTAGGGGTATAGATCAGCAACTTGTCCTCAGGATAGTGTCGGCCTACCTCCTCGATTACAAGACGCGAATAATTTCCAAGACCGGTCATGTTTCCGGTTGCTCTTTTGCCATCGTAACCTATTATCATAGTTTGGGGTATGGATTCAAGCGGCTCGGTGAAGCCTGATAAATATTACTCTAAATTATAAAATTTTTCGCAGATAGAATCTCTTGCTATGAATCTTTCGAACATATCTCGGTGTCCTCCAGAATAATACCTACTTAATCGAGGGTTGTCTATCTTAATCGAGGGTTGTCTATAATGTAGGATATTTGGTCGTTTTTTAAGAGAAACTTTCTTGTTTTTTTGTTATCTTTGGGCCAGGCCACGGCATAATTTGTCGTGTACATGCTCCTTATGACTAATCTATATTTAACGATTATGAGAAAATGTATTAAACTCTTGATGTTTGTCATTCTCGCCGTATCATTTGCGGCCTGCAGTAATGACTCTGCTTTGAAGATGCAGATTGAGGCCGGTAAGAAGGTTTGTCCGATTTCCTTGGGAATGGCCGGTAAACTCACCTCAATGGATTATGATTCCGATAACCGTCAGGTAAAATTTGTATTCACGGTCAATCGGGAGGTGATGAATGTGGCCGACATCCGAAAGGATGCTTCCATTGCCAAGGAGTCGATGAAGTTGTCGCTCTCCAAGGGGGATCTCCATAAACTGCTGAAGATGATGGTGGATGCTGATGCTTCTTTGAAGGTGATCTATAAGAATAAGGGGAGTAAGGATGAATTTGAATTAGTTTTATCCCCCGAAGAACTGAAGGAGATCTATGAGAATCCCATGAGTGAGGAGGATACGGATCGATTGTTGCTTGCTAATTCCATAAAGGCCGAACAGCATCGTCTTCCTTCCACTATCGACCGCGGTTTGAAGGTGGTGGATGTGAAAGACACGGGAGATAATGTGGTATACACCTGCGAGGTAGATGAAAATCTCTATGAGATCATCACTATGGAGGAATCGAAGGAGGAGTTGAAGGACAATATGCGTAAGATGCTGAAGGATCGTTCCATGCGTCAGCAGGCCAAGATCCTTTCCAAACTCAATAAGGGTTTTGTGTATGAATATGTCGGGCAGCCATCAGGTAAGAAAGTGATTATCTCTTTTTCTCCTGAGGAGTTAGGCCAGATTGTGGGAAAAAATAAATAACACTTCACATAGGCGACATTTTAAATAGTCCCTGAGAAATTACTAAACGATAGAGAGCAGGCTCCCCGTCTTCCACTCGAAGACAGGGAGCCCTTTATATATCTCTATGATTCCATTGGGCTGGAGGTTCGATTTGCCAGCTAAGTACGGTCCCCATGCAAACTAATGATTCGAGGAGGGAATCTGCGGGTAATTACGATAAATTTTGAGGCCCGAAATTGTTAAAAAGTTCGGTATGAGAAAATCTTTTCAGAAAGTAAAAACGACAGCTTGAGAATATTGATAATCAAAGTTTTATATAAATTCTAAGGGAGGAGACAAGGGACGCAGACGCCGATTTTTAACAGTTTAAGAATCGGGTGAAAACGGTGTTAACAAAAAAAATTTCAACCCTCCGGAACAATTTGAAAAAACCTTGTGTTCTATAAGCAAATCAAGTGATAAGGCAGCCAACAAAACCTAAGCCGAACCACTGATTCTCTTTTTATTTTTCTCTTTATACTCTTTTATCTTTCTTTTTTAGTTTCACTCTTTTAAAACTCTTTCAAAATGAAAAAGCTTCTTTATACCATCGCCTTCTTTACTCTTTCCGTACTCTTCGCCTCTTGCTCTTCATCAGAAATTAACGACATGGAGCCCGCGCAGAGCCTCGATTTCACTGTAACCTTCCAGAACGTAGCATTATCCAACGGCAATATCTATGTAGTAAAGGACAGCAAGTTCTATATCTCCTCNACTCAGATCGCACCNACCTCCCGCTCGGTNACTCCGGTATCNAANGTNGAATACTTCGTTAACTCCAAGCTCCGNGTCCGCAACGTCTTCGCACCGTTCAACGCCAGCTTCGACACCCGCGCCATGGCGGCCGGCNNCCACGANCTNAANCTNANCTACGAGGTGNTNG
>JAAVFV010000001.1:0-2927 GCA_014800525.1 Bacteroidales bacterium | reverse complement strand
GACAACNNCANCANGANNGCNNCNAAGAAATTCACAGTAGTGATCGTNAACAGCNCCGACGAGCTTCCCGCAGGNNCCACAATCGGCGAGGCAGTCTACAACTTCACAACCACTGTCCGCTAAACAGTCAGATCACNGTCTATNCCCCACAATTTAATTTCAGACCATTCCNTCCGATATATTNCATACCGGACCTGGATATACTGCCCCCGTACTGCCCCACCAACCGACACCAGAACCCGACAAGACAACACCCCATTGCCAGGCATAATATAAAAGCATACGCTCTCAACGAGCGATAGAGACGACCGGATTACATNCCAATCGGAGGCAATCCTCAAGCATCTAATGATCAGATGATTCCATCGACGGCCGGTNCTCTANCTCATCNGAGTGAAAAGAAACAATTTTGAAAGAAAGAGAAACAAAAGAAAGAAAAGAGAACTGACCTAACTGACATTGGCAGGAGTCAAGATTTCGAATTGATTACCTTAAGGAAAACACACACAGAAATCTTGCTCCTCCGGAACCGATAGGGCNAATCGATCCGAGGAACCGAGCCGGTCAAGCCGTTGAGGCCGTCACCGGAGTGCGGGCCCTCAGGATGAGGAGAAAAGGAATCCGAAAAGCGCCATGGATAATAGAGAGTCCATGGAGAAGAAATGGAAGTGATGTGAGACCCACCAGAGATTNCGGCTCCTCCNAGCGAAAAGCCAAAAGTTCCCCGTCTTCGAGTTGAAGGCGGGGCTTTTTCACATGAATGCAATTATGGTGTAATCGTGTTGTTGAGATGGAATTACTCAGGCAATGGCAGTTCAGGAAGTCTCCATATTGCATAAAGCGGTAAAATGCCAATGACTCTCATGATGTTTTTTCCCTTATCATCGGTATCTGAAATCTTAAGCATACCGAAATTCTCTAAAGAACTGCGTATACCGGAGGTCAGTTTCTTTTTATTCATGAAAAGTCTAAGGCTCTTCATTTTTCCAGATGTCCCGGCCTTAACCTCGATAGGAAGACACCTTGCATTTTTTGCAATGATGTATTCCACTTCCGAAGTAGCATTTCGATCCAGATTCTCCCAATAGAACAGATCATATCTGCTCTGTGGATTAGATGATTTTATAAGTTCTAGGCCGGCAGTCAGCTCGGNCACGAGACCTTTATTTACAAGGTTTGGGGCTTCGCCGGCAAGTATGAGTCTAGTNAACTCCATGTCGTCGTCATAGTTCATCGCCAGTACGCGAAGTAAAAGACCGGTGTCNAGATAATCATATCTGGTGAACTTAGGATTGACTTGCGCACCTAAGGGAAGACCGTTAGCAGCGGACATCTGCACCGGAATGATTATCCCTGCATCGCGAAGAAGTCTTAGCGCCTCCTTGACCTCCTCAGACTTATATCCTCCCTCAACTCTGCTGTATACAAATTTCTGCCCTGATTGGCGAACCACACCCGATAAAGTATTTCGGAGNAGTTGGGGATCTACTTTTTTTGCATATTTGGCAAAATCGTCATAATAGCTCTGCTGGATATCGTTTTGTTCGTCCTGACAAGCTGAATAATCCTGAGTTTCAACCCATGCGGCCACACTGGCCGGCATNCCTCCTACCATCAGAAACGACCTGAATTCCGAGACAAGACGGGAGTGGAGGCTTTCTTCCAATGGGCTGGTCCAATCAGCGGTTTCAATTTCCTTTATCCACATTTCTTTGCCCGTTGCCATCAGGAATTCCTTGAACGACATAGGATACATGAACATTGATCTGACACGTCNGACACCGTATGAAGGCATCTCGTTCAATGCGAACTCCAGAAGTGATCCGGCCGCTACGACATGTAACTCCGGGTAATTTTCTTTGAAAAACCAAAGGCTCTTCAAGGCAGCAGGACAATTCTGTATTTCATCTATGAAAAGGAGGGTTTCTCCAGGTATTATTTTAACATTATGTACTGCCCCAAGACGTTGACTGAGTTCCTTCACATCCGGGATTTCTTCGAAAAGTCTGCAAAGATCCTTTTCTGCCTCAAGATTGATCTCGAGATAATATTGGAAGGATTCCCCCAGNTGCCTTATTGTCCGGGATTTACCGACTTGTCTGGCCCCTCGAACAATAAGTGGCTTACGCCGTGGGGATGCTTTCCATTTCAGAAGGTCTGCNTCTATATTTCTTGGAAGATATGCCATTGGGAATTTGNATAATTTAAATTTACAAANATAATCAATAACTTACTTAAAATCCAAAGGAATANCTGTTAATATTGAGANAAAATCCAAAGGAATAAATCCAAATATTCGGATAAAATCTAAAGGAATAACTGTTAATATTGAGACAAAATCCAAAGGAATTGACTAAGACATTTAAATGCATGGAACGTGAAAAGCGTAACTCCTTACAAGCCGCTGAAAATAAATTCCCAGTATCAAATCAGTAATCACAGNTGNGGCGCAGATNAACTTCACAGAGGGTTCACGGATTTTTCGACCATGTAGCCCGTTGGGAGGACTGCACGGGGGAGGGTTAAAAGCTTTATTTTGATACCGGAAGTTGTTAAAAAGTTAAGGGGCATGAATATTTTATTATGAAGGCAAGATTGTAAATTATATAACTTATTTTCAATTAGTTATGTTTGTATGGGGATTGGTTAGACCAATAGGATAGGATCGTTTTTAACAATTTAAGAATCGGATGGAAACAGTGTTAACAAAATATTTTTCAACCCTCCGGAACAATTTGAAAAAACCTTGTGTTTTATAAGCGAATCAGGTGATAAGGCAACTAACAAAACCTAAGCCGAACCACTGATTCTCTTTTTTATTTTTTCTCTTTATACTCTTTTATCTTTCCTTTTTTAGTTTCACTCTTTTAAAACTCTTTCAAAATGAAAAAGCTTCTTTATACCATCGCCTTCTTTACTCTTTCCGT